>JBBIJJ010000088.1:0-13784 GCA_037446035.1 Burkholderiales bacterium
TTGATATGTCTCGGCCCTGCGGCTGCGTGCGCCTAGCCAGCGGCCCGCTCGCGACGAAATCTTCACACCTTCTCAGCCGTTCGCAACGGCGAGATCCCTCGCTTTGCTCGGGATGACAAACAAACCCTGCGCTCGCGATGACGAAGCCATTGCACGGGATGACGGACGCCGCTCGGAAGGCGGACGCGGCGCGGAAGCGGGACGGTCAGCGGGACGAAGGACCGTGTCGCTCGCGATCACGGATCAGGTAGTCGCGCTGCCCGAAGCCTGACTGCCGGATGACGATGTCTCCGGATCTTGAACAGCTCGGTGTATGGAGGATTACCCAACCTCGTGACACCGCCACCTTGCGAGTTCGCGTCACCCTCGCTTTCGCCGATCGGTCATCCCGAGCCGCGCGAGGGATCTCGGCACGGCGAGCGGAGCAGATTCCTCGCCTTTGGCTCGGATTGACGAGGGCGGAGGCATACGCGCACCGGGCGTTTGGGCAAGGCCACGACGATGAGTATGAGATCGCCGTGCCAATGATGCGACCGCGGATTCACGAACGGCGCGGTCATGCTGGCCGCCGTGGTCGAACGGTCGGTCGGGTCGGTGCAGCGCGCCGGCACGTGCGGCTGTGAGCGCCGAACACGCAGGCGCGCGGAGGGGCTTCACTCCGCGGTGAAAAACCCCTTCATCCGGTCCATGAAGCCCTTCGTCTGCGGCGAGTGTTTGGCACCGCCTTCCTGCAGCGACGCGCCGAATTCGCGCAGCAGCTTCTTCTGCTTTTCCGTGAGCCGCACCGGCGTCTCGACGGTGATGTGGCAGTACAGGTCGCCGGGGTAGCTCGAACGCACGCCCTTGATGCCCTTGCCGCGCAGCCGGAAAGTCTTGCCGGTCTGCGTGCCCTCGGGAATGGTCAGGCTCACCTTGCCGTCGAGCGTACCGACCTCGACCTCGCCGCCGAGCGCGGCGGTGACGATCGACACCGGTACCTCGCAGTGCAGATCGTCGCCGTCGCGCTGGAAGGCCTCGTGCGGCTTGATGCGGATCTCGACGTACAGATCGCCCGGCGGGCCGCCGTTCATGCCCGGTTCTCCCTTGCCCGCGAGCCGGATGCGCTGGCCTTCGTCGATGCCGGCCGGGATGTTGACCTCGAGCACCTTGTTTTTCTTGATGCGCCCGGCGCCGCCGCAGGACGCGCATGGTTCGGCGATCACGCGGCCACTGCCGTGACAGGTCGGGCAGGTCTGCTGGATGGAGAAGAAGCCCTGCGTGATGCGCACCGCGCCGCTGCCGCCGCAGGTCGAACAGGTACGCGGCTTGGTCCCCGGCTTCGCACCGCTGCCGTCGCAGGTTTCGCAGTTGTCCCAGCTCGGCACACGGATGTCGGTCGTGAAACCACGCGCGGCCTGCTCCAGCGTGATCTCCATGCTGTAACGCAGATCGGCGCCGCGATAGGCGTTGCTGCGGCCGCCGGCGCGCGCCCCGAAGATGTCGCCGAAGATGTCGCCGAACGCGTCGGCGAAGCTGCCGAACCCGTGCGCGCCGCCGAAGCCGCCGGCGGCCGCGCCGCCATCGACGCCCGCATGCCCGAACCGATCGTAGGCCGCGCGTTTGGAAGCGTCGGACAGGATCTCGTACGCCTCCTTGACCTCCTTGAACTTCTCCTCCGCTTCCTTGGCACTGGCGCCCTCCCGGCCCTGGTTGCGGTCGGGGTGATACTTCATCGCCAGCTTGCGGTACGCCTTCTTGATCTCCTCTTCGGAGGCGTCCTTCGCGACGCCGAGCACGTCGTAGTAATCGCGTTTGGCCATCGTCAGCTCAAGACCTCACTTACGCGCAAACGCCGAGCGGCAGCGACGACGACGGTGTCGTTCGCTGCCACTCGGCGCGAGGCACGCGTCGGGCGCGTCAGCCGCGCTTGACTTCCTTGTAGTCGGCGTCGACCACGTCGTCGTTTTTCGCTTTCGACTCGCCGCCCGCGCCGGGTGCCGCGCCGGCGGTCGCGCCCGCCGCCGCTTCGCCACCCTGCATGCTCGCATACATCTTCTCGCCGAGTTTCTGCGAAGCGGCCAGCAGCGCCTGCGTTTTCGCTTCGATCGCGGCCTTGTCGTCGCCTTTCAGCGCCTCATCGATGTCCTTGAGGGCAGCCTCGATCTTCGTCTTCTCGCCGGCATCGAGCTTGTCGCCGTGCTCCGCGAGCGCCTTGCGGGTCGCGTGCGCAGCGGCGTCGGCGGCGTTGCGGGCTTGCGCGAGTTCGAAACGGCGATGGTCCTCCGCCTTGTTGGCTTCGGCGTCGCGCACCATGCGCTGGATCTCTTCCTCGGTCAGCCCGGAGTTGGCCTTGATCGTGATCTTGTTCTCCTTGCCGGTGGCCTTGTCGCGGGCCGATACGTGCAGGATGCCGTTGGCGTCGATGTCGAACGTGACCTCGATCTGCGGCATGCCGCGCGGCGCCGGCGGGATGCCCTCGAGGTTGAACTCGCCAAGCAGCTTGTTGCCGGCGGCCATTTCGCGCTCGCCCTGGTAGACCTTGATCGTCACCGCGGGCTGATTGTCGTCGGCGGTCGAGAACACCTGCGAGTACTTGGTCGGGATCGTCGTGTTGCGCTTGATCATCGGCGTCATCACGCCGCCCAGCGTCTCGATGCCGAGCGTCAGCGGGGTGACGTCCAGCAGCAGCACGTCCTTGCGCTCGCCCGACAGCACCGCACCCTGGATCGCGGCACCGATCGCGACCGCCTCGTCCGGGTTGACGTCCTTGCGCGGTTCGCGGCCGAAGAACTCGCGCACCTTGTCCTGCACCTTCGGCATGCGGGTCTGGCCGCCCACGAGAATCACGTCGTCGATGTCGCTCGTCTTGACGCCGGCGTCCTTGATCGCCAGCCGGCACGGTTCGATCGTGCGCTCGATCAGATCCTCGACCAGCGCCTCGAGCTTCGCGCGCGTGAGCTTCAGGTTCAGATGCTTCGGCCCCGACGCGTCGGCCGTGATGTACGGCAGGTTGATTTCGGTCTGCTGCGAGCTGGACAGCTCGATCTTGGCTTTCTCGGCAGCGTCCTTCAGCCGCTGCAGCGCGAGCACGTCCTTGGAGAGGTCCACGCCCGCTTCTTTCTTGAACTCGGTGACGACGTAGTCGATGATGCGCTGGTCGAAGTCCTCGCCGCCGAGGAACGTGTCGCCGTTGGTCGACAGTACTTCGAACTGCTTCTCGCCCTCGACGTCGGCGATCTCGATGATCGAGATGTCGAACGTGCCGCCGCCCAGGTCGTAGACGGCGATCTTGCGGTCGCCCTTGCCGGCCTTGTCCAGGCCGAACGCGAGCGCGGCCGCGGTCGGCTCGTTGATGATGCGCTTGACCTCCAGGCCGGCGATGCGGCCCGCGTCCTTGGTGGCCTGGCGCTGGCTGTCGTTGAAGTACGCCGGCACGGTGATCACCGCCTCGGTCACGGTCTCGCCCAGGTAGTCCTCGGCGGTCTTCTTCATCTTGCGCAGCACTTCGGCGGAGACCTGCGGCGGCGCGATCTGTTTGCCGCGCACCTCGATCCACGCGTCGCCGTTGGGCGCGCGCACGATCTTGTACGGCATCAGATGGATGTCCTTCTGGACTTCCTTTTCCTCGAAGCGGCGCCCGATCAGCCGCTTGACCGCGTACAGCGTGTTCTTGGCGTTGGTCACCGCCTGCCGCTTGGCCGGCGCACCGACCAGGATCTCACCGTCCTCCATGTAGGCGACCACCGACGGCGTGGTGCGCGAACCCTCGCTGTTTTCGATGACCTTGACCTGACCGCCCTCCATGACGGCGACGCACGAGTTGGTCGTGCCCAGGTCGATGCCGATGATCTTTCCCATAGTCCCCTCTGCAGAATCCGAACCGTGACAGTGAACCAAATCGTTGCCTACGTGAGGCTGCGCACGGGCACTTTCAAGCGCCGTTGCCGCCCCCGGCGCTCGCCGCCTCGCTCTGCGCGACCGTGACGAGCGCCGGCCGCAAGACGCGGTCGGCGATCATCCATCCTTTCTGCAGCACGGCGACGACGTGGTTGGGGGGACATCCCTCGGCCGCCGGAACGGTCGAGATGGCCTGGTGACGATGCGGGTCGAATTTTTCGCCTTTTGGGTCGATGACCGTGAGCTGGCCCTTGTCAAAGGCCGCCTTCAACTGGCGCAACGTGAGCGCCACACCCTCACGCATCGACTCGACCGTCGCGTTTTGCGTCTCGAGCGCCTTTTCGAGGCTGTCGACGACGGGCACGAGGTTCTCGGCAAAGGACTCGATCGCGTACTTGTGAGCCCTGGCGATGTCCTCCTGCGCGCGACGTCGGATGTTCTCGGTTTCGGCCTTGGCGCGCAGATACAGCTCGTAGTTCTCGGCCGCCGTGGCGAGCGCGGCCTGCAGCTCCTTTTCGACCTCGACCACGCTGGCCGACGGCAGTGCCGCCGGCTGTCCCTCGACTCCTTCGGCCGGCGCTGTAGCCGTGACTTGAGCTTCCGCAGTGTGCTCCGGCACTGCCATGGTTCCTCCGTGCTCGCTCGTTATCGACGAAATGAATCAACCATTTGGCCGATTCTGGGGGCTCACCGGCGGATTTCAAGCCTCGTCACGGATGTGGCGCGGCCGATTGAAGTAGGCGCCAACGCCGCGCCGCGGTAAGTTTCTGCCCATGAAGCAAGCATCCGCCGCCGGCCGCGTGCGGCTGCGTGCCGCGCTCGTAGCCTTGGCGCTGGCCTGCGCAGGCGGAGCGGCCGATGCACAGGTCCTCCAGGCGCTCGAGGCGCCGGGCGCGCATGCCGCGACGGTCAGCGATCTGCGCTGGTTCGACACCCGACGCAAGCGCGAACTGCCGCTGCGCGCGCGGCTGCCGGACGGCGAGGGCGAACGTGCGGCGATCCTGTTTTCGCACGGCTTGGGCGGTTCGCTCGACAGCGGACGCTACTGGGGCGAGCACTGGGCGAGCCACGGTTTCGTCGTGATCCACCTGCAGCATCCCGGCAGCGACGAATCCGTTTGGAAATCGGCATCGCGCCCAGCCGCGGCGCTGCGCAGCGCGGCCGGCGCGGAACAACTGCTCGCCCGGGTGGAGGATGTGAAGTTCGTGCTCGACGAACTCGAGCGGCGCAAGCTCGCCGGCGACCCGCTGGCACGACACATCGACTTGCAGCGAATCGGCATGGCGGGGCACTCGTTCGGCGCGGTCACGACGCAAGCGATCGCCGGTCAGGGTTACGGGCGCGCGGCGCGTGGACTCGTGCTGGCGGATCGGCGCCTGCGTGCGTTTGTCGCCTTCAGCCCGTCGGCCCGATCAGCGTCGGCGGTTGCGCAGTTCGCCGCGATCGAGCGGCCGTTTTTCAGCATCACCGGCACGGCCGATGGGCGCGTCGGCCTGGGACTGGGCGTGCCGCCGTCGCAGCGGCTGATCCCGTATCAAGGCATGCCGGCCGGCGACAAGTACCTGCTGAACCTTGCCGGTGCCGACCACATGGTCTTCAACGGCGCCCCTCGTCGCCGGCCCGCGGACGATCCGGCGCGCGACGCGCTGCACGTGCGGTTGACGCGCTCGTTGACGACGGCGTTCTGGCTTGCCTACCTCGCGAACGATGCGACGGCGCAGCGCGCGCTCGCGCTGGCTGCGGACTACGTTGGGGGCGCCGGCGAGTTCGAAGCGAAGTAACGGATGAGCGCTGCTCGTCGGCGCGACACGTGCCAACCGCCCAGCGTCCACAGCCCTCGGCCGTCGTCACTCCTCCGAGCCGACCAGCCCTCACCATTCCGAGCCACCCGCCCCGCGTCATTCCGCGCCGAAGGCGAGGAATGACGCTCGCATCGCCGAGATCCCTCGCGCTGCTCGGGATGACGAAGAGCCGTTCCGGGCGGTGCTTTCGTCATTCCGACCCCGCGACGCCCGTCGAGCCGAGGCAGTGACATTCCTCATTCCGCGCCGAAGACGAGGAATCGCTCGCGCGCGTAACGCCGAGATCCCCCGCCCTGCCCGCGATGACGGAACCGGCGCCGGCGACGCCGGAACGCACTCGCAAGGTGGCGGTGTCGCGAAATTGGGCAAAGCTCAATGACGCAGCCACTCGGGGGGATTGGCGCGACACAGAACAACAACTCGTTACACACGGCGACGTCCCGGTGTCGCCCGCAACGCGCAGCGGCGCGTTGATCGACGCAGCCTCAACGCAGCAAACGGAGCCGAACGTGAACGATGCAGCACCGATTTCCGCGCGGGCGACCGCGCCAAAGCTTCACCCTCTGCTGATCGCTGCGGCGCTGGCCGTCATCGGCGCCAGTGCGCTGGCCGCGGTGATGGTGGTCAGCGAGCGTGTTTCAGTGCGGCACCTCGCCGGCACGGAGCAGGCCGTCGTGACAGCCGCGGCCGCGGCTGCCGCACACGCTCCCGAGCCCGCCGCGCACACGCCGCCCGCAACCGCGGCACCTGTACCCAAAGCCAGGACCGCGAGCGCCAGACACACTGCCCGCAACACTGCACCGACGCCCGCGCCCCAGATCGCTGACAAATCGGCGTCGGAACCGGCCGCGATCCAGCACGCGCCGATCCAACCTGCGTCGATCGAGCCCGCGCTGGCCACCGGGCCCGTGGCCCCGCCTGCCTGCTCCGAGTGCGGTACCGTCGTCGCGATACGCGAAGTGCGCAGTCCGGGCCGGACCAACGGTATCGGTGCCGTCGCCGGTGGTGTCGTCGGCGGCGTGATCGGCAATCAGATCGGCAGCGGCAGCGGCCGCGACGTGGCGCGGATCCTCGGCGCGATCGGCGGCGCGGTCGCCGGGCACCAAGTCGAGAAGCGCGCGCGTGCGACGGTGCGTTACGACGTCGATGTACGCATGGACGACGGCCAGGTACGCACGGTCACTCGCAGCACGCCACCAGAACTGCGCAGCGGCGACGCAGTGCGCCTGCAGGGCGACGCGCTGCTGTTGCGTGATGGCCGTCCGGTCGCGGAGCGTCGAGTCGCGACCCCCGAGGACCGCGGCGGCGCGTAAGCAGCGTCGCGCATGCACAACAGCGGGTGCGCGATCGCCATCGCATCCCGCGCTGCGCGAGGTGGCCTAGTGCGTGCGTTCTCGCCGAAACGCGTGATCGGATGATCTTCCGCCGGCCGGCAAGTGCCGCTCACAATCCGGCCGCTATGACCGTCTTTCCGGACACTCAAGTCGTTGATTCGAAGGACGAGCGTCGCGCTGCCGCGGGCGACAGCTTCCGCCGTCAGACGCCGCTGGCGCTCGTGGCGATCGCTGCCGTTGCGGCGATCGTGGCGGTCAACGCCCCGCGGACGCAGCGCGCACAAGCCGCGAGCGCAGCGCCGGCAGCGCGCCCGGCCGCGGCGCCGGCTTCATGCGCCGACTGCGGCGTGATCGTGTCGATCCGGCGAATTTCAGCCCCCGAGCCGGGTGTCGTCGGAGCCGAGGACGGCTTCGCGCTCGAGGTGCGCATGAACGACGGTTCGCTACGCACCGTCAGGCATTCGGCCGGCGGCTTCGACGTCGGCGACCGCGTGCGCGTCCGCGACGACGCGCTGACGCCCGGCAGCTAGCGCACCGCCCCGAGCAGCCGCGCCTGCGCGCGGCTTCTTTCCGCCTGCGCTTCGCGCCGCGAGCGATCGGTGCGCGCCACCGGCCATCCCTGCACGTGGCGTGCAACCAGGTCAGCCAGCGCGCGGATGAAGTCGGGGCGGTCGTTCAGGCATGCGATGTAATGAAACTGCTTGCCGCCCGCGGCCAGAAACGCCTGCTTGCCTTCCTGCGCGATCTCTTCGAGCGTCTCCAGGCAGTCGGCGACGAAACCGGGACAGATCACATCGACGCGCGCCGTGCCCTGGCGAGCCAGCGCCTGCAGCGTCGGCGCGGTGTACGGCTGCAGCCACTCGGCGCGGCCGAACCGCGACTGGAACGTCACGAGGTATTCGTCCTTCGCCAGTCCGAGCGCTTCGGCCAGCAGGCGCGCCGTCTTCTGGCACTCGCAGTGATACGGGTCGCCGAGTTCGAGCGCCCGCCTGGGCACGCCGTGAAAGCTCATCAGCAGCTTGCCGCCCTCGTCCGGCGCACGGCCATGCCGGCTCCAGTACGCGAGCACGCTGTTCTTCAGCGCCTCGATGTAGGCGGGATCGTCGTGGAAGTGCCGGATGGTGCGCCACTCCGGCACGTTGCGCGTGCGCGCCAGCACCGCGCTGACCGCGTCGAAGACCGAGGCGGTCGTGCTGCCCGAGTACTGCGGATACAGCGGCAGCACCAGGATGCGCTCCGTCTGCGCAGCCCGCAGCTCGGCCAGCACCGACGCGATCGACGGCTCGCCGTAGCGCATCGCCAGGCGCACGTCGACATCGAGATCGCGTTCGCCCAGGTAGCCGCGCAACAGCAGCGCTTGCTGCTCCGAATGCAGCTTCAGCGGCGAGCCGCGCGGCGTCCAGATCGTCGCGTACTTGGCCGCCGACCTGCGCGGACGCAGCGTCAGTACGAGCCCGTACAGGATCGGCAGCCATACCAGCCGCGGAATCTCGACCACGCGCGGATCGGACAGAAACTCGCGCAGGTACCGGCGCAGCGCGCCAGCGGTCGGGGCCTCCGGGGTGCCGAGGTTGACGAGCAGCACCGCCGTTCGGCTCGGCGTGCCGTGGGTGTAGGGAGGTTCCGGGAAAAAGGGCATCGACGCGCGCCAGGGATTAGGCCGGCCGGATGTTATCGCCCCACCGTCCAGGCCCGCCGAAACGGCCGCCGGTCGACCAGTGGCCGCAGTCACCCGCCTGCACTAGCACGATGCGGGTACGGCGACACCATGCCGCATTTGCGCGTCCCGTACGGCAAGGAAATAATTCCCGCGTCCGCGCCACCCGCCAACGCCTTGAGTCCGCCTTCGCAACCGTCGCGTGCCGACGTCCTGCTCCACGAATCGCTGACGATCCTGGCGCCGCTGGTGCGCCTGTTGATCGCCAACGGCGTGACGTACCCGCAGTTTGCGCAGGCGCTCAAGCGGGTCTTCCTGGAAGCGGCGCGCGCCGACCTGGCGCGGCACGGCGACAAGCCCTCGGACTCGGCCTTGAGTCTGCGCTCGGGCGTTCACCGCAAGGACGTACGCGCGTTCGGCCAACGCGGCGCCGTACAGCCGAGCGGCAACCGCTCCCTGTCGATGGCATCGCTCGTGTTCGCCAAGTGGAGCCGGGATGCCGCGTACGTCGGCGCCGACGGCAAGCCGCGGCCCCTGCCGCTGCGCGCGCGCGACGCCGGCGAGTTGTCGTTCGAAGCGCTGACGTGGTCGATCTCGAAGGACTTTCATCCGCGCTCGATCCTCGACGAACTGTTGCGGCTCGATCTCGCTGAACTCGACGGCGAAACGGTGCGGCTGCGCTGCGATGCGTTCGTGCCGACCGCAGCGTTCACCGAGCTGGCGCACTATTTCGGAGCCAACCTGCGCGATCACGCCGCCGCCAGCGCGGACAACCTGCTGCGCGCGGGCGAGCAGCAGCCGCGTTTTCTCGAGCGCGCGACCTTCGCCGACGGCCTGACCGAGGCGTCGGTCGAGGCGCTCGACCGGCTGGCGCACGAGATCTGGAGCGACGCGGCCAGGCGCATGTACGAAGCGGCGTCACGGCGCGTCGAAGCCGATGGGGCCGAGCCCGCCGAACGGGCCAACCGGCGCATGCGCTTCGGCATCTACTTCTATTCGGAGCCGGTTCCTCCGTCCGCCGAGGACAACGGCTGAGCGACCAGCGGCAGGACCCACGATGAAACCGTACTTCCGAATCCGCCCGGCCCTGCTGGCGGCGGCCCTCGGGCTCGCCGCGTGCGGCGGCGATCAGCAGCTCGCCAGCGGCGGCGTGGGCGAGGGCGGCACGGGCATCGTGGTCGGCACGACCACCGGGTTCGGCAGCGTGGTCGTCGACGGCGTGCCGTGGGACGACCGCAGCGCGCGCGTCGAAGCGGAAACAGACCCGCGCGTCGCGGCGGAACTCGCCGACCTGAAACTCGGCCAGCGCGTCGAGATCGACTACGCGCAGTCCGGCGTCGCCCAGCGCGTCCGCATCGAAGCGGCGGTGATCGGCCCGATCGCCGCGGTCGAGCCGGCCGCTGACCAATTGACCGTCGCCGGACAGAAGGTTCGGATCAACGTCGACCCGCTGGCAGGCCCGGTCACGCTGTTCGAGGGCACAACCGGCCTGTCCGATCTGGCGGACGCCGACGTCGTCGAAGTCCACGGCACGCCGCGCTTCGATGCCGCAGCCGGGCGCAACATCGTGCTTGCATCGCGCATCGAGAAGCGCGCGGCGCTGCCGGCCAGCCTGATTCGCGTCGCGGGCCGAGTGCAGGATTACGATCCGGCGACGCGCCGCTTCCGCCTTGGCGATCTGACCGTCGATGTCGGCGCGGCGCTGATCGTCCCCGCCAACCGGAGCCTCGCCAACGGCCAGTCGGTCGTCGTCTGGAGCAACGCGCCGCTTGGCGCCGGTCCGACGCTGGACGCGCGCTTCATCCGCATCCGCGAGCGTGCGAGCCTCGACCGCGAGGTGCAGATCGCCGGCGCGGTGAGCCGCTACGACGCGGCCAACGCCCGCTTCGAGATTGGCGACATCGCCGTGGACGCACGCGCCGCGACGGTCGAACCGGCGTCGCAGACGCTCGCCGACGGCAAGTACGTCGTGGTCAAAGGCCGCTTCGGCCGCGACGACGTGCTGCTCGCGGCGAGGGTCAAGATCCGCCGCCCCGGCGCCGGCGATATCGAGATTGAGTTGAAGGGAACGATCACCGACTTCGTCAGCGCGGCCGACTTCCGCGTACGCGGCGTGCCTGTCGACGCCGCGGCCGCGCGCCTGACGGCCTGTCCGACGGCCGGACTGGCGAACGATCTGTACGTCGAGATCGAAGGCGGGCTGCAGGGCGGCCGCGTCGTCGCTTCGCGCGTGAGCTGCCGTCCCGAGCCCGGAACGGGCGCTGTGGTCGAACGCAGGGGACGCGCCGACGACGTCGATGTGGCGGCCCGCAGCTTCACGCTGACGCCGGTCACGGGCACGACGATCGCGGTCGCCTGGACCGACACGACGTTGTTCGTCGCGCCGCTGGCACCGCAGACGCTCGCCGGGCGCGACGTCGCCATAACAGGCTTTTTCGGCGCCGGCGGTGTCTTCACCGCGCGCCGGATCGAACTGCGGAACTGAAAGCCGCCGGGCCTCAGTCGCGCGACAGCGCGTGCGACAGCACCCTGGCGGTGATGTCGACGATCGGAATGACACGCTCGTAGGCCATCCGCGTCGGCCCGATCACGCCCAGGGTACCGACCACCTCGCCGTCGACCTCGTACGGCGCGACCACCAGACTCATGTCGTCGAGCGGGACGGTCTGCGACTCGCCGCCGATGAAGATCTGCACGCCATGAGCGCGGCTCGTGATGTCGAGAAGTTGCAGCAGCCGCGTCTTGTGCTCGAACAGGTCGAACGCCGCGCGCAGCTTGCCGAGGTCGGCGGCCAGATCGCTGACCCCCAGCAGATTGCGCTCGCCCGAGATGACGACCGGGTCCTGGTCCTCGACCGCCTCGCTGCCGGCCTGCACCGCCGCCTCCATCAGCTGCGCGATCTCGCTGCGCAGCGCCTGCAGTTCGCCGTGCAGCCGGCGGCGCGCCTCGTCGAAGCTCAGTCCGGCGAAGTGCTCGTTCAGCAGGTGCGCGGCCTCGAGCAGCTGCGCCTGCGTGTAGCCGTGCTCGGTCAGCAGGATGCGGTTCTGCACGTCGCCTTCGGGCGTGACGATGATCATCAGCACGCGTTTGTCGGACAGCCGCAGGAACTCGACCTGGCGGAAGGTCGACGCGCGGCGCGGCGTGAGCACGACGCCGGCGAAGCGCGACAGTTGCGACAGCAACTGCGCGGCGGTCTGGATCGCGCGTTGCGGCTCGGCGACCCGCAACTGGCCCTGGATGATCTGCGCCTGCTGCTGTTCGATCGGCTGCACCGTCAGCAGCGTGTCGACGAAGAAGCGGTAGCCGCGCGGGGTCGGCACGCGTCCGGCCGACGTGTGCGGGCTGGCGACGAAGCCCATCTCCTCCAGATCGGCCAACACGTTGCGGACCGTCGCCGGCGAAAGCTCCAGCCCGGAGATCTTCGACAGCGCGCGCGAGCCGACCGGCTGCCCCTCGGCGATGTAGCGTTCGATCAGCGCCTTCAGCAGCAGGCGCGCGCGTTCGTCCAGCACGTCTTGCATCCTCGGTCGGGCGCGGTCCGTCGTCGGTCTGCCGCTCGCCCGTGCACGCTAGCTTACTGATTCTCTTGCTACAGTGCGCGCCCATGGCGCAGCCCTTCAGTCACGTGGCGATGTTCGGCAAACCGCGAGCCGAGGGCATCGGCTCCGTGCTGCTCGACATCGCCCAGGCCGTCGAGGCCGCCGGCCTGCGGGTCCTGTTCGAGGCCACCATCTGCGCCAGCCTCGGAGCGGACGGCGCGCGCTTCCGGGGCCACTCGCTGGGCGAGATCGGCGCGCAGGCCGACGTGGCGATCGTGCTGGGCGGCGACGGCACGATGCTGGGCGTGGCGCGCGAGCTGGCGCCGTTCGGCATCCCGCTGATCGGCATCAACCACGGCCGGCTCGGCTTCATCACCGACATCGGACGCGAGCAGATGCGCGAGGTGCTCGCGCAGATGCTGGCCGGTCGCTACAGCACCGACCGCCGCAGCATGCTGGAGGGCGAAGTATGGCGGTCCGGCGCCGTTTCGTACCGCGCGGTCGCGCTCAACGACGTGGTCGTCGCGCGCGGCGTTACCGGCGGCATGGTCGAGTTCACCGTGCGCGTCGACGGTGTGACGATGTACAACCAGCGCGCCGACGGCTTGATCCTGGCCACGCCGACCGGATCGACCGCCTACGCGCTGTCGGCGAGCGGGCCGATCCTGCACCCGTCGCTGGCCGGCTTCGTACTGGTGCCGGTCGCGCCGCAGACGCTGTCGAACCGCCCGATCGCGCTGCCCGACACCTGCGTCATCGAGATCGAAATCACGGACGTGCGTGAAGCCTCGGCGCACTTCGACATGCAGGCGTTCTCGGCGCTCGCCCCAGGCGACGTCGTGCGCGTGCGTCGCAGCGAGCTGGTCACGACGCTGCTGCATCCGGTCGACTACAACTACTTCGCGATGCTGCGCCAGAAGCTGCATTGGAACGTCATGCCGTCGGAGCCGCACGGGCGCGCCTAGCCGCCGAGCGGCGCGGCGAGCCGTTCGCGCCGCCGCGGGCGAACGTGCGTCGGTCTGCTGCGCATGATCGGGGCTGGCGACGACATCGCCGCGTTTCGCCACCCCGAGCGCGCGGCGTGTCATCCCGAGCGAGGCGACGGTGGCGGCATTGCGAGCGGCCGGGCTTCCCGCCGTCGACGCAAAGTGACACGCCCGGGCCATCCCGAGCGACGCGAGGGATCCGGCCGTTCGAGCGGACGAGATTCCGCGCCCCGGCTCGAGGCCGGGGCGCGGAACGACGAGGGTGTCGGCTCGCAGGGACGAGGCGGATCGGAAGAACGACGCCAATGGCGCGGACCAACGCGGCAAACCTGCCCGCAAGGATGCAAGGCGTCGGTGAGGGCGGTACGGCCGCGAAGGCGTCCGCGCGTGACGAGCGGTCCGCTCGACAGGAAGCCCGGTGCCGGCTCGGACGGACGTGCGAGGCGCCGCACCGGTATCCCCGCCTCGGCTGAGAAGGTGTGAAGATTTCGTCGCGAGCGGGCCGCTGGCTAGGCGCACGCAGCCGCAGGGCCGAGACATATCAAGTAGATAGGCGAGGCCCGAGCAGCGCGCAACGACGCCAGCGGGCC
>JBBIJJ010000089.1:0-13592 GCA_037446035.1 Burkholderiales bacterium
AAACTCGGCAGACCAACGGCTTCCTCGAGGCGCTCAACGGCCTGTTCCAGGCCGCCAAGCGCCGCGCTCGCGGCTTCACTCGCTTCGACACCATCAGGACCGTCATCTTCCTGATCGCCGGCAAGCTCGACTTCCGCGCGGTCAACCCTCATGCCCGTTAACCCACTCGAAATTCAAGAGAGCCAGAAAGATTCACACCTTCTGACGGCTCCCGCCGTGGACGCCGCGTACAAGGCGAAGTTCGCGGCAATTCTCGAAGCCGTGCGCGGTCGCCCGATCGATCGGATCAGGCTGCGCGACTACGCGACGCTGTTCCGCGACCTCGGCGGCTACCGGATCTCGATCCACCCGGATTCGCCGCGCAAGGCGCTCACGACCCAGTTCTACCTGCCCGCCGACGACAGCCAGGCGAATCTGGGCACGCGGCTGCACGCGCGCAATGCCGACGGCTCGTTTCGCGAGGCGCGCGCAATGCGCTTCGCGCCGAACAGCGGTTACGCGTTCGCGGTGACGCCCGCAAGCTGGCACAGCGTCGAGCCGATGCGCCCCGATGACAAGCCGCGCAACAGCCTGATGGTGATCGTCTTCTACGACCGCGGACCGCTGGTCGAGGGCTTCAAGGCGGCGCGCGCATCGCTGCGCGGCTGGTACGACCGCATGGTCGGCGCGCGCGGCGGCGCACCCGAGGCGGGCGAAGGCCGGATCGAGCGGATGTAGCCGCTGGTCGAGCAACGCGCCGGCGCTCGCGGCGCGCGCCGGAAGTCATCGACATAGTTGCGCTCGAAGCGCTTGCATTGGCCGAACCGGTCGACGCCGCTGCCGGCGACGATCATCTTGACGCGGCCCGTGTGCGCGCTGTCGATCGGGGTACCGACCGGCTGGCGGTTTTCCCAGATGTACATCAGCGTCGCGTACGGCATCTTGCTGCCCGACACGAGCTGCGCCATTTCCATCAACATCCGCTCGCGCACCGGCAGCCGCGCATCGTCGCCGTCGAAGAACAGCAGCAGGCGTACGGGCGCATCCTCGGCGTCGCGGTCGGTGTTGTCGGCGTCCCGAATCAATTGCACGACGCGCCACTGCCGGGCGACGCGCGGACGCATGGCCGGGTCGACGTCGAGCCGCTGCTTCAGTCCGCTCGCTTAACGTGTCGCCCGCGCCGCCAGCACCACACGGCCGCTCGCCGGATCGAGCGCGGTCTCGTAATCGGTGCGCGCCTTGATCCGCGTGAGCGCGAACGCCTGCCAGTCGCGCGGCGTGCGGCCCGGCCAGTTCCTGGAAAACGGCTTCACGTCGGCGAATGCCGGCGGCTGTCGGCTCGCCGCGCAAGCGGTGAGCAGCAGCTACGGCCGGATCGGGAGGATGCGGCGCATCGCGCGGGGATATGAGTTCCGCGCGATGCTATCGATCAACCGCCTCGTGCGGACCCGCCGACCGTCGGTACCAGGCCGGTGAACGCCCCGAACCTGGCGGGCGCGGGCCGCCGCGGAACGCCGGGCGCTGCGCACTCGCACGCGCACCGCGCGACGAACGGCGCCGCCGAACGGCTCGACCGAGCCGACGCGGCTTCAGCACCAGACGCGCGTTGGCCTCACCTTCCTGCGGCCCCGTCCAGTGCAACGGCAGATGCTCGACCTTCTG
This sequence comes from Burkholderiales bacterium, assembly GCA_037446035.1. GTDB lineage: Bacteria > Pseudomonadota > Gammaproteobacteria > Burkholderiales > Burkholderiaceae_F > DSNY01. Next base: position 1,642 of record JBBIJJ010000089.1, read on the forward strand.
CCACATGGGCAGCAGCGCGTCGTACTGCGGGGACAGCGGATGACCGAGCTGCCCGGTCGCGAACATCCAGGCGTCGCCGCCCGCGTCCGACAGGTCGTAGACCGCGCGCAGGCTTGCCGCGTGGCGCGTGTGAAAAGGGTGGTCTCCGCGCAGCGCGAGTTGACCGACGTTGATCGTGTAGCTGTCGCCCGGCACCGGCGCGCCGCGCTGAAACCAGTCGCGCACGAAGCCGGCGTTCGACAGCGGGCGGTGCTCGAGAACCGCGCGGTGAAAGTCGCCCCAGCGCAGCGCGAGCAGATCGCGCCCGTCGCGCGCCAGTTCGCCGATGGCCTGCTCGAGCGCTTCGGCCGCGAGCTGATCGCAGGTTTCGCGCCGTGCGGTCGTGGCGTCGTCGCACCAGTCGCGCGCGTGCGTGCGGCCGGCCAGCACGTTCAGCGTGGCCTGCACCAGTTCGCTGGCGGCGACGAACTCGGGCGCCAGCGGGCCCAGGTCGTCGTCGAAGATGCGCGCCCGCAGCCTGCGCAGCCACGCGTGCAGCAGGAGCGGCTCGGGCGCGTCGGCGCTCATCGCGCCGTCCCACGCACGCAGGCGTGCGAGCGCGATCGCCGCGGCGGCCGACTGCGGCTGCACGTTGGCCAGCGCGGCAAGCAGATCGCGCGCGGCCAGCGAAACGACGTCGGCCTGGATGCGGCGGAAGCTCTGCGGCGTGTGCTGCGGCTGCGCGTCGATCAGCTCGCCGATGCGCTGCGCGCGATACGGCAGGAACCACTCGAACGTGAGGTGCGCCGGATCGCCCGGCGGCACGATCTTGTGGTTGGCGGTGACGATGACGCCGTCGGCCGGGTCGATCACGCGCGGCAGCGCTTCGAACGCGAGCCAGCCCTGCCAGTCGTAGCGCGCATCCCAGCCCGGCGCCGGCACGAGCCCCGCGAGGTCGTTGTCGGCGCGCCGCAGCGGGATACGGCCGGGCGCGACCATGCCGATGCGGCCGTCGACATCCGCGAAGACGATGCTCTGCTGCACGAGCTGCCAGTCGCGCAACGCCCGCTCGAACTCGCGCGCGTCGCGCGCGCGGTTCATCGCGCGCAGCGCACGCATCGTGGTGTCGGTCGGCTCCAGCGCCGTCCAGCGCAACGCGAGCACGTAGCGCGCCTCGCCGCGCGGCAGCGCGCGGTCGACCGCGGCGAGCGCCCCCGAAATCACCGGCCCGTGGCGCGTGGCGCGTACCACGAGCCGCACGTCCTCGGCGCCGCGCACGCGAATCGTCTCGATGCGCGTGTCGAAGCGTTCGTAGCCGCCCGGCGTCTGATACTCGTCGGGGTCGGCCGGATTGACGCGCTCGAGATACAAATCCTGGACGTCGGGTCCGGTGTTGGTGAAACCCCAGGCCACCCGCGCGTTGCGGCCGAGGATCACGTACGGCACGCCGGGTAGCGTGGCGCCGAAGACGTCGAGCCCCGGTGCCTGCAGCCGGGCGAAGTACCACACCGACGGCGTGGTCAGCCCCAGATGCGGATCGTTGGCGAGCAGCGGCTTGCCACTCGCGGTTCGGCTTCCGGCGACAACCCAGGCGTTCGAGCCGATGCCTTCGCCGTCGCCGAAGCCCGCGACCGGATGCGCGGCGGCCAACTGCGCTGCCTGCTCGACCGCAGCGGCCGCGCCGCCGCGCGCCAGCCCGAGCACGCGGTACAGCTCGACGTAGTCGGTCACCGGCGGCGGCGCATCGCCCGGATACGGCGGACGGAACTCGTCGATCTGCGCGCGCGTCAGTCTTGCAGCGAGCCGCAGCCGTGCCAGCTCGTTCAGGTAGCTGCGCGAAAGATCCCACGCCATCATCAGCGACCAGGCGACCGAATCGGCCGCGCTCCATGGCTCCGGCGCCGGCGCGCGCAGCAGCAGGAATTCCGGCGGCAGCGGCTGCGTCCGTGTCGCCAGAAATGCATTGACACCGGCGGCATAGGCGTCGAGCAGCGCGCGCGTTTCCGCGTCGAGGTTCGCCGCGATCGATTGCGCGGCCCGATACACGCCGAGCGTGCGCACAAAGCGGTCGGTGTCGACTGCGTCGGGGCCGAGGATCTCGGCGAGTCGCCCCTGCGCGACACGGCGGTTGAAGTCGATCTGCCACAGCCGGTCCTGCGCATGCGCGTAGCCGAGTGCGAACAGCGCGTCGGCTTCGCTCTGCGCGCGGATGAACGGGACGGCCTGCGCGTTGCGGACGATCGACACCGGTGCGGCAAGCCCCGGCACGCCGCGCTCGCCTTCATGCGCGGGCAGGCTCGCCTGCCGGTACCACACGAGGCCGGCGACGGCGCTCGCGGCGAGCACGGCCGCCGCAAACGCCAGCGCTGCAAGGCGGCGCGACCGGCGGGTCGTTGCGCGCGGCCTCATGCCCGCGGCATCAATGATTCGGTTTCAGATGAACGTGGGTGTGCCCCTGCGCCCCGTGCAGTTCGACCGTGATCAGGTTCAACTGGCCGTGACGCACGCCGCGTTCGGCCGAGATCGCATCGGCGAAACGCCGCACCACGCGCGCGGGCCCCTTGAGGATCACGCTTTCGATGCAGTGGTCGTGATCCAGATGCGCGTGCATCGTCGAAACCGTCAGATCGTGATGCGCGTGCTGCAGCGTGGTGAGGCGCTCGGCCAGTTCGCGCTCGTGGTGGTTGTAGACGTACGAGAGATTGGCCACGCAATGCGCGTCGGCATCGCGCTCCTCGCGCCGGCGGTCCAGATACGCACGCAGGATGTCGCGCACGGCCTCCGAGCGGTTGTCGTAGCCGCGCTCGGCGATCAGTTGGTCGAATTCGGTGGCCAGGTTGTCGTCGATTGAAATCGTGAAGCGCTCCATGGTCGGCTCCGCGCGGCGAGTGCGTCTGGGCGGCGATTATGCGGGCACGGCGCGGACGCCCGATGCCGACGGCTTGTGTCCGGCCGGGATTGTGATACTGTAAATATCAACAGTATAGGTGCCGTCCTCCATGTCCGCGCTCGCCGTCGTTTCCCCGTCGCTTGATGCCGCAGTCTGGCGCGCGCATCAGCTCGGGCGGCATGCAGCGCGCGGCGTGCCATCGCAGTTCGCTGCCCTCGACGCCGAACTACCCGGCGGCGGCTGGCCGCTCGGCAGCCTGACGGAGCTTCTGATCGAGCGTCACGGCATCGGCGAGTTGCGGCTTCTGTTGCCGGCGCTGGCGCGGCTCGCGCAGGACGGCCGCGAAGTGCTTTGGGTCGCGCCGCCTTTCATCCCCTACGCGCCGGCCTTGCAACAGCACGGGCTGGCGCTCGATCGCCTGCTGGTGGTGCACGCCGCGCAGCGCGCCGACCGGCTATGGGCGATCGAACAGGCGCTCAAGAGCGCGGCCGTCGGCGCGCTCATCGCTTGGCTGCCGGAAGACGACGGCGCGCTCGTTGCGTCCGATCGGTTGCGGCGACTGCAGTTGGCCGCGCAGAGTGCGCGCAGCCTGGCGTTCATCGTGCGCCCGCAGGCGGCGCGCAACGCGGCTTCGCCCGCACCGCTGCGCTTGCTGCTCGCACCGATCAGCGGCGACGAGGAGCGGTTGCAGGTCGACATCCTCAAACGGCGCGGGCCGCCGCTCGCCGCACCGCTGGCACTGGCGCTGCCGCCGGTCGTGCCCGCGCGCGCATCCGTGCCGACGCGCACGCCGACGCACGCGGCCAGCGGGCATGCGTGCGCGCACACGCCCAGGCACGAAAGCCATGTCCGCCGAGCTCACCGCCGCATGCCCAGCGGGACGGAAGGAGTTCAAGAGTCGCTGCGCGGCACTCGCGTTGACGAGGCATGAGAACGGCAATGTGCCGGCACCGCGATGCTGTGGATCGCCATCTGCCTGCCCGCATTGCCGCTGGAGGCCTGCACCGTCACCCCGGACTCGATCCGGGAGCCGTTCGCGATCGGCGACGCACAACGCGTCCTGCACGTCAATCGCGCCGCGGCAGCCGCCGGCGTAACGGCCGGCATGCGGCGCACGACCGCGGTTGCGCTGTGCCCGCGGCTTGCGCTACGTGCGCGCGATCCGGCCACGGAGCAGTCGGCCCTCGAAGCGGTCGCGCGCTGGGCGCTGCGCTTCACGCCCAACGTCGCACTGGTTTCGCCCAGGACCGGATCCAGGGATCCGCTGGCCGACGAAGCGCCGGCCGGCGTGCTGCTCGAAGTGGCTGGCAGCCTGCGGCTGTTCGGCGGTCGCGCGCGCGTGCTGGCTGCGCTGCGCAAGGGTCTCGTCGAACAGAGACACGCCGCGCGCGTGGCGGTCGCACCGGTGCCGCACGCAGCCTGGATCCTGGCGCGCGCAGGCGACGGCCTCGAGGCGCGCAACATCGCCGAACTGCCGCAGGTGCTGTCGCCGCTGCCGGTCTGGCTGCTGGGCGCCGGCGCTGCGCAGCGGCAAGCGCTGCGCAGGGTGGGCATCGCTCATATCGGCGGTCTGCTGCCGCTGCCGCGCGCGGCGGTGGCACGGCGGTTTTCGGAGGCGCTGCTCGACGAACTGGATCGCGCGCTCGGAAAGAAGGCCGACCCGCGCGCCTGGTTCGTCGCGCCCGCGCGCTTCGAGGCCAGGCTCGAACTGGCCGCCCGCGTCGACGACGCGGAGGCATTGCTGTTCGCGGCGCGCCGGCTGATCGTGCAGATGAGCGGCTGGCTGGCGGGACGTTGCGCGGCCGCGCGCGCGCTCGTCCTCGATCTGATTCACGAAGGCCGTGCGCCGACCGCGCTGCCGCTCGCACTCGCGAGCGCGAGCAACGACGAGGCGCGCTTCACCGCCGTGCTGCGCGAGGTGCTCGGCGCGCTGCACCTCGCCGCACCCGTGTACGAGTTGCGGCTTCGCTGCGACGACGTCGTCGCGACCGCGCCGTTCGCAGGTGAGTTGTTTCCCGCCGGCGGAACCGGGCAGGAAGACCTCGCGCAACTGATCGAGCGCCTGCAGGCGCGGCTCGGGCGCGAACAGGTCGTGCGGCTGCGAACGCACGCCGATCACCGACCCGAGCTTGCCTGCCGCGCCGACGCGGTCGATGCACCGCGCGCGCGTACGCGGCCGGCGCTTGCCGGGCCGCCGCGCCCGTTGTGGCTGCTGCCGGCGCCGGTCGCACTGGCCGAGCGCGACGCGGTGCCGTTGTGCGCAGGAACGCCGCTCGCACTGGTGGCCGGACCCGAGCGGATCGAAAGCGGCTGGTGGGACGGGCGCTGGGTCGAGCGCGATTATTTCGTCGCGCGCGACGCGGGCGGTGCGCTCGCCTGGATCTTCCGGCCGCGCGCGCCGGATCCGAATCTGCGGCAGCGCTGGTACCTGCACGGGAGGTTCGCGTGAGCCGCATGCCACCGCTGCCCGACTACGCCGAGTTGCACTGCGTATCGAACTTCAGCTTCCTGCGCGGCGCCTCGCATCCGGAGGAACTGGTCGAGCGCGCCGCCGCGCTCGGTTACGCGGCGCTGGCGATCACCGACGAGTGCTCGCTCGCCGGCGTCGTGCGCGCGCATGTCGCGGCCAAGGAGCGCGGACTGCATCTGATCGTGGGCACCGAGGTGCAGCTCACCACTGCCGCGGGTGCACCGTATGCGAAGCTCGTTCTGCTGGCGACCGATCGCGAGTCGTACGGCAATCTTTCCGAGTTCATCACGCTGGCACGCATGCGCGCCGACAAGGGTGTGTACCGCGCGCAGCCGGCGGACCTCGAAGGCAAGGCGCCCGGCCACGCGCAGCTCGCCGGGCTGCCCGGCTGCCTGGCGCTGCTCGTGCCCGAGCGCGAAATTTCTTTCGAGCGCCTGTTCGCGCAGGCGCTGTGGCTGGCGACCTGGTTCGCCGGCCGCGCTTGGATCGCAGCGGCCAATTTACTGCGCGCCACCGACGGCGTGCGGATCGAATGCATCGAACGGGTCGCTCATCTGACCGGTCTGCCGGTGGTGGCGGCCGGCGACGTACACATGCACGTGCGCTCGCGCAAGCCGCTGCAGGATGCGCTGACGGCCATCCGGCTCGGCTGTCCGCTCGCCGAGTGCGGCTTTGCGCTGGCGTCCAACGCCGAGCAGTACCTGCGACCGCGCGTGCGGCTGGCGCAGCTTTACCCCGCCGAATGGCTGGCCGAAACGGTCGCGATCGCCGGTCGCTGCAGGTTCTCTCTGGACGCACTGCGCTACGAGTACCCGGAGGAGACGGTTCCGCCGGGACAGACACCGACGAGCCATCTGCGTGCGCTGACCGAGGCCGGCGCGCGCCGGCGTTTTCCGAGCGGCGTGCCGGACAGCGTGCGCGCGTTGATCGAAAAGGAGCTCGCGCTGATCGCCGAGCTGCGCTACGAGGCGTATTTCCTGACGGTGGAAGACATCGTGCGCTTCGCGCGCGAGCGCGGCATTCTGTGCCAGGGGCGGGGCTCGGCGGCCAATTCGGCCGTCTGCTACTGCCTGGGCATCACCGAGGTCAACCCCGAGCGGTGCAGCCTGCTGTTCGAGCGCTTCGTCAGCCGCGAACGCAATGAGCCGCCCGACATCGACGTCGATTTCGAACATCAGCGGCGCGAAGAGGTCATCCAGTACATCTACGCGAAGTACGGGCGACAGCGTACCGCGCTCGCCGCGACCGTGATCTGCTACCGCTCGCGCAGCGCGCTGCGCGATGTGGGCCGTGCGCTCGGCTTTGACCCGCAGCGGATCGACCGGATCGCGAAAAGCCATCACTGGTTCGACGGCGGCAGCGACAGTGCGCGGCGGATGCGCGAGGCGGGCTTCGATCCGGACTCGCCGCAGGTGGCGCAATGGCTGCAACTGTCGGGGCAGTTACGCGGATTCCCGCGGCATTTGTCGCAGCATGTCGGCGGCTTCGTGATCGCGCGCGGTTCGCTCGCGCGGCTGGTGCCGATCGAAAATGCGGCGATGCAGGCGCGTAGCGTGATTCAGTGGGACAAGGACGATCTCGATGCGCTCGGACTGCTGAAGGTCGACGTGCTGGCGCTCGGCATGCTGTCGGCGCTCCGGTGCGCGCTGGCGTTCATCGGCCAGAAGAGCGGACGGCCGTTCGCGCTGAGCGACATTCCCGACGGGGATCGGCAGACCTTCGACATGATCTGCGCCGCCGACACGATCGGCGCCTTCCAGATCGAGTCGCGCGCGCAGATGTCGATGCTGCCACGGCTCAAACCGCGCAGCTACTACGACTTGGTGATCCAGGTCGCGATCGTGCGGCCCGGTCCGATCCAGGGAGGGATGATCCATCCGTATCTGCGCCGGCGCAGCGGCGCGGAAGCGATCGAATACGAAAAGGAGGAGATCCGGGCGGTGCTGGAGCGCACGCTGGGCGTGCCGATCTTCCAGGAGCAGGTGATCCAGCTCGCGGTCGTCGCGGCCGAGTTCACGCCGGGCGAAGCCGACGCGCTGCGCCGTTCGATGGCGGCATGGAAGCGCAAGGGCGGACTCGGGCCGTTCCGCGAGCGGCTGATTTCACGCATGAGCGCGCGCGGCTATTCGCTCGAGTTCGCCGAACGCATCTACCAGCAGATCGAAGGCTTCGGCGAATACGGTTTCCCCGAGAGCCACGCTGCCAGCTTCGCACTGTTGACCTACGCCTCGTGCTGGATCAAGCGTCACCATCCGGATGCATTTCTGGCAGCGCTGCTGAACAGCCAGCCGCTGGGTTTCTACGCGCCGGCGCAGCTCGTGCAGGATGCGCGACGGCACGGCGTCGAGGTGCGCCCTGTGGACGTGTCGGCGAGCGAAGTCGAGTCGACGCTCGAACCCTGTCCGACTTCGACGGGCGGTCATGCGGTGCGGCTCGGGCTGAACCGCATCGGCGGGCTCGGTTCGGCCGCGGCCGCAAGAATCGTGGCGGCGCGCCGCGAGCGCGCGTTTGCAAACGTCGAGGATCTGGCGCTACGGGCGGCGCTCAACGCAACCGAGCTTGATGCGCTCGCCGCGAGCGGCGCGCTCGCCCCGCTCGCCGGACACCGGCATCAGGCGCACTGGCAGACGCTGGGTACGGAAACGCGGCGCACCGGGATGCTGAAGCCGGCGTGCTTCAGCGAGCAGCCGCTCGCGCTGCCGGCGCCGAGCGAAAGCGAGGACATCGTCACCGACTACGCAAGCCTGGGGTTCACGCTCGGCCGACATCCGCTGGCGTTGCTGCGCGCGCGGCTGGCGAAAATGGGGATGCGCAAGGCGGCCGAGTTGCGCGCGTGGCCGCACGGCAGGCCGGCACGCGCCTGCGGCATCGTCACGCATCGGCAGCGCCCGCTGACCGCCAAGGGCACGGTGTTCGTGACGATCGAGGACGAAACGGGCGCCGTCAACGTGATCGTGTGGAACGATCTTTTCGAACGGGAGCGAAGGACCATCGTCGAGTCGACGCTGCTCGCGGTGCATGGCATCTGGCAGAGCGTCGACGGCGTAACGCACCTGCTCGCGCTGCATGTGACGAACCGGTCGGCGCTGCTCAGGCAGCTTGCGACGAGCTCGCGCGACTTCCGCTGACGCGGCAGGTGCAGCGCCGGAAAAACAAAAGCCCCGACGCGCTGCGCACGCCGGGGCTTTCGGAATGGCAAGCCTGACGATGTCCTACTTTCACGGGAAATACATCCCACTATCATCGGCGCTGAGGCGTTTCACGGTCCTGTTCGGGATGGGAAGGGGTGGTTCCACCTCGCTATGGTCGTCAGGCAAAAAGGGACGACCTGTCGCTTCGCCGTCGTTCGACGGCTAACGCTAGATCAGACTCGGAAGAAGCAGCCGTGCCGGGTGACACGGCGGTTGCGATCGCGTTGCTCTCAACCTCTGGAACGAGGCAGCACGGTTATAGGATCAAGCCGCACGAGCAATTAGTACCGGTTAGCTCAACGCCTCACAGCGCTTCCACACCCGGCCTATCAACGTCCTGGTCTCGAACGACTCTTTAGGGAGGTCAAGCCTCCGGGAAGACTCATCTTCAGGCGAGTTTCCCGCTTAGATGCTTTCAGCGGTTATCTCTTCCGCACATAGCTACCCGGCAATGCCACTGGCGTGACAACCGGTACACCAGAGGTGCGTCCACTCCGGTCCTCTCGTACTAGGAGCAGCCCCCGTCAATCTTCCAGCGCCCACGGCAGATAGGGACCAAACTGTCTCACGACGTTTTAAACCCAGCTCACGTACCTCTTTAAATGGCGAACAGCCATACCCTTGGGACCGGCTACAGCCCCAGGATGAGATGAGCCGACATCGAGGTGCCAAACACCGCCGTCGATATGAACTCTTGGGCGGTATCAGCCTGTTATCCCCAGAGTACCTTTTATCCGTTGAGCGATGGCCCTTCCATACAGAACCACCGGATCACTTAGACCTGCTTTCGCACCTGCTCGACTTGTCGGTCTCGCAGTCAAGCACGCTTATGCCTATGCACTATCAGCACGATTTCCGACCGTGCCTAGCGTACCTTCGTACTCCTCCGTTACCCTTTGGGAGGAGACCGCCCCAGTCAAACTGCCTACCATGCACTGTTCCCGACCCGGATCACGGGCCTAGGTTAGAACCGCAAACAAATCAGGGTGGTATTTCAACGGCGGCTCCACGGGACCTGGCGGCCCCGCTTCAAAGCCTCCCACCTATCCTACACAGATCGGTTCACAGTCCAATGCAAAGCTACAGTAAAGGTTCATGGGGTCTTTCCGTCTTGCCGCGGGGAGATTGCATCATCACAAACACTTCAACTTCGCTGAGTCTCGGGAGGAGACAGTGTGGCCATCGTTACGCCATTCGTGCAGGTCGGAACTTACCCGACAAGGAATTTCGCTCAGTTGATCCAACCCGTTTCCGGGCCGGCTGGACTTTACCTTGAGCGCCCCCGGTTCATCGCCGACGCGATGCGCCGGATCTGTTCGACGCCTTGCGGCGTCAGATGAACCCCTCGTTGCATCAACAGCAGCACATCGCGGAACTTCAGGAAGTCCACGTTCTTGCTCGTCTTCAGCGGATGCGCCTGGAAAAAAGGAGCGATCCGCTCGAGCAGATGGCTTAGCCCTCGGACCCGGTAAGCCATGCGGTCGCCGTGATTGACACGGACCACGCCACAGCCGAAGAAGTCCTTCAGGGCATACAGTGCCTGGACGTCGCGTTTGTGCTGGACGACGGTGAATTCCGGCAGAACTTGGAATCCGGCGGACATCGCAGGGTGCGGATTGATCCCCACGTGAAAACATCCTTCGCCGTCGACAAACCCGACGACCCATTGAGCATCGAGTTGCAAGGGGCAGAACTCCCGAACATCAAGTCTCTGAGGATTCCGGTGCCGCCCCTTCAGGCAGTACCGGCCTTTCCTGCGGATCGTCCCCGTGACCGTCGAGTTTTTACTGCCCGACCGCGCGGCACCGGCCGGAGTCATCCGGGGCGCCACAAGCTGCGGATCTTAGCGAGCGAGTATCGAGCGGTTTTTGAGGAGGTTCCCGCATATGGTTCGGTTTTACTAAGGCTAGCAGTCTTTAACCTTAGGACCGTTATAGTTACGGCCGCCGTTTACTGGGGCTTCGATCAAGGGCTTGCACCCCATCACTTAACCTTCCAGCACCGGGCAGGCGTCACACCCTATACGTCGACTTTCGTCTTTGCAGAGTGCTGTGTTTTTAATAAACAGTCGCAGCCACCGATTCTCTGCGACCCATTCGCGCTCAGGGCGTCTCTCCCTTCACGCTACTAGGGCACACCTTCTTCCGAAGTTACGGTGTCAATTTGCCGAGTTCCTTCTCCCGAGTTCTCTCAAGCGCCTGAGCATATTCAGCTCGCCCACCAGTGTCGGTTTGCGGTACGGTCCCGCCTAGCTGGAGCTTAGAGGCTTTTCCTGGAAGCACATCCAATCACTTCGCGGCTTACGCCACTCGATCCTTCACCTCGGTGATACGCCGGCGGATTTGCCTACCGGCCACCTACGATCAGAAACCGGGACATCCAACACCCGGATGATCTTCAGCGCTCCGTCCCCCCATCGCACTAGGCGGCGGTGCAGGAATATTGACCTGCTTCCCATCGACTACGCCTTTCGGCCTCGCCTTAGGGGCCGACTCACCCTGCTCCGATGAACGTAGAGCAGGAAACCTTGGGCTTACGGCGAGCGGGCTTTTCACCCGCTTTAACGCTACTCATGTCAGCATTCGCACTTCTGATACCTCCAGCGACCCTCTCGAGCCGCCTTCGCAGGCGTACAGAACGCTCCCCTACCACGTGCGCTTGCGCGCACATCCGCAGCTTCGGTTACCGGCTTAGCCCCGTTACATCTTCCGCGCAGGAAGACTCGATCAGTGAGCTATTACGCTTTCTTTAAAGGATGGCTGCTTCTAAGCCAACTTCCTGACTGTCTTAGCCTTCCCACTTCGTTTCCCACTTAGCCGATATTTGGGACCTTAGCTGGCGGTCTGGGTTGTTTCCCTTTCGTGTCCGGACGTTAGCACCCGGTGCACTGTCTCCCGCGCTGACGCTTCCAGGTATTCGGAGTTTGCCATGGTTTGGTAAGACGCCATGTCCCCCTAGCCATAACAGTGCTCTACCCCCCGGAGCGATACGCGAGGCACTACCTCAATAGTTTTCGGGGAGAACCAGCTATTTCCAGATTTGTTTGGCCTTTCACCCCTATCCACAGCTCATCCGCTACTTTTGCAACAGTAGTCGGTTCGGCCCTCCAGTGAGTGTTACCCCACCTTCAGCCTGGCCATGGATAGATCATCTGGTTTCGGGTCTACACCCCGCGACTGGACGCCCTGTTCGGACTCGCTTTCGCTACGCCTTCCCTACTCGGTTAAGCTCGCCACGGAATGTAAGTCGCTGACCCATTATGCAAAAGGTACGCAGTCACCCTTGCGGGCTCCTACTGTTTGTATGCATGCGGTTTCAGGATCTATTTCACTCCCCTCCCGGGGTTCTTTTCGCCTTTCCCTCACGGTACTGGTTCACTATCGGTCGATCACGAGTATTTAGCCTTGGAGGATGGTCCCCC
>JBBIJJ010000090.1:0-13522 GCA_037446035.1 Burkholderiales bacterium
ATCCCGCTGTCCTGCGTCCAAGCGCACCGCATTCGCGGCGCTTGTACCGAGCCAGTCCGAGACCGCGCCACCTGCCGGCGGCTGCGGGGATCGTGCGGGCCTGAGGGATCTGTCAACAAACCCTAGGCCTTCGGCGCCCAGGCCGGCGGCCGCTTGTTCATGAAGGCGTCCACGCCTTCCTGCGCGCACTCCTCGACCATGTTGCAGGCCATCGTCTGGCCGGCAAGCTGATACGCAGCCTCGATGCCCATTTCGAGCTGCTTGTAGAACATTCCCTTGCCCATCGCGATCGCGACCGCCGGCTTGGCGACGATCGACGCGGCGAGCTTCGCGACTTCCGCGTCGAGCTGGTCGAGCGCGACGACGCGGTTGACCAGCCCGCGCTCGCGCGCGGTGGCCGCGTCGATGAAATCCCCGGTGACCAGCATCTCGAACGCCTGCTTGCGACCGACGTTGCGCGACAGCGCCACCGAAGGCGTCGAGCAGAACAGCCCCACGTTGATGCCGGACACGGCGAACTTCGCCACGTCCGCCGCCACCGCCAGATCGCACATCGCGACGAGCTGGCAGCCGGCCGCCGTGGCGATGCCGTGCACACGCGCGATCACCGGCTGCGGCATCGTCTGGATGCGCAGCATCATCCTGGCGCAGTCGGCGAAGAGCTTCTGGTAGTAGTCGAGCCGCGGACTGGCCTTCATCTGCTTCAGATCGTGCCCGGCGCAGAACGCCTTGCCGGCGCCGCCGATCACGACGACGCGCGCGGTCGCATCGGCCGCGATCGCATCGAGGGTGGACTGCAGCGCCGCGAGCATCTCCTCCGACAGCGAGTTGAACTGCGCCGGACGGTTCAGCGTCAGGTACACGACGCCGCCCGCGCGCCGTTCGAGCACGAGGGGTTCGAGCTGGGTCGGGGTGTTCGGTGCGTTCATGCGGATCTCCTAGACATCGATCGCCGCAGCGGATTTGGCCTGCTGGCGCAGGATGAACTTCTGGATCTTGCCGGTGCTCGTCTTCGGCAGCGGGCCGAAGACGAAGTTCTTCGGCGTCTTGAAGCCGGCCAGATGTTGGCGGCAAAACGCGCGCAGTTCCTCCGCCGTGACGCTCGCGCCTTCGCGCAGCTCGACGAAGGCGCACGGCACCTCGCCCCACTTCGGATCCGGTTGTGCCACGACCGCGGCGGTCATCACGGCGGGGTGCCGGTACAGCACGTCCTCGACCTCGATCGAGGAGATGTTCTCGCCGCCCGAAATGATGATGTCCTTGCTGCGGTCCTTGATGCGCAGATAGCCGTCCGGCTGCAGCACCGCCAGATCGCCCGAGCGGAACCAGCCGCCGGCGAAGGCTTCGCGCGTTGCCTGCGGGTTCTTCAGGTAGCCCTTCATCGTGATGTTGCCGCGGAACATCACCTCGCCGATGGTTTCGCCATCGGCAGGCACCGGTTGCATCGTCTGCGGATCGAGCACGGCGACCGCTTCTTCCATCGGGTAACGCACACCCTGCCGGCCGTTTTTCACCGCGCGCTCGCCGACCGGCAGCTGCGCCCATTCGGGCTGCTTCGCGCACACGGTCGCCGGGCCGTACACCTCCGTGAGTCCGTAGACGTGCGTCAAGTCGAAGCCGAGCCGGTCCATGCCCTCGATCATCGCCGCGGGCGGCGCGGCGGCCGCCACCATCGCATGGACCCTGTGCGTGATCCCCCGCCGCAGCTCGTCGGGTGCGTTGACCAGCATCGAATGCACGATCGGCGCGCCGCAGTAGTGCGTGACCCTGTGCTCGCGCATCGCATCGAAGATCGCGCGGGCTTCGACCCGGCGCAGGCACACGTGCGTGCCGGCCATCGCGGCGACCGTCCACGGGAAGCACCAGCCGTTGCAATGGAACATCGGCAGCGTCCACAGATAGACCGGGTGATGCGGCATCGCCCAGACCAGGACGTTCGACACCGCATTCAGGTACGCGCCGCGGTGGTGATAGACGACGCCTTTGGGATTGCCGGTCGTGCCCGACGTGTAGTTCAGTGCGATCGCGTCCCACTCGTCGGCGGGACGCCGCCAGTCGAAGTCGGGCGAACCCTCGGCGATGAAGCGCTCGTAGTCGAGCGTGCCGAGGCGCTCGCCCGGGCCGTCGTAGACGGGATCGTCGACGTCGATGACCTCGAGACTGCGCTTGAGCTGCGCGACGGCAGCGGCCGCGATCGCCGAAAACTCGCGGTCGACGAGGAACAGGCTGGCCTCGCCGTGCTCGAGCATGAAGGCGACGGCGGCCGCGTCCAGCCGCGTGTTGATCGCATTGAGCACGCAACCGGCCATCGGCACGCCGTAGTGCGCCTCGACCATCTCGGGCGTGTTGGCCAGCATCACCGCGACCGTGTCGCCGCGGCCGAGCCCGCGCTGCGCCAGCGCGTGCGCGAGCCGCCGGCTGCGCGCGTAGGTCTCGCCCCACGAGCGGCGGATCGCCCGGTCCCCGCTGCCGTGCACGACAGCGGTCAGTTGCGGATGCACCGTGCCGCTGCGTTCGACGAAGGTCAGTGGCGACAGCGGCGCGTAGTTCGCGTCGTTCCGATCGAGGCCTTGATCGAAGCTGGGGCTGGGCATGCGAGGATCGAGCGCAGATCGAAAATTCAGGGTTGAGGATTCACCAAGAAGCGTAGTCCAACGCAGTCCAAGGTCAACCGAATCGCATGTCCTCGACCCCGGATCCTAGATCTGCGCCAGTGTTTTGACGTGCGCGGCCACGCTGCGCGCCAGCGCACTCAGGTTGTAGCCGCCTTCGAGTGTGCTGACGATGCGATTGGCGCTATGCCGCGCCGCGACCTCAATCAGCCGCTGGGTGATGTACGCGTAGTCGGCCTCGACCAGTCCCATCTGTCCGAGGTCGTCCTCGCGGTGCGCGTCGAAGCCCGCCGAGATGAAGATCATCTGCGGCTTGAACTGTTCGAGCCGCGGCAGCCAGACCTCGTCGACCACCTGCCGCACGACGTCGCCCTTCGTGCCCGCGGGCAGCGGCACGTTCACCATGTTTTTCGCCGGATGCTCGGTGCCGGTGTACGGATAGAAGGGGTGCTGGAAAAAGCTGGCCATCAGCACGCGTTCGTCGTTGGCCAGGATCTCTTCGGTGCCGTTGCCGTGATGCACGTCGAAATCGATCACCGCGACCCGCGCCAGCCCGTGCGCTTCGAGCGCATGCAGCGCGCCGATCGCGACGTTGTTGAAGAAACAGAAACCCATCGCCTGCGCGCGCAGCGCATGATGCCCCGGCGGGCGCACCGCGCAGAAGGCGTTTTCCAGTTCGCTGCCGAGCACCTGGTCGGTCGCTTCGATCACCGCGCCGGCCGCATGCAGCGCCGCGTCCCAGGTGGCCGGGTTCATCGACGTGTCCGGATCGACGGGCGCGTAGCCGTGCTTTGGTATTCTGGCCCGCAGTCGTTCGATGTAGCGGCGATCGTGCGCGCGCTCGATGGCGGCGAGAGCGGCCGCCGGCGCGTCGATGTGGACCAGGTGCGGCGCCAGTCCGATCGCGATCAGATGGTCGTGGATCGCGGCCAGCCGTTCCGGGCTCTCCGGGTGCCACGAACCCATTTCATGCGCCGCGCACGCGGTGTGCGTGATGAAGCCGGTGTGCACGCGGTCTCCCTGCAACGTCCTTTCGAGCCAGTGTAATGCTTGACAAGCTCCGCTCCTGCGCCGCGCAGATCGCCGGCGTGATCGTCGGCAAGGACCTGCAGATCCGGCAGAGCCTCACCTGCCTGCTGGCCGGCGGCCACCTGCTGATCGAGGACGCCCCGGGCGTAGGCAAGACCACGCTGGCGCACGCGATCGCGATCTCGCTCGGGCTGCCGTTCCGCCGCATCCAGTTCACCAGCGACCTGCTGCCCTCGGACGTGATCGGCGTCTCGGTCTACGACCGCGCCAACGGGCAGTTCGTCTTTCATCCCGGGCCGATCTTCACCGAAGTGCTGCTCGCCGACGAGATCAACCGCGCCAGTCCCAAGACGCAGAGCGCGCTGCTGGAGGCGATGGAAGAAAGCCAGGTGTCGGTCGACGGCCTGTCGCGTCCGCTGCCGCAGCCGTTTTTCGTGATCGCCACGCAAAACCCGCTGCACCAGGTCGGCACCTTTCCGCTGCCCGAATCGCAGCTCGACCGCTTCCTGATGTGCATCAGCCTGGGTTACCCGGATCGCGCCTCGGAGCGCGCGCTGCTTGCCGGCGAACCGCGCCGCGACATGCTCAAGCACCTGCCGCCGGTCGGGCGCCCCGCCGATCTGCTGGCGGCGCAGGCCGAGGTCAAGCGGGTGTTCTGCTCGAACGCGCTGCTCGACTACGTGCAGGCGCTGCTCGCGCACACGCGCGCCTCCGGCAAGTACGCCGAAGGCTTGAGCCCGCGCGCAGGCCTGTCGCTGCTCGCCGCCGCACGCGCCTGGGCCTGGCTCGACGGCCGCGATCACGTGATCCCGGAAGACATCCAGAACGTGCTGCCCGCCGTCGCCGGCCACCGGCTGCACGCCGTGCAGCGCGAAGGCGGCCGCGCCCTGCACGGACGCGAGCTGGTGTCGCAGCTGATCCAGGCGGTGTCGGTGCCGTGACGGCGCGGCCCGCAGCGCCGATGACGTTTCGTGCGCCGTGCGCTGCGCCGGCCCCGACCCGGGTGCGCGCAGCCCATCGCCGCGCGGCCCGCCGGGTGCGGCGTCGCTTCGGGCTGAATGGGATGCGCGCTTCGCGGCCCGTATGACGATGAGCATCACCACGCACCCGCTGGCCATCCGTATCGCCGACTGGATCGCGCGGCGCCCCGCGGTCGAACACGGCGACGTGCTGCTCGACCGCAAGCGCGTGTACATCCTGCCGACGCGCGCGGGGCTGATCTTCGGTGCGGCGATGGTCGTGCTGCTGATCGGCTCGATCAACTACGGGCTGCAGCTCGGCTTCCTGCTCACCTTTCTCGTCACGAGCATCGCGGTGGTCGGCATGTACCACACCCACCGCAACCTCGCGCGCGTGCTGTTGCGCGGCCATCGGGCCGAGCCGGTGTTTGCTGGCGACGTCGCGACCTTCGAGCTGCTGGTGACCAACCCGACGCCCGAAGCGCGCCACGCGCTGAATTTCAGCTTCGTGTTGCCGAAACGGCGCAAGGCGGGAGGTCTGTTCCGGCGCGAGCGACCGATGCCCGGCAGCTGGGTCGACGTGCCGGCCAAAGGCGACCAGCCGGTCAGCCTGTCACTGCTGACGCGCCGGCGCGGCCGCCGCGCCTGCCCGCGAGTGCGCATCGAAACGCGCTTTCCGTTCGGACTGTGGCAGGCATGGGCGTACTTCACGCCGCCGCTGTCCGCGATCGTCTATCCGAAACCCGAGGAAGACGCGCCGCCGCTGCCGCTCGTGCACGGCGGATCGTTGTACGGCGCGGGCGTGGCCGCGAGCGGCGAGGACTTCGCCGGCGTGCGCCCGTATCAGGCAGGCGATTCGCAGCGGATGATCGCGTGGAAGCTCGCGGCGCGATCGGACGAACTGTCGGTCAAGCTGTTCGAGGCGGCCGCCGGCGGCGAACTGACACTCGACTTCGACGCGCTGCCGCCGAATCTGGACGTCGAACGCAAGCTCGCGCGGCTGGCGCGCTGGGTGCTCGACGCCGACGCCGCGCAGTTGCGTTACGCGCTGCGGCTGCCGGGCATCGCCATTGCGCTGGGCAGCGGCGCCGACCAGCGGGAGCGCTGCCTGACCGCACTCGCGCTGTTCAGAGGCTGACGGCATGGCCGCCGCGTCCCGCTCGCCCCGCCCGTCGCTGCGCGACGCCCGCGTGCGCGCACGCCAGCTCGCCGCCGCGCTGGTGCAGCCGCAGGTGTCGAGCGCAGCGCGCGAGCGGCGCGACCTGCTCGTGCTGCTGGCCGCGGTGGCGCTCGTCGTTGCGCCCCACTTCGATCATCTCGCGTGGTGGGCCACCGCGATCCTCGCGCTGTTGTGGCTCTGGCGCGTTTGGCTGACGGTGACGCAGCGTCCGGCGCCGGGGCGCTTTGCGATGCTGCCGCTGCTGGCCGCCGCGGCCGCCGCCGTGTGGCTCGAGCACGGCACGTTGGTCGGACGCGACGCTGGCGTCACCTTCCTGCTGCTGCTGATGGCGCTGAAGCTGCTCGAGCTGCGCGCGCGGCGCGACGTCTTCGTCGTCATCTTCCTGGCGTTCTTCATCCTGCTGACGCAGTTCCTGTTCAGCCAGAGCCTGCCGATCGCCGCGCTGACCATCATCGCGGTCGCGCTGCTGTTCTTCGTGCTCACGAGCGTAAACCTCGTCGAGACCGACCTGCCGGCGTCGCGCAAGGCACGGCTGGTTGGCGCGATCGTGCTAAAAGCGATCCCGCTCACGGTCGCGCTGTTCGTGTTGTTCCCGCGCGTCTCCGGTCCGTTGTGGGGACTGCCGGGCGATGCGACGACCTCGGGCACGGGGCTATCCAACGCGATGTCGCCGGGCTCGATCAGTCGGTTGCTCGAGTCCAACGCGATCGCCTTTCGCGCGCGCTTCGAAGCGCAGCCGCCGACCAACGAACGGCTGTACTGGCGCGGTCCCGTGTTCGGTCACTTCAACGGCCGCACGTGGACGCCGCTCGCGCAGCGCACGGCCGAGCCGCCGCGGCTGGCGATCCGCGCCGATGCCGCCTCCGCGATCGACTATGCGGTCACGCTCGAACCGCATCAGCGCGACTGGCTGTTTGCCCTGGAGGTGCCCGGTGCGGCGCCCAGCGCGACGGAACTCGCGCCGCAGCTCACGCCGGAAGCGCAGCTGGTGGCGGCGCGGCCGATCCTTGAACGCGTCCGCTACCCGGTGCGCTCGTATACGGCGTTCGCTCTCGGGCTGAACGAAACCGAGGCATCCTTGCGCGACTGGCTGCAGCTACCGCCCGGGTACAACCCGCGCACATCGCAGTTCGCCGCGCAGCTGCGCCGCAGGCTGGCCGATACGGTCCCGCCCACCGGTGGCGCGAGCGGCGCGGAGCCGATGGCGCTGGTCAACGCCGTGCTCGAGCACTTCCGCACCGGCGGCTACCAGTACACGCTCAGCCCGCCACTGCTCGGCCGCCATTCGGTCGACGAGTTCCTGTTCGATACGCGGCAGGGCTACTGCGAGCACTATGCATCCGCCTTCGTCGTGCTGATGCGCGCGCTCGACATTCCGGCGCGCGTGGTCACCGGCTACCAGGGCGGCGAGATCAATCCGGTCGACGGCTTCATGACCGTGCGGCAGTCGGACGCGCACGCGTGGAGCGAGGTGTGGCTGCGCGAGCGCGGCTGGATACGCATCGATCCCACTGCGGTCGTGGCGCCCGTGCGCATCGCGCGCGGACTGCCCGAACTGCAGCGCCAGACAGGGTTTGCGCCGCTCGCCGCCGGCGAAGGCGCGCTGGGCTGGCTGCGTTCGCTGCGTTTCAACTGGGAAGCGCTGCAGAACCGCTGGAACCAGTGGGTGTTGTCGTACACGCCCGAGCGGCAGCGCGCGCTGCTCGCCAGCCTCGGCCTCGACGCGGACGGCCGCACCCTCGCGCTCGCGTTCGCGGTCACGCTGTCATTGCTGCTCGGTGCACTCGCGGTGCTGTCGCTGCGGCATCGGGTCGAACGCGATCCGCTCGCCGAGGCGTACGCGCTGCTGCGTCGCCGCCTGATCGACGCCGGCGTCGACAGCCCGCCGACGCTGGCGCCGCGCGCATTGCTCGCGCGCGTCGAGCGGCAGCTCGCCCCCGCCAGCCGCGACGCCGCGCGCGAAATCCTGCTAGCGTTCGAGCGCTGGCGCTATTCGCGCGCGGCGCCGTCGATGAGCCGCGCGCAGCTGCGCGCGCTGCGCCGGGCAGTGCGACGCTTCCGCCCGCGCGCCGCTGGCTGAACGAACGTGGACTCGTCGCCGGACCGATGAACCGCCGCCGCCTCCTGCTTGCCGCGTCGTGCGTCGCGCTCGGCGCGCCGCCATTGGCGCGCGCGCAGGCGTTGTCGTATCCGCTGCGCGGCGAGGTGCAGGAGTTCATCGATGCGATCGTCGCCGCCTACGGGATCGAGCGCGGCTGGGTCGAACGCGCGATCGCGCAGGGGCGCTACTCGGAGGCGGCCGAGCGGCTGACCACGCCCGCCAACGCGCCGCCGTCGGCGCGCAACTGGGCCGAATACCGCGCGCGCAACGTCGACGAGCGCCGCGTGCGCGAAGGTCATGCGTTCCTGCGCGAGCAACGCGCCGCACTGGCGCGCGCAGCCGACCGCTACGGCGTGCCCGAGTCGATCGTCGTCGCGATCATTGGCATCGAGACCTTCTTCGGACGCGTGATGGGCAATCTGCGCACGCTCGACGTGCTGCTGACGCTCGCGTTCGACTACACGCGGCGCGCGTCGCTGTATCGCGACGAGCTGGCGCAGTTCCTGCTGCTGTGCCGCGAACAGGGCATCGAGCCGACCGCGCCGCGCGGCTCGTTCGCCGGCGCCATCGGGCTGCCGCAGTTCATGCCGGGCTCGGTGCGCCGCTACGCGGTCGACTTCGACGGCGACGGCCGCATCGATCTGACCGCCAGCCGCGCGGATGCCATCGGCTCGGTCGCGAACTTCCTCGCCGCTCACGGCTGGCGGCGCGACCTCGCCGTGCTGTTGCCCGCGCAGGCCGACGCGTCGGTCGTCGAGGTGCTCGGCCGCGGCATCGCGGCCGGCTACCGCTGGCAGGATGTCGCCGCGCTCGGCGTGACGATCGACGGCATCTTGCCCGCGGAAACGCGCGTGCTGCTGATGGATCTGCCGTATCTGACGAGCGACGGCGTCGAGGCGGTCGAGTACCGCGTCGGCACCGTCAACGCCTCGGCGCTGCTGCACTACAACCGCAGCTTCTTCTACGCGGCGGCGGTTGCCGAACTCGCGCAAGCGGTCGAGCGGCGCGCCGTCGAGTCGCTGGCCGCCGACGGTGCGCCGCCCGGCGCGAGGGTGCGCTACTCGGCGTCCGGCTGTCTGGCCGGCTGCGCGTCGACGAAGGCCGGCAGCATCATGCAGGCGTCGAAGATGCGCATGATCGTCGGCACGTGGTCGAGCCGGCAGTCGAAGCGCTGCGCGTTGAAGATCTGCGGGACGATGCACACGTCGGCGAGCGTCACGGCTTCGCCGAACGCGTAGCGGCCGCTCCGGCGCTCGGCGACGAGCCGCGCCTCGAGCTGCGCCAGCCCCTGTTCGACCCAGTGGCGATACCAGGCGTTCTTCGCGTCCTCCGACACGCCGAGCGTCTTTACCAGGTAGCGCAGCACGCGCAGGTTGTTCAGCGGATGGATCTCGCAGGCGATCGCCAGCGCGACCGAGCGCACGTAGGCGCGCGCCAGCGGATCGTGCGGCAGCAGCGGCGGCTGCGGGTACTTGTCCTCGAGGTACTCGATGATCGCCAGCGACTGCGTCAGCGCATGACCGTCGTGCTCGAGCACCGGAACGAGCTGGCTCGGGTTCAGCGCGCTGAACGCCGCGGCGAACTGCTCGCCCTTGACCAGGTGCACCGGGACGTACTCGAACGGCAGCCCCTTCAGATTGAGCGCAATGCGCACGCGGAACGACGCGGACGAGCGCCAGGCGTTGTACAGCTTCATCATCGGTGTCGAGCGTCGAGGGTCGGAAGACGCGCCTAGCGTAGCCGGTTTGACGCGGTCCGCAATCCGGGGCGCGCTGCGGCTACCGGACGAACTGCACGAGCCACAGGCTGAGCCCCGGAAACAGCACGAGCAGCCCGACGCGCACGACATCGGACAGTAGAAACGGCACGACGCCGCGGAAGGTTTCCGCCATCGGCACGTCGCGCGCCATGCCGTTGATGATGTAGACGTTCATGCCGACCGGCGGCGTGATCAGCCCGATCTCGATCACCATCAGCGCGAGGATGCCGAACCAGATCGCCTTGCCGGTCGGATCGAGCCCATGGAAGTCCAGTCCCATGACCATCGGAAAGAAGATCGGGATCGTCAGCAGGATCATCGACAGGCTGTCCATCAAGCAGCCGAGCACGAGGTACACGAGCAGGATCAGCGCGAGCACCGCCAGCGGCGGCAGCCCCGCGCCGCTGACCCAGGCCGCCAGCTCCTGCGGCATCTGCGTCAGCGCAAGAAAGACGTTCAGCACGTCGGCACCGAGCAGGATCAGGAAGATCATCGCGCTCGACTCGGCGGTCGCCAGCAGGCACTGCTTGAGGCCGCCCCAGCGCAGCCCTCCGCGCGTGGCCGCGAAAAAGCCGGCGCCCAGCACGCCGACCGCCGCGGCTTCGGTCGGCGTAAAAACGCCGCCGTAGATGCCGCCGAGCACGACGACGAACAGCGCCAATACCGGCCACACCTCGGCGAGCGTGGCAACGCGCGCGCGCCAGCTCGCGCGCGGGCCGGCCGGCCCGGCGTCCGGGTGCAGCCGCACATAGACCGCGATCGCCAGCATGTAGCCCGCCGCCGCGAGCAGCCCGGGAATGAAGGCGGCGACGAACAGCTTGGCGATGTTCTGCTCGGCGAGGATCGCGTAGACGATCAGCACGACCGAGGGCGGAATCAGGATGCCGAGCGTGCCCCCGGCGGCCAGCGTGCCGGTGGCGAGCGAAGGCTTGTAGTTCAGCCGCCGCAACTCGGGCAGCGCGACCTGCCCCATCGTCGCCGCGGTCGCCAGCGACGAACCGCAGATCGCGCCGAACCCTGCGCACGCGCCGATCGACGCCAGCGCGACGCCGCCGCGCCAGTGGCCGATCAGGCTGCTCGCCGCGCGGAACAGCCCCTGCGACAGCCCGCCGCGGCTGGCGAACTGGCTCATCAGCAGGAACATCGGAATCACCGACAGGTCGTAAACCGAGTAGCGCGCAAAAGCGGCCGTCTTCAGATGGCTTGCCAGCGGCGGCCAGCCGGCGAGCGTGACGTAGCCGGCCGCGCCGGTCACGAACATCGCAATACCGATCGGCACGCGCAGCGCGAGCAGCACGACGAGCGCGCCGAACATCGCAAAGCCGAATCCGGCACCGCTCATCGTCGCGATTGCCGTGCGTGACGCCACGCGGTGTACAGGCCGACGACCGCGAGCAGCGCGAACGAGGGCACCATCAGTGCGACCGGAACCCAGGTCGGCACCGCCAGCACGGTGGTCGTCTCGCCGGCCTCGGCAAGCCCGCGCGCGCCGTCGACCATGCGCCAGGCGATGAGCGCGCTGCAACCGGCAAGCAGCGCGGCGCCGAGCGCGTCGAGCGCCGCGCGCACTCGCGGCCGTGCCCGCGCGGTGAAAAAATCGACGATCACGTGGCCGCCGCGCAGCTGGCACCAGGGCAGGAAAGCCGCGACACCGACCGCGCAGCCGAGCTGCACCAGCTCGTAGTCGCCCGGCACGGCTCTGGCGAAGAGCCAGCGCCCCAGGATGCTCACGGTCACCAGCAGCGTCAGCGCAACGAACACGGCCCCGCCCGCGAGCGCGGCCAGCTCGCACGCGCGCTGCAGTGCGCGGCCGAAGCCATCCGCGGGCGGTGCCCGCCACGAAGCGGTTTCGTTCACCGGGTCGCGCCGCTCGTTGGGACCGCAGCCCGTTCGGCGCGGCCACCGCGCGCCCCGCGCGCAACCGGTGAGCGCACGTGCAGATCCCGCTGCGCTCGCATCGGGCGCCGCCGCCGAGCGCCTACGGTTTCTCGTACTTGCGAATCAGCGTCCGCGCGGCTTCGAGCAGCTTCTTGCCGTCATGGCCGCGCGCGTTCATGTCCTTGACCCAGTCGTCGTACAGCGGCGCGAGCGTCCTTTCCCACTGCGCCAGCTCGGCGGCGGGAACCGTGTGGAAGGTGTTGCCGCGCGCTTCGGCGAACTTGCGGCCGGCGGGCGCGGACTCGTCCCACGCACGGCCGATCGACGCGGAAAACTCGCGTCCGCTGTTGACGTCGATGACCTTCTTCAGATCGGGCGGCAGCGACTCGTAGCGCTTCGGGTTCATCGCGATCGTGAAAACGACCGTGTACAGCGTGCGTGCCCGCGGATCGGTCTCGGTGTGGTACTTGACCAGCTCGTGCGCCTTGATCGCCGGAATCACCTCCCACGGCAGGATGAAGCCGTCGATGACGCCCTTCGACAGCGAGTCGGTGACCTGCGGCAGCGGCATCGCGACCGCCGAGGCGCCGAGCAGCTGCATCATCTTGGTCGTCTGCCGCGATGGCGCGCGCATCTTCAGTCCCTTGAAGTCGGCCATCGACCTGATCTGCCGCTCGCGCGTGTGGATGTAGCCCTTGTCGTGCACGTTCAGCGCGAGCACCTTGACGCCCGGGAACTCGTCGCGCGCGTGCTGCTCGTAGTAGTCCCACACCGCGCGCGAAGTCTGCTCGGCGTTGGAGGTCATGAACGGCAGCTCGAACACCTCCATGCGCGGAAAGCGCCCCGGCGTGTAGCCGAGCAGCGTGAAGACCACGTCCGCGATGCCGTCCTTGGCCTGGTCGTACAACTGGGCAGGCGCGCCGCCGAGCTGCATCGCCGGGAAGATCTGGCACTTCAGGCGGTTGTTCGACTCGCGTTGAATCTTCTCGCACCACGGCTGCAGCACTTTGGTCGGCGGCATCGCCTGCGGCGGCCAGAAGTGCGACACCTTCAGCGTGATTTCCTGCGCGCCGGCGGCGCCAGCGGCGAGCGCGGCGGCGCAGGCGAGCGCGCGCAGCACGGTTGCGATGCTCATGCTTGTCTCCTCTGTCGTTCGCGTTGTGCCGGCAGGATATCAAGGCGGCGACGCCGGCGGAATCGCCTCGGCCTGCCGCAACCGCCGATAGCGCGCGAGCACACCGGCGGCGTGCGCCATCTCCTCGCCGTCATTGAACATCGGCACGCCGGCCGCCTCCATCGCGGCGAACCAGGCGTCGCGGTCGGTCAGGGTTCCCATCATCGTGTGCAGCAGCGGCAGCGCCGCGTCGCGCGCACGCCGCGCCAACGCTTCGATCACCGGCGCCGCATCGACCATGAACGGCACCACGTGCAGCATCAGCACGGCGTCGAAGGCAGCGCGTGCCTGCACCAGCGCCCGATCGAGCGCCGTTGCGAACCGGTCTTCGCGGGCGTCGGCGAGCAGGTCGAGCGGGTTGGCCACGGCGGCCTCGGGCGGCAGCGCGGCGCGCAGCGCATCCGCGAGCGCGGGCGGCAGCGCGGGCATCGCGAGCCCTTCGGCTGCACAGCGGTCCGCCACCAGCACACCCGGCCCGCCCGAGTTCGACAGCAGCAGCACGCGCGGGCCGATCCCTTTCGGATAGCGGCCAAAGGCCTTCGCCGCGAGCAGCAGGCTGCGCAGGCTCGTGACCTGCACGATGCCGGCGCGCTCGCAGAATGCCCGCGCGTCGGCCTCGCGCAGCGATGCGGAGCCGGTGTGCCGCTGCGCGGCGTCGGCACCTTCGCGCAGGCGACCGCCGAGCAGCGCGACCACCGGCTTGCGGGGCGCCACGGCGCGCGCCACCGCCGCAAAGCGCTCGACATCGCCGCAGCTCTCCGCGTACAGCAGGACCGCGCTGCACGCGTCGTCGGCGCCGAAGTGCTCGAGATAATCGGCCAGCGACAGAT
>JBBIJJ010000091.1:0-13263 GCA_037446035.1 Burkholderiales bacterium
CGGTTCTGGCTGCGGCTCGACCAGAACCCACGAGGCGTGATGCCGACGACAACACGGGCCGCGTTCGATACCAGCCGCACACTGAAGGAGACAGCATGGACTTCCTCAAGACCAAGGACGCGAAACCCGCACGCCGCAACTTCATGGGCGCTGCCGCCGCGGCCGCGCTCGGCGCGCCGATGATCGCCCGCGGCCAGACCGGGCCGATTTCGATGCGCTGGCAGTCGACCTGGCCAGCCAAGGACATCTTCCACGAGTACGCGCTCGACTTCGCCAAGAAGGTCAACGACA
Source organism: Burkholderiales bacterium (assembly GCA_037446035.1). Taxonomy (GTDB): domain Bacteria; phylum Pseudomonadota; class Gammaproteobacteria; order Burkholderiales; family Burkholderiaceae_F; genus DSNY01. Next base: position 292 of record JBBIJJ010000091.1, read on the forward strand.
TGACCGGCGGCGAACTGAGGATCGAAGTATTGCCGGCCGGCGCGGTCGTTCCGGCGTTCGGCCTGCTCGATGCCGTCTCGAAGGGCACGCTCGACGGCGGGCACGGCGTGCTCGTCTATCACTACGGCAAGCAGAACGCGCTCGCGCTGTGGGGGTCGGGGCCGGCCTTCGGCATGGACGCCAACATGCTGCTCGCCTGGCACAAGTACGGCGGCGGCAAGCAACTGCTCGAGAAGCTCTACACCTCGATCAACGCCAACGTCGTGTCGTTCCCGTACGGCCCGATGCCGACGCAGCCGCTCGGCTGGTTCAAGAAGCCGGTCACCAAGGCCGCCGACCTCAAGGGGCTGAAGTTCCGCACGGTCGGCATCTCGATCGACGTGTTCACCGCGCTGGGTGCGGCGGTCAACGCGCTGCCGGGCGGCGAGATCGTGCCGGCGATGGACCGCGGGCTGCTGGATGCGGCCGAGTTCAACAACGCCAGCTCGGACCGCGTGCTCGGCTTCCCCGACGTGTCGAAGGTCTGCATGCTGCAGAGCTACCACCAGAACGCCGAGCAGTTCGAGATCATGTTCAACAAGACCAAGTTCGACGCGTTGCCGGCGAAGATGAAGGCGATCATCGAGAACGCCGTCGAGGCCGCGAGTGCGGACATGAGCTGGAAGGCGGTCGATCGCTACAGCAAGGACTACGTCGAGATGCAGGAAAAGCAGGGCGTGAAGTTCTACATCACGCCGGCGGCGGTCCTGCAGGCGCAGCTCGACGCCTACGACGCCGCCGTCAAGAAGCGCGCCGACAATGCGCTGTTCAACGAGATCGTGGAGTCGCAGCGCAAGTTTGCCGAGCGCGCCGTGCGCTGGGACCTGGACACCAACGTCAGCCGGCGGATGGCGTACAACCACTACTTCGGCAAGAAGGCCGCCCCGGCCAAGAAGAAAGCCTAAGACGGACGCCGCGCACCGCCGCCCGGCTCCGCCGGGCGGCGGTCTTTCACCGCTGTTGCCGGCATCGGCGTGAAACGCCGGTGCGACTCCGATGCAGAAGCTGCTGCTCGCGGTCGACAAGGTGAGCACCTTCGTCGGCCATTTTTTTTCCTGGCTGATCGTCGGCCTGACGCTGATGATCAGCTGGGAGGTGTTCTCGCGCTACGTGCTGAACCGCCCGCACGCCTGGGCGTTCGACGTGATGATCATGATGTACGGCACGCTGTTCATGATGGCCGGCGCGTACACGCTCGCGAAGAACGGCCACGTGCGCGGCGACGTGCTGTACGGATTCTTCGCGCCGCGCACGCAGGCGACGATCGACCTGGTGCTGTACATCCTGTTCTTCATCCCGGGCGTGATCGCGCTTACGTACGCCGGTTACTACTACGCGGCCGAGTCGTGGGCGATCGGCGAGCGCTCGAACATCACCGCCGAAGGCCCGCCGATCTATCCGTTCAAGACCGTGATCCCGATCGCCGGTGCGGTGCTGCTGCTGCAGGGCGTGGTCGAGATCGCCCGCTGCGTCATCTGTCTGAAGCAGGGCGAGTGGCCGTCGCGCGAGGAGGACGTCGAGGAGGTCGACGTCGACAAGCTCAAGGAGATGGTGCGCGCCGACGAAGCGGGAGCCGCCAAGTGAGAGTCCGCAAGGAACTGTGGTTCGGCTTCGGGATCATGGCGCTGATCGTGATTCCGGTGCTCGTGTTCACGCCGTGGGGCCAGTTGGCCGACGGCCACCTGACGCGCGAGGACCTCGGCGTGCTCGGCCTGCTGATGCTCGCGCTGGTTGTCGTCGCGATCATGCTGGGTTTTCCGACCGCGTTCACGCTGATGGGCATGGGCGTGGGTTTCGCGTGGCTCGCCTACCGCAGCGTCAACCCGGACATCGCGGTGCGGCAGACGCTCGACCTGATGGTGCAGCGGGCGTATGCGGTCATGTCGAACGACGTGCTGATCGCCGTGCCCCTGTTCGTCTTCATGGGCTATCTGGTCGAGCGCGCGGCGCTGATCGAGCGGCTGTTCAAGAGCCTGCATCTGTCGCTGGCGCGTCTGCCAGGGTCGCTGGCGGTGGCCACCATCGTCACCTGCGCGATCTTCGCCACCGCCACCGGCATCGTCGGCGCGGTCGTCACCTTGATGGGGCTGCTGGCTCTGCCGGCGATGCTGCGCGCCGGCTACGACGTGCGCGTGTCCGCGGGCTCGATTACCGCGGGCGGCTGCCTCGGCATCCTGATCCCTCCGTCCGTGCTGCTGATCGTCTACGGCGCGACGGCCGGCGTGTCGGTGGTTCAGCTCTACGCCGGCGCTTTCTTCCCGGGGTTCGTGCTGGCGGCGCTGTACGTCGGTTACGTGATCGTGCTGGCAAAGTTCAAGCCGGCCCTGATGCCGCCGCTGCCGCCGCAGGAGCGCCAGGTGCCGCTGCCCCCGGCGGCGCAGGCGCTGGCGACGCGCGGCCGCAACGCGCTGCTGGGTCTGACCCGCGCGCTCGCCGGCGTGCCGGGCGTGCCGCGCGGCGCCGTCTGGGGGCAGTGGGTCGTGGCGCTGCTGCCGGCATTGGTCATTGTCGGCGCGCTCGTCGTGGTGCAGCGCGCGGCCACGGCGCCCAGCGCGCAAGTCCAGACGGCAGGCTTGGTGCAGGCTGGCGGTGCGGTGGCCGCCGACGTTCAGGAAGAGGCGCCGGCCGGACTGGCCGCTGCGCCGCAGGCCGAAGAGGAGGCCGGCGAGCCGCAGGCTGCCGGCGACGAGCCGGCCGCGGATGCCCAGGCCGCGGATGCCCAGGCCGCGGACGCGCAAGCCGCGGACGCGCAAGCCGCGGATGCGCAGGCGACAGACGCGGCGCCGGCAGGCGGGGCCGATCGGCTCGAGACGCCGCTGTGGTTCTGGGTCGTTGCGGCGATCTTCGGCGTCGCCCTGCTCGGGGTGTACGCGCTGTGGACGTGGGAGCGGCTCGAGATCTTCAAGATGCTGCTGACGTCGTTCTTTCCGCTGGCGATCCTCATCATCGCGGTGCTCGGTTCGATCGTCTTCGGCCTGGCCACCCCGACCGAGGCTGCCGCCGTGGGGGCGCTCGGCGGCCTGGTACTCGCGGCCGCGTACCGCTTCGCTGAACACTGGCGCGCTTCGGCGCGCCGGACCGCGGCTGCGCTCGGCAGCACGCTCGTCGAGCTGGGTGGCATCCTGAAGGAATCGTCGTTCCTGACCGCCAAGACCAGCGCGATGGTCTGCTGGCTTTTCGTCGGCAGCTCGATCTTCTCCGCGGCGTTCGCGCTGCTCGGCGGCCAGGAGATCGTCGAGCGCTGGGTGCTGTCGCTCGATCTGACGCCGGTGCAGTTCATGGTGCTGTCGCAGGTGATCATCTTCATCCTCGGCTGGCCGCTGGAGTGGACCGAGATCATCGTGATCTTCATGCCGATCTTCATCCCGCTGCTGGCGCACTTCAACATCGACCCGCTGTTCTTCGGCCTGCTGGTCGCGCTGAACCTGCAGACGGCGTTCCTGTCGCCGCCGGTGGCGATGTCGGCGTTCTATCTGAAAGGGGTCAGCCCGCCGCACGTGACGCTGAACCAGATCTTCGCCGGCATGATGCCGTTCATGGCGATCCAGGTCGTGGCCATCTTCCTGCTGTACATGTTCCCCGGCATCGGCCTGTGGCTGCCGAGCGTGCTGTACGGCAACTGAACGCAGGCAGCGTGGCACACCGATCGACGGCGGGCCAGTCCCGCCGTTGGTTTTCGTGCGACGCGCACGCGCGGATCCGCAGCGCATAATCGCGCCGCGCGCACCAACGACAACGGCATCGCATGTACGCGCTGGCGCATTCGCTGTTCCCGATCCTGAACGTGCTCGGCGTGATCGTGATGATCTTTGCCGTCACGATGCTCGTGCCGCTGACCGTCGCGCTGATCGGCGGCGACAGGGCGCTGGTGGCCTACGACAACGCGTTCCTGATCACGCTCGCGTCCGGCGCGGTGCTGTGGTTCGCCACGCGCCGCTTCAGGCGCGAACTGCTGCCGCGCGACGGCTTCCTGCTGGTGTCGCTGGTCTGGACGACGCTGCCGGCGTTCGCCACGCTGCCGCTGATCCTGCATCTGCCCGGACTGTCCTTCACCGACGCGTACTTCGAGACGATGTCGGGACTGACGACGACCGGCGCCACGACGCTGTCGGGGCTCGATGCACTGCCGCCGTCGATCAACGTGTGGCGCTGCCTGCTGCAGTGGATCGGCGGGATGGGCGTGATCGTGCTCGTGGTGGCGATCCTGCCGCTGCTGGGTGTCGGCGGTACGCAGCTGTTTCGCGCCGAGTCGGCAGGGCCGATCAAGGACACGAAGCTGACGCCGCGCATCGCCGAGACCGCCAAGGGGCTGTGGGCCGTCTATGTACTGCTTTCGGCGGCGTGCCTGATCGCGTATCGCGCCGGCGGCATGACCTGGCTCGACGCCACGATGCACATGTTCACGACGATGAGCCTGGGCGGACTTTCGCCGCACGACGCGAGCTTTGCGTACTTTCAGTCGCCGCTGCTCGAATGGATCGCGGTCGTCTTCATGCTGATCGCCAGCTGCAACTTCGCGCTGTACTTCCTGGTGTGGCGGAAGCGTTCGATCGGCGTGCTGCTGTCCGACATCGAGGCACGGGGAACCGTGGTCGTCATGACCGCCAGCGTCCTGGGCGTCGCTTTGTTCCTCTACTGGCACGGGGTCTATTCCGACTGGGCGACGACATTGCGTTACGCCGCGTTCAACGTCGTGTCGATCGCGTCCACGACGGGCTACGCCAGCACGGACTTCAACCAGTGGCCGACTTTCGCGCCTTGGCTCATGCTTTTCCTGTGCGGACTGGCCACGAGCGCCGGCTCGACCGGGGCCGGCATCAAGATGATCCGCTTCGTCGTCCTGATCAAGCAGGCCCAGCGCGAAATGTTGCGCGTGCTGCACCCGCGCGTCGTCAACCCCGTGCACATCCGCAACGCGATCGTCGAGAACAACGTGATTTTCGCGGTCCTCGCCTTCATGCTCGTCTACGGCGCCAGCGTCATCGGGCTGACGATGCTGCTGACGCTGTCGGGTCTCGACATCATCACGGCGTTCTCCGCGATCGTCGCCTGCATCAACAACACCGGACCCGGGTTGAATCAGGTCGGCCCGGCATCCAACTACGCGGTGCTGAACGACTTCGAGACCTGGGTCTGCACGTTCGCGATGCTGATCGGGCGGCTCGAACTGATGTCGGTGCTGGTGCTGTTCACGCCGGCGTTCTGGCGCAAGTGACGGCGATGCAGACGGGCGCTGCGGCGATCGCGGTGACGCTTTGCGCGGCGCGCGGGCAAGCCGCGCAGCAGGCCGCGCTCGACGCGTGGATCGACGCGCGGCGCGCCGCAGCCGACGGGCGCGCCTTGGCGGTGATCGCCGAAGGAGCATTCTTCGAGCTGGACTGTCCCGCCGACGTGGCGCTGGCGCGGCTCGCGCCGGGTTGCGTGTGCTGCGCCGGCGAAGTGCCGCTGCGCACCGCGCTCACACGGGTCGTGCGCGCACACCGGCCGCACGCGTTGCTGCTGCTGATCGCCGCCGACGAGCACCGCGAACGCGTGCGCCGGTTGTTGCGCAGCGTCCCGCTGGGGCGGCCGATCGAACTGCTGGAAGACGATGAAACGCGCCCGCATTAACGGTATCGATCTTGCCTACCAGGTCGACGGCGACGGCAAGCCGTCGCGGCCCTGGCTCGTGTTCAGCCATTCGCTCGCGTGCGACCACACGATGTGGGAGCCGCAGGTCGCCGAGTTCGCGCGCGCGTGCAACGTGTTGCGCTTCGACACGCGCGGCCACGGCGCCAGCTCCGCGCCGGCGGGCGAGTACACGCTCGAGCAGCTGGCGGACGATCTGAAAGGGCTGCTCGACGCGCTGCGGATCCAGCGCTGCCACTTCGTCGGCCTGTCGATGGGCGGCATGATCGGGCAGGTGGCGGCGCTGCGGCATCCGCTGCGCTTCGCGTCGCTGACGCTGGCCGATACGACGAGCCGCTATCCCGCCGAAATGCGCGGCGTGTGGGACGAGCGCATCGCCGCGGTCAAGACCGCGCAGGGCATGTCGGCGATCGTGCCGGCCACCCTCGAGCGCTGGTTCACGGCGGGGTTCCGCGAGCGACGGCCCGACGTGGTCGCGCGCATCGCCGAGCGTATTCGCGCCACGCCCGTCAACGGCTACGTCGGCTGCGCGCACGCGATCAGCCGGATCAATCTGACCGCACGACTGCCGACGATCGCCTGCCCCGTGCTCGTGATCGTGGGCGCGGAGGATCGCGGCACCCCGCCGTCGATGGCCGAGGAAATCGTGCAGGCCATCCCGGGCGCACGGCTCGAGCGGATCTCCCAGGCGGCGCACCTGTCTAATCTGGAGCAGCCCGAGGCGTTCAACGCCGCATTGAGGGGTTTCCTGACCCGCGGCGCCTGAGCCCCCCGGGGGGCGGCAGCCGGTCTTGAGATTCCTGCGGCGACACCGATATTCCGGCCAGGTGGTTCTGTCCTCCGGACGGGCCACACGACCGTTGGGTGGCTCATGAACATGATCTACAACAGCCCGCACTTCTGCGTGGTCGAGTTCTCGGGTTTCGGAGACGACGGCCAGCATCCGGCCGGCGGCTTCGAGATCATGGACAAGACCCTGCGCCGCGAGATCTTCCTCGGCGGGCTGGAAGCCGAGCGGTTCCGCGCGAGCGTGCAGGAACTCATCGCGAACGAACCCTCGCCCGAGGACATCGACGAGTTCCTGACCGGCTACGTCGGACTGATGACGCAGCCGCTGGTGCTGCACTGACGCGCAGCGCAACGGAGCGCAGGCGGCGCGCTGCGGCGCGCCGCTTTTCTTTTGGCCCGGCGGCAGGCGCCGCGACCCGCTCTCCTACAATGCACGGCCCAGCCCAAGGACCCGCGATGAACACGCGCACTCCGGCCGCCAGTCCGCTCGAACTTCGCCTGCGCGAACTGCTCGCGCGCCGCATCCTGATCCTGGACGGGGCGATGGGCACGATGATCCAGCGCCGCCGCCTCGGCGAGGCCGATTTCCGCGGCGCGCGCTTCGCCGATCACCCGGTCGACGTCCGCGGCAACAACGAGTTGCTGCTGCTGACCCGCCCTGATGTGATCCGCGAAATCCACGACGCGTATCTGGCCGCCGGCGCGGACTTGATCGAGACCAACACCTTCGGTGCCACCCGCATCGCGCAGGACGACTACCGGCTGGGGCATCTCGCCTACGAGATGAACGTCGAGGCGGCGCGGCTGGCGCGCGCGGCGTGCGAGCGGTTCTCGACCCCCGAAAAACCGCGTTTCGTGTGCGGCGCGCTCGGTCCGACGCCGAAGACCGCGTCGATCTCGCCCGACGTCAACGACCCCGGCGCGCGCAACGTCACCTTCGACGAGCTTGCGCAAGCCTACGGCGAGCAGGCGCGCGGCCTGCTCGACGGCGGCGCCAACATCCTGCTCGTGGAGACGATCTTCGACACGCTCAACGCCAAGGCGGCGATCTTCGCGATCGAGGCCGAGTTCGAACGGCGCGGCGCGCGCTGGCCGGTGATCATCAGCGGCACCGTCACCGATGCGTCGGGCCGGATCCTGTCGGGCCAGACGGTCGAAGCGTTCTGGTATTCGGTGCGGCACGCGCGCCCGCTGGCGGTGGGGCTGAATTGCGCACTCGGCGCGGCATTGATGCGGCCGTACATCGAGGAACTGGCAGCGATCGCCGACACCTTCGTCAGCGTCTACCCGAACGCCGGGCTGCCGAATCCGATGTCGGAGACCGGGTTCGACGAGACGCCCGAAGTCACGTCGCGGCTGTTGCGCGAGTTCGCGTTGGCGGGCTTCGTCAACATCGCCGGCGGCTGCTGCGGCACCACGCCCGAACACATCCGCGCCATTGCACAGGCGATCGAGGGGCTGCCGCCGCGTCCGCTCCCGTCCGTCCTGGCCTTGTCTGCAGAAGCGGCGCCCGCCGTGCGCTCCGCTGCAACGACGCAGCCCGGGGCGGACGCGCTGCCGCCCGAAAGGGCGGGGCGGGAAGGCGCTTGCAGGCCGCTCCTCCTGTCCGGCCTCGAGCCGCTGAAAATCGGCGACGACACGCTGTTCGTCAACGTCGGCGAGCGCACCAACGTCACCGGCTCGAAGGCCTTCGCCCGTCTGATCCTCGCCGAGCAGTACGAGCAAGCCGTCGCCGTCGCCCGCCAGCAGGTCGAAAACGGCGCGCAGATCATCGACGTCAACATGGACGAAGCGATGCTCGATTCGGCGCGCGCGATGACGCGCTTCCTGAATCTAATCGCCGCCGAGCCCGACATCGCGCGCGTGCCGATCATGATCGACAGCTCCAAGTGGAGCGTGATCGAAGCGGGACTGAAATGCGTGCAGGGCAAGTCGATCGTCAACTCGATCTCGCTGAAAGAGGGCGAGGACGAGTTCCTGCGGCAGGCGAAGTTGGCGCGCGCCTATGGTGCGGCGGTGATCGTGATGGCCTTCGACGAGCAGGGCCAGGCCGACACGTTCGAGCGCAAGGTCGGCATCTGCAAGCGCAGCTACGACCTGCTGACGCAGAAGGCCGGCTTTCCGCCCGAAGACATCATCTTCGATCCGAACATCTTCGCGATCGCCACCGGCATCGAGGAGCACAACAACTACGCGGTCGACTTCATCGAGGCCACGCGCTGGATCCGGCATCACCTGCCGCACGCGAAGGTCAGCGGCGGCGTGTCCAACGTGTCGTTCAGCTTCCGCGGCAACGACCACGTGCGCGAGGCGATCCACACGGTGTTCCTGTACCACGCGATCCGCGCCGGCATGACGATGGGCATCGTCAACGCCGGGCAACTGGGCGTGTACGAGGACATCGAGCCCGAGCTGCGCAGCCGCGTGGAAGACGTGGTGCTGAACCGCCGGCCCGATGCCGGCGAGCGGCTGGTTCAGTTCGCCGAGCGGATCAAGACCGGCGGCAAGGAAAGGAAAGAGGACCTCGCCTGGCGCAGCGAGCCGGTCGAGAAGCGGCTCGCGCACGCGCTGGTGCACGGGATCACGCAGTTCATCGTCGAGGACACCGAGGCGTGCCGCGCGCAGATCGCCGCGCGCGGCGGGCGCCCGATCGAGGTGATCGAAGGTCCGCTGATGGATGGCATGAACATCGTCGGGGATCTGTTCGGCGCCGGCAAGATGTTCCTGCCGCAGGTCGTCAAGAGCGCGCGCGTGATGAAGCAGGCGGTCGCGCACCTGATCCCGTTCATCGAGGCGGAGAAGGCCGCGCAGGTCGCCGCCGGCGGCGAGGCGCGCGCCAAGGGCAAGGTCGTCATCGCCACCGTCAAGGGCGACGTGCACGACATCGGCAAGAACATCGTCGCCGTCGTTCTCCAGTGCAACAACTTCGAGGTCGTCAATCTGGGCGTGATGGTGCCGGCCGAAAAGATTCTGCAGACCGCGCGCGAGGAGCGCGCCGACATGATCGGCCTGTCGGGCCTGATCACGCCGTCGTTGGAGGAGATGCAGCACGTCGCCCGCGAAATGCAGCGGCACGGCTTCACGCTGCCACTACTGATCGGCGGCGCCACGACGAGCCGCGTGCACACCGCGGTGAAGATCGCGCCGCACTACACGAACGGACCCGTCGTGTACGTGCCGGACGCCTCGCGCTCGGTCGGTGTCTGCCAGAGCCTCGTGTCCGACGACGGCGCGGCGAAGTTCGTCGCCGACATCCGCGCCGAGTACGAGCGGGTGCGCGCGCAGCACGCGGCAAAAAAGGGACCGGAGCTCATCGACCTCGCCTCCGCGCGCGCCAACGCCACGCGGATCGACTGGACCGGCTACGTGCCGCCGAAGCCGAAGTTCATCGGCCGTCGGCACTTCAGGAACTACGACCTGGCGATGATCGCCAAGTACATCGACTGGGGCCCGTTCTTCCAGACCTGGGATCTGCACGGCCCGTTTCCCGCGATCCTCGCCGACGAAGTGGTCGGCGAACATGCGCGCCAGGTCTTTGCCGAGGGCGAAAAGATGCTCGAGCGCATCGTCGCCGAACGCTGGCTCGCCGCCAACGCCGCGGTTGCGTTCTACCCGGCCAACGCGGTCGGCGACGACATCGAGATCTACACCGACAAGGTTGACGCAAATGGGCGCCGCGACGTGCTGTTCACCTGGCACGGGCTGCGGCAGCAGACCAGGAAGCCCGTGCTCGACGGCGTGCCGAATCCGAACCAGTGCCTGGCGGATTTCATCGCGCCGAAGTCCAGCGGCATCGCCGACTACATCGGGCTGTTCGCGGTGACGGCCGGCATCGGGCTCGAAAAGCGCGAAGCGGCGTTCCTCGCAAAGCACGACGACTACGGCGCGATCATGTTGAAGGCCATCGCCGACCGGCTCGCCGAAGCGTTCGCCGAGCTGATGCACGAGCGCGTGCGGCGCGATCTGTGGGGCTACGCGGCCGACGAGGCGTTGACCAACGAACAGCTGATCCGCGAGCAGTACCGCGGCATCCGCCCCGCGCCCGGTTATCCGGCCTGCCCCGAGCACGCGGTCAAGGCGAGGCTGTTCGAGGCGCTGGACTGCGCGGGCATCGGCATGCGCCTGACGGAGAACTACGCGATGATCCCGCCGTCGTCGGTGTGCGGCTTCTACTTCTCGCATCCGCAGGCCAGGTACTTCAACGTCGGCCGCATCGGCCGCGACCAGCTCGAGGATCTGGCGCGGCGCAAGCGCGAGGCGGTCGGCGAACTCGAGCGCTGGCTCGCGGCCAATCTTGGCTGACGCGACGATGTCCGCCGTGCAACGACCCGAGATCGTGGTCGGCGACTTCTGGCGTTTCGCCGCGGAAAACCGGCTGTCGGGCGGCTCCGCCGAGGAGACGCGAACCGTGCTCGAGGTGACGGACCAGCGCATCGTCTGCGAGCTGCACTCGACCGCGGCCGGCGCGGCAGGCGGCCGCTACGTCTACACGCGCGAGTGGAACCTGCTCGTGCGGCCGGCGCTTGCGGCGGCCGGCGAGTCCGCGCAGGACGCCGGCGAATGGCGCTGGTCGCCGTTTTATCCGCACTTCAGCTTCCCGCTCGTTGCGGGCAAGCAGTGGAGCGGCACCGCGATCGTCGAGAACCGCGCGACCGATACGCGCAACGTGCATCGCTACGTCGCGACCGTCGGCCGCGTGCGGCGGGTGCGCGTGCCCGCCGGCGAGTTCGACGTGCTGCCGGTGCGCTACGAAGCGGACGTGAAGAGCGACGACGGCCAGGTGCAACTGGCCTGGCGCAACGTCGAGGTGATGCACTACGCGGCGGCGATCAACCTGTACGTGCAGGCCGAGCACGCGATCGTCAGCCCCGACGGCCGGCGCGCGCGCGATACGGTCGCGCGGCTCGTCGAGTATCGGCGCGGCTGAGGCGATGCAGCCGCGCCGGCGCGCGCTGACGCTCGCCGCGCTCGCCGCATTGAGCGCCGGCTGCGCGCGTTCCGATCCCGAACGCGAATTGCGCGCAACGATCGGCGCGATGGCCGCGGCGATCGAAAGGCGCGATCCCGGCACGTTCCTCGAAGCGCTCGCCGACGACTTTACGCGCGAATCCGGCGCCTTCGGCAAGCACGACGCCAAGCGCGTGCTCGCGGGCGCGCTGCTGCGGCACGAGAGGATCAGCGTCGCCGCAGTCTTCACCGACGTGCGGATCGACGGCGAACGCGCGTTCGCGAAAGTGCGCGTGATCGCCACCGGCGGCGCGGGCCTGCTGCCCGAGCGCGGACAGACCTGGGAGTTCGACTCCGTCTGGCGGCGCGAGGGCGGCCGCTGGCGCGTGTTCAATGCCGAGTGGCGCGAAGGCCCATGAAGGCCGTGCGCTGAGTTTGCGCAAGTTTGAGCGATGCCCGCGCGGCACAATGCGGCCCAGGGAGGCCGCATGTCTTCGCTCTGGATCCACTGGATGCAACTGGCGCTGTGCGCCGCGCTGATCCTGGTCGCGGGCACGCGGCTGTCGCGCTACGGCAAAGTGATCGCACGCCACACGGGGCTCGGCGGCGGCTGGATCGGGCTCGTGCTGATGGCGACCGTCACTTCGCTGCCTGAGCTGGTCACCGGCATCGCGTCGGTGACGGTGGCCGGCGTGCCGGACATCGCGGTCGGCAACGTGCTCGGCGCGTGCGTGCTCAACCTCGCGATGATGGTCGTGCTCGACGCGCTGCATCGGCACGCCTCGATCTACCAGGTGGCCAGCCAGGGACACGCGCTCGGCGCGGCCTTCGGCATCGTGATGCTTGGCGTGGTCGCCTTCGGCATCCTCGCCGCGCCGGTGCTCGATCTGCGCGTCGGCCATGTCGGCCTGATCACCCCGGTTCTGCTCGCGCTGTATCTGGTCGCGATCCGCACGATCTACCAGTACGAGCGCGTTGCGGCGGCCGCCACGGCGGCGGCCACCGGTGCCGCGCCGGCGCAAGCGACGACGCTGCGGCAGGCGGCGATGCGCTACGCGGTCGCCGCCGCGGTCGTCGTCGGCGCCGCGCTGTGGCTGCCGTTCGTCGCCTCCGACCTGGCCGCTGCGATGGGCTGGACCGACAGCTTCGTCGGCACGTTGCTGGTGGCGGTCGCCACGACGCTGCCCGAGCTGACGGTGACGATCGCCTCGGTGCGGATCGGCGCGCTCGACATGGCGATCGGCAACCTCGTCGGCAGCAACCTGTTCAATCTCGCGCTCCTCGGCATCGACGATCTCTTCTACGTCGACGGGCCGCTGCTGGCTGCGGCCGCGCCCGCGCATGCGCTGTCTGCGGTGTCCGCGGCGGTGATGTCCGGCGCGCTCGTCGTGGCGCTGGTCGCGCGACCGACGGCGCGCCTGCTCAACTTCGTCGGCTGGACGAGCGTGGCGCTCGCGTTGATCTATTTCGTCAACGCGTGGATGCACTTTCGCTGACCCGGCGCGCTGTGCCGTCGGCGCCGCGACACGCTTGGGGTAAGCCGCCCCACGCGTACTGCCTGGTATTCAG
>JBBIJJ010000092.1:0-13223 GCA_037446035.1 Burkholderiales bacterium
GCCGCAGACCTGAGCGAGCCGGCCCTACGGAGGCGTCGCAGCCGCGCCAAACGCGATCAGACCCCCTCTGGCCGCCGCGCACGCCATCGCGCGGCCCAGTCACCATCGGCCGCATCCATCGAAGTGCGTCGCCGTCTCGGCTCGCCTTCACCCTCGTCTCTGGCTCGGAAAACGATTGCTTCACGGCTTCTCAGTCTTCTTCCTCCGCCGCCCTGCGCCTGGCCTTGAACTCGTTGGCGAGCTGCTGCTGCACGCTGGGCGGCACGATCTCGTAGTGCGACAGCTCCATCGAGTAGCTGCCGTGGCCCTGCGTCATCGCCTTCAGCCGCCCCGCGTAGCCGTCGAGTTCCGCCAGCGGGACCACGCCGCGCACGACCATCATGCCGCCGGCCAGGTTGTCCGTGCCGGTGACCTGACCGCGCCGCGCGGACAGGTCGCCGGTGGTGTCGCCCATCGCCGAGTCGGGCACGACGATCTCGATGTTGACGATCGGCTCGAGCACGATCGGCCGCGCCTTGGCGAGCGCATCGAGCATCGCCTTGCGCCCGGCGGCGACGAAGGCGACCTCCTTGCTGTCGACCGGATGGTGTTTGCCGTCGTAGACGATCACGCGCACATCCTGGATCGGATAACCGGCGACGTAGCCGGTGGCGAGAACCTCGCGCACGCCCTTCTCGACCGCGGGGATCAGGTTGAACGGAATGACGCCGCCCTTGACCTGATCGACGAACTCGAACCCCTGGCCGCGCCCGAGCGGCTCGACGCGCAGGAACACCTCGCCGAACTGGCCGGCGCCGCCGGTCTGCTTCTTGTGCCGCGCGTGGCCTTCGGCCGGCGCGTTGATCGTCTCGCGGTACGGCACGCGCGGCGGGCGCGTGCTGACCTCGAGCTTGTATTGCTGCGTCATCCGTTCGAGCACGGAGCGCAGGTGCAGCTCCGACAGGCCGCGCATCACCGTCTCGTTCTGCGCGGCGTCGTGCTCGATCGCGAGCGTGGAATCCTCGGCGGCGATCTTGGCGAGCACTTCGGAGATGCGGCCTTCGTCGCCGCGGCGCTTCGGCTCGATGGCCCAGCCGAACATCGGCTTCGGAAAGTCCAGCGGCTTCATCCGCACGAAGTCCTCGTCGTGCGAGTCGTGCAGCACGCAGTCGAAGACGATGTCCTCGACCTTCGCGACCGCGCCGATGTCGCCGGGCGCGAGCTGCGTCACCTCGACCATGTCCTTGCCCTGCAGCAGCATCGGGTGCGCGGCCTTGAACGCCTTCTTGCTGTCGCCCACGTACAGCTGCGTGTCCTTGCCTATGCGGCCCTGGTGCACGCGGAAGACACCGATCTTGCCGACGTACGGGTCGTTGACGACCTTGAACACATGCGCGACGACGTGCCTGTTCGGGTCCGGCTCGGCGCGAAACGACTGCGCGGCGTCGCCTTCGCCTTTGACCAGCAGCGGCGGATTGCCTTCGCCGGGATGCGGCAGGTGGCGCGCCATCACGTCGAGCAGGTCCTGCACGCCGGCGCCGGTGCGCGCGGAGACGAAACAGACCGGGATGATGTGGCCTTCGCGCAGCGCCTTTTCCAGCGGCGCGTGCAGCGTGCTCGGGTCGACCGCGCCTTCCTCGAGGTACTTCTCCATCGCGGCATCGTCGACCTCGACGATCTGCTCCATCACTTTGCGATGAACCTCGGCGACCGACAGGAAGTCCGCCTCGCCGGTGTCGTGGTCGAAGCAGTCGATCACGCGGCTGCCGCCGCCCGCGGGCAGGTTGATCGGCAACACCTCCGGGCCGAACGCCTCCTGCAACTGATCGAGCAGACGGGGCAGGTCGATGTTGTCGTGATCGATCTTGTTGACGATGATCATGCGACACAGGTTGCGGTTCTTCGCCCAGTCCATCATCCGCCGCGTGATCAGCTCGATGCCCGCGGTGGCGCTGACGACCACCGCCGCGGTCTCGACCGCGTCGAGCGCACCGATCGACTGGCCGATGAAGTCCGGATAGCCGGGCGTATCGATCAGGTGGATGCGCACCCCGTTGTAGTCGCAGTGCAGGATCGACGAGCGCAGCGAGTGCTGCGCGGCTTTCTCCTGTGGGTCGTAGTCGCTGACCGTCGTGCCACGCTCGACGGCGCCCGCCGCGCCAATCATGCCGCTCTTGGCGAGCAGTTGTTCGGCAAGCGTGGTCTTGCCTGCCGCGCCGTGGCCCACGAGGGCCACGGTCCTCAGATTCTCCGTCGTGTAGGTGGTGCTTTCGGCCATGGCCGGGGTCCTCCTTGTCGTGTTCGTTGGCAGGGGCGACTCTACTCCCGCCTCCCGGCGCGCGGCGCCATCGGAGCCTGATCCAGATCGCGCAGCGTGCCTCGCGCGCGACGGGCGCCGCAGGCACAATGGCGCCCAAACAACGACCGGAGCAGACCGCTGCGCGCGCCCGCACCGGGTGCTGCGTGCCGGCATCGCATGACCGAACCGGAAAGCCTCGTCACCGCTGCCGCTCCGCCGGCACACGCGCGCGTGGTCATCGTCGGCGGCGGCATCATGGGCTGCTCGGTCGCGTATCACCTGGCCGGGCTGGGCGAACACGAGGTCGTGCTGCTGGAGCAAGGGCGGCTGACCTGCGGCACCACCTGGCACGCCGCCGGCCTGGTGGGGCAGCTGCGCAACCACGAGAGCATGACGCGGCTCGTCCGCTACTCGACCGAGCTTTACGCGAGGCTCGAGGCGGAGACGGGGCTGGCGACCGGCTGGAAGCAGTGCGGCTCGCTGGCGGTGGCGCGCAGCGCCGAGCGCCTGATCCAGTTCAAGCGCACGGCCGCAGTGGCCAAGGCGTACGGTGTGGCCTGCGACGTGATCGGCCCGGCGGAAGCTGGCCGGCTTTACCCGCTCATGGAAACGCGCGATCTGGCCGGCGCCGTGTGGCTGCCCGGCGACGGCAAGGCGAACCCGGCCGATCTGACGCTCGCGCTCGCCAAGGGCGCGCGCAACCGCGGCGTAAAGATCTGCGAGGGCGTGCGCGTGACCGGCGCCACGCACTTGCGCACCGAGCGCCGCCGCGGCGTGAAATCGCTCGCCTGGCAGGCCAAGGACCGCAGCACGGGCGCGATCGAAGCGCAGATCGTCGTGCTCGCCGCCGGCCAGTGGTCGCGCGCGCTTGGCCGCATGCTGGGGGTCACGGTGCCGCTGTTTTCCTGCGAGCACTACTACATCGTCACCGACCGCATCGCCGGTGTGCATCCGGATCTGCCGGTGCTGCGCGACCCGGACGGCTACGTGTACTTCAAGGAGGAAGTCGGCGGACTGCTGATGGGCGGCTTCGAGCCGAAGGCCACGCCGTGGCTGCAGAGCGCGCAGCATCGCGGCGGCATTCCCGAGCACTTCGAGTTCCAGCTCTTGCCCGACAACTGGGACGCGTTTCAGATCCTGCTCGACAATGCGCTCGCGCGCGTGCCGGCGCTGGCGACCGCGCGCGTGAAGCAGTTCTACAACGGCCCCGAATCGTTCACCGCCGACAACAACTTCATCCTCGGCCCGGCGCCGGGACTGGACAACGTGTACGTCGGTTGCGGCTTCAACTCGATGGGCATCGCCTCCGCCGGCGGCGCGGGGCGCGCGCTGGCGGAGTGGATCGTCAACGGCGAGCCGACGCTCGATCTATGGCCGGTGGACATCCGCCGCTTCGCGCCTTTTCATGGCAACGAGACCTGGCTGGAACACCGCATCGCCGAAGTGCTCGGCCTGCACTACCAGATGCCGTGGCCGAATCGGGAACTGGAAAGCGCTCGCCCGCTGCGCCGCTCGCCGCTGTACGCGCATCTGCAAGCGCGCGGCGCCTGCTTCGGCTCGAAGATGGGCTGGGAACGCGCCAACTTTTTCGCGCCGTCGCGGGAGCAGGCGCGCATCGAATACGGCTGGGGCCATCAGAACTGGCATCCGTGGGTGGCGGCCGAGCATCGCGCCTGCCGCGAGCGCGTCGCGGTGTTCGACATGAGCTCGTTCGCCAAGCTGCTGGTACAAGGTCCGGATGCGAGAACCGCGCTCGACTGGCTGGTCGCCAACGAGCTGCCCGCGGCCGTCGGCGGCACCGTATACACGGGCATGCTCAACGACCGCGGCGGTTACGAGAGCGACTCCACGATCACCTGCGTCGGCGACGACGAATTCTTGATCGTCACCAGCTCGGGCTCCGCGGTGCGCGACCGCGACGTGATCGAGCGCGCGCTCCGCGCGCGCGGCTGGTGCTGCACGGTGACCGACGTCACCTCGATGTACGCGATGCTGGCGGTGATGGGCCCGCGCGCGCGCGAGCTGATGCGCCGCGTCTCGACCGCGCGCTTCGACAACGCGTCGTTTCCGTTCGGCACCTCGCAGCAGATCGACCTCGGCGACGCGACCGTGCGCGCCACGCGGCTCACCTACGTCGGCGAACTCGGCTGGGAGCTGTACGTACCGGTCGAGTTCGCGGTCGGCGTCTACGAGCGACTGCACGAGGCCGGGCGCGATCTCGGGCTCGCCGACGCCGGCTACTACGCGATCGAATCGCTGCGGCTGGAAAAGGGCTACCGCGCCTGGGGGCGCGAACTTTCGCCCGACGTCAATCCGTTCGAGTCGGGGCTTGCGTTCGCGGTCAGGCTGGACAAAGGCGAGTTCCGCGGCCGCGAGGCGCTGCTGCGGGTCAGGAGCGAAGGCGTGCGACGCCGCATCGTCTCGCTGGTCGCCGACGCGCCGCACTCCAACCTGTGGGGCAACGAGCTGGTGTTGCGCGACGGCCAGCCGGTCGGCTTCGTCACCTCGGCCGCGTTCGGTCACACGCTCGGCAAACCGGTCGCGCTGGCGCTGATCGCAAACGCCAACGGCGCGGCCGACAAGGCATGGATCGAATCCGGCCGCTACCAGATCGACCTCGCCGGCGAACGCTACGCGGCGCAAGTGACGCTGAAGGCGCCGCTGGATTCGAGCGCGGCGCGCGGTTGAGCGGTCCCCACGCAGGCGGGGAACGGCTTGCTGCCGGCGCGGGACTGAAAGGGCCCGGGCGCTACGCTTCGCCCCCTCGAGCAACGACAACAACCCGTGAACCCCCACGCCGCCCAACTGTGGAAAGCGCCCGCCTGGGCGCTGTCGCTGCTGCTGGCGTGCCTGGGGATGCTGGGGCCGTTTGCGGTCGACACGTATCTGCCGGCGTTCGTCGGCATCCGCGACGCGCTCGGCGCCTCGCCGCTGCAGATGCAGCAGACGCTGTCGGCGTACCTGTTCGGGTTTGCGGCGATGAATCTGTTCCACGGCGCGCTGGCGGATGCCTTCGGGCGCCGGCCGGTGATCCTGTGGGGCGTGGCGGCGTTCACCGTCGCTTCGGTGGGCTGCGCGCTGGCGCACAGCATCGGTCAACTGGTGTTGTTTCGCGGCGTGCAGGGGCTGGCCACTGGCGCCGGGATCGTGGTGTCGCGCGCGGTGATCCGCGACATGTTCCCGCCGGCGCAGGCGCAGCGGGTGATGTCGCAGGTGACGATCTTTTTCGGCGTGGCGCCGGCGATCGCGCCGGTCGTCGGCGGGCTGCTGTTCGAGCACGTGGGCTGGCGTGCGGTGTTCTGGTTTCTGGCCGCCGTGGGGCTGGCGCTGTGGCTGGCGAACTGGCGGCTGCTGCCGGAAACGCTGCACGCGGACGCGGCGCAGCCGTTCAACGTGCGCAACCTGTTTCGCGGCTACGCGCAACTGCTCGGCCACCGCGACTTCATGCTGCTGGCGCTGGCGAGCGGCATTCCGTTCAACGGCATGTTTCTGTACGTGCTTTCGGCGCCGGCCTTTCTCGGCGAACTGCTCGGGCTGGCGCCGACGCAGTTCTTCTGGTTCTTCACGCTGACCATCGCCGGCATCATGGGCGGCGCGTGGCTGTCGGGGCGCCTGGCGGGGAGAATCACGCCGCGCCGGCAGATCCGCCACGGCTTCGCGGTCATGGCCGTCGTTTCGATCGTCAACGTGGCGGGCAACGCGTTGTTCGCTGCGCAGCCGTGGTGGGCGCTGCCGCTGATCGCGCTGTTCGCGTTCGGCTGGTCGCTGATGGTGCCGGTGGTGACGCTGCTGGTGCTGGACCTGGTGCCCGAGCGGCGCGGGCTCGCCTCCTCATTGCAGGCGGTCGTCGGCAGCACCGCCAACGGTGTGGTGGCCGGCGTGCTGGCGCCGCTGGTCATGCACTCCACGCGCGCGCTGGCGGCCGCCTCGTTCGCACTGATGTGCGTCGGCCTCGTGGCGTGGCAGATCGTCAAGCGACGCATCAAGACCGCGTGACGGATGCCGACGCGCTACCGCAGCAGCAACTCGGCCAGGCTGCGCGGCGAATGGATAGTCACACCGCCGAACGTGCGCCCGTAGCCCGCGCCGAAATGGGTTCGGTCACCGGTGACGAGCACATCACAACGCAGGCGAATAGCGGCGGCGAGCACCGGGCGGTCTTTTTCCGGCAGCCAGCTCAAGTTGGGCGAGTTCAGTCCGTCGCGAGCTGCCGGCGCAACGTGCACGCGGGCAAGTACAGCCTCAAGTGCGGCGAGCGCCTGCGGCCCTTTGGCAGCCAGGTTGCGGCGCGCCTCGGCGACGACGAACGCATCGGCAGAACACGCGTGGCCACCGTCGAGCAGCAGCTTCAGGAGCGCCCGCACGGCGCCGTCCGACTTGGCCGCCGAAAACAGGATGTTGGCGTCCAGAAACACCCGCATCGGCGCGCGGGCGTCAGCGCTTCGACGTTTGCCGCCGGCGCCGGGGCGGCGTCGGCCTGCCGGCGAGCACCTGCGCCAGCTCGGCCTCGGCCGCATCGAACTCGCGCTCGCGCTGCGGCGTGTACACCTCGACCGGCAAGGTCACGGCCGGCCGCAGCAACAGCCCTTCCGGCGTCGTCTCGGCGATCAGCTGGTCGTCCGCATTCAGGCCAAGCGCACGACGCAGCTTGGCCGGCAAGGTCACGACGCCGCGCGCGGTCACGGTGACAATCGCTTTCATAATTACAGAATAGCAGAAACGCCGTCGTTGCAGCTTGCGGGCGTCTGCAGCCAACAGGTCGCCACTGCGAGGCGACGCGTGACAGGCAAAATGCCGGCGCGTCGGCCCCGTGCTCTCACGAGGAGCAGCGGATCGCGAACAACCTGAACCGCAGGAGAACGAACGTGCTGATCGGTGTCCCGAAGGAAATCAAGATCCACGAATATCGCGTCGGCATGACGCCGTCGTCGGTGCGCGAAGCGGTTGCGCACGGGCACCGCGTACTGGTCGAGACTTTCGCCGGTGCGGGCATCGGCGCAACCGACGACGACTACCGCAAGGCGGGGGCCGAGGTGGTCGACACCGCCGACGAGGTGTTCGCGCGCGCCGAGCTGATCGTGAAGGTCAAGGAGCCGCAGGCGGTCGAGCGCCAGCGTCTGCGCGAAGGCCAGGTGCTGTTCACCTACCTGCATCTGGCGCCCGACCCCGAGCAGGCGCGGGACTTGATCGCCAGCGGCGCCATCTGCATCGCGTACGAAACGGTCACGTCGCCGGCCGGCGGGCTGCCGCTGCTGGCGCCGATGAGCGAAGTCGCCGGCCGGCTGGCGGTGCAGGCCGGCGCGCGCTGCCTGGAAAAGTCCGCCGGCGGCATGGGCACGTTGCTGGGCGGCGTGCCGGGCGTGGCGCCGGCGCGCGTGCTGATCCTGGGCGCCGGCGTGGTCGGCACCAACGCCGCGCAGATGGCGGTGGGCAGCGGTGCGCAGGTGGTGGTGATCGACAAGAGCGCCGAGGCGCTGCGCCGGATCGACGCCATGTTCAACGGCCGCGCGATGACGATTTTTTCCAACCAGGACAACGTCGAGCGCGAGGTGCTGCGCGCCGACCTCGTGATTTCCGGCGTGCTGATCCCGGGAGCGGCGGCGCCCAAGCTGATCACGCGGCAGATGGTGTCGAAGATGAAGCCGGGCAGCGTGATCGTCGACGTGGCGATCGACCAGGGCGGAAGCTGCGAGACCAGCCGTCCGACCACGCACGCCGAGCCGACGTATGTGGTCGACGGCGTCGTGCACTACATGGTCGCCAACATGCCGGGCGCGGTGCCGCGCACCAGCACGTATGCGCTGAACAATGCCACCCTGCCCTTCCTGCTCGCGCTCGCCGACAAGGGATGGCGTAAGGCGCTGCACGACGACGCGCATCTGAAAAACGGCCTGAACGTCGCCGCGGGCAAGGTGACGTACAAGGCGGTGGCCAAGGCGCTGAACCTCAATTACACACCGCCCGATACGGTGATCGTCTGACCCGGCACCAACGGCTACACTCGGCCGCGCCGGCGGCGGCAGGACTGCCTCCGGCGACCGTTCAACCCACCTGGCGGGGTGCACCATGCGCCGACGCCAAGTCCTGTTTCGGAGCGCACGATGGGTCTGTTCAGCACGATTCTGGAGAGGCTCGGCTTTGGCGATGCCACGGCCAAGCCTGTAACGGCGCCGGCCCAGCCAGCGCCCCCGCCGGCGGCGGCGGCCGCCACTGCGGCCCCCGCCGCCGCGCCACCGCCGCCGATTCCGCTGGTGGACGTGGTGGCGCAACTGGAAAAGCGCGCCGCCGCCAACCCGCAGAAACTGAACTGGAAGACCTCGATCGTCGATCTGCTGAAGCTGCTCGAGCTCGACAGCAGCCTCGCCGCGCGCAAACAACTGGCCCAGGAGCTGAACTGCCCGACCGAGTTGATGGGCGACTCGGCCAAGATGAACATGTGGCTGCACAAGAACGTGCTGGCGCTGATCGCGGCCAACGGCGGCAACATCCCGAAAGAATTGTTGGATTGAACCGGCGCGCGCCGGTGTAGGGCTCGGACGCCGGGCGCGATTGCAGCGCGACGCACGGCGCTGCGGCTCGCGGCGTCGAAGCGCGCGCCGCACGTGAAAGGAGTGTGCGTATGCAACTGACCGATCTTCTCGCCCAGACGGGCGGCCTGCAGTCGATCGCGCGCGAGCTCGGCGTGAGCCCCGCTCAGGCGGTCAGCGGCGCCGAAGCGCTGCTGCCGGCGATCCTCGGCGGATTCAAGCGCCAGGCGCAGAGCCAGCCGGCGGGCCTTCAGGGGCTGAGCGGCCTGCTCGGGCAACTGGGCGGCGGCGGACTGCTCGACAACGTGCTGGCGCCGGAGCCGACCGACGTGAATCGCGGCAACGACGTGCTCGGCCAGATCTTCGGGTCCAAGGACGTGAGCCGAGCAGTCGCGCAAAACGCGGCAGCGCAGTCCGGCCTCGACGCCGGGGTGCTCAAGAAAATGCTGCCGATGCTGGCGATGCTGGTTGCCGGCTTCATGGCCAAGCAGGGCGGTGCCGAGCCCGCGCCACAGGCGGGCGGGCTCGGCGGCCTGCTGGGCGGACTGCTCGGCGGCGCCGGGGGCGGCACGCAGGGACTGGCGTCACTGCTTGATCTGGACCGCAACGGCAACCCGCTGGACGACATCCTGCAGATGGTCGGCAAGGCGATCCGCTGACGGTAGCCCCGGGCCGTCGGTTCAGGCCCGCTTTCGTACAGAGACTCATGCCATGAACACGCCCACCAAGATCCTGCTCGAAGAAAGCCGCATCCCGCAGCACTGGTACAACATCCAGGCCGATCTGCCCAAACCGCTGCCGCCGGTGCTGCATCCGGGCACGCTGAAGCCGATCGGGCCCGACGATCTGGCGCCGCTGTTTCCGATGGCGCTGATCGAACAGGAGGTCTCGACCGCACGCGAAATTGCGATTCCCGAGCCGGTGCGCGCGGTCTACCGGTTGTGGCGGCCGACCCCGCTGTATCGCGCGCATCGCCTGGAACAAGCGCTCGGCACGCCGGCGCGCATCTTCTACAAGTACGAGGGGGTGAGCCCCGCCGGCAGCCACAAGCCCAACACCGCGGTGGCGCAGGCGTTCTACAACAAGGAGGCCGGTGTCACGCGGCTGACCACCGAGACTGGCGCCGGCCAATGGGGTACGGCGCTCGCCTTCGCCGCAGCGCTGTATGGGCTGGAGGTCACCGTCTTCCAGGTGCGCGTGTCCTACGACCAGAAGCCGTACCGCCGCGCGGTGATGGAAACCTACGGCGCGCGCTGTCTGCCGTCGCCGTCGAACGAGACCGAATACGGCCGCAGCGTGCTCGCCAAGCGCCCCGATCATCCGGGCAGCCTGGGGATTGCGATCAGCGAGGCGGTGGAAGTCGCCGCGCAGCGCGCCGACACCAAGTACGCGCTGGGCTCGGTGCTGAACCACGTGCTGATGCACCAGACGGTGATCGGGCTGGAGGCGATGGAGCAGATGCGCCTGGCGGATGCGTGGCCCGACGTGGTGGTCGGCTGCACCGGCGGCGGCAGCAACTTCGCCGGCATCGCGTTTCCGTTCCTGGGCCACGGGCTGCGCGGCGGCGCGAAGCCGCGCATCGTCGCGGTAGAGCCGGCGGCGTGCCCGTCGCTGACGCGCGGCAAGTACGCGTACGACTTCGGCGACACCGCGCACATGACGCCGCTGGTGAAGATGCACACGCTCGGCAGCACTTTCACACCCCCGCCGTTTCACGCCGGCGGACTGCGCTACCACGGCATGGCGCCGCTGGTGTCGCACCTGAAAGCGCTCGGCCTGATCGAGGCCACTGCCTACACGCAGACGGAGTGTTTTTCCGCCGGGGTTGCGTTCGCGCGTGCCGAAGGCATCGTGCCCGCGCCGGAGGCGACGCACGCGGTCAAAGGCGCGATCGAAGAAGCGCTGCGCTGCAAGCGCGAAGGCCGCGCGGAGACGATCCTTTTCAACCTGTGCGGCCACGGCCACTTCGACATGAGCGCCTACCAGAAGTATTTCGCCGGTGAACTCAAGGACGAGCCGTACGACGAGAAAGAGCTGGCGCTGGCGCTCGCCGGCTTGCCGAGCGTGCCGGAGCCGGCGTAGGCGCGGCAATGGATGCATGCCCTGCCCGAGGTCACGCGCGGCGAGCGCTATGCTGACCATCGTTGCGGTATCGATCGGAGTGGAGAGCGCGTCATGCTGCATCACGTGATCGTGTCGTTCGGCGACAAGAAGGAGTACGAGTACAAGGTCACCGCGTCCGACGTCGCGGGGCTGACACCCGAGGACGCACGCAAGTGGCTGGATCGCGAGTTCGAGGCGCTGGAGTGCGACCTGCCGAATCCGATCGGCAAGGTGCTGCTCGCCGATCGTGTGCTGAGCGTGGCCAAGTACGCGGGCGAGCGCCGCTTCAAGGAGCACGCCGCGTGGGCGCAGGAGTTCGCCCGTAACGCCGCGGTCGCGCTCGGCCGCGACGTGATCCGTGTGGACGTGGCCAATTACAGCGTCGGCTACTGAGCGCGGCGCCAGGCACGGTTTTCCAGCATCACCCAACCTCGTGACACGCGCCCGCCGCGCGGCTTGCGCATCCATCACCCCCAAAACCGCAGTTCAAAGCCGTCGCGAACGCTGGAAAGCGAGCATTGGTGCGGGTTGTGCGGTTTTTGTAGCAACTGTGGAGCAGTTCGAATTGGGTGAACGTGCGCTGATCGGAATTCTGTTTCGGGACGCAGGCTTGGACCGGTAACGCTGTCGCAACGGCGGTTTTTAGGATCGCTCGCCGTCATTTCGAGCCAACCACCCCTCGTCGTCGCGAGCCGACCACCCCTCGTCGTCGCGAGCCGACCACCCCTCGTCGTCGCGAGCCGACCACCCCTCGTCATTCCGAGCCGGTTTCCCCTCGTCATTCCGAGCCGGTTTCCCCTCGTCATTCCGAGCCGGTTTCCCCTCGTCATTCCTAGCCGGAATCTCCCCGATTCGCGCCGCCGAGATCTCTCGCCTTCGCTCGGGATGACACCGTGGGGTCATTTCGAGCCGGTTTCCGCCTGAGATTCCGAGCTGGCTTCGCCTCGTCGTTCCGAGCCGAAGGCGAGGAATCTCAGCGGCTCGCCACGCACGGAGCCGTCGCGCTGCTCGGGATCGGAATGACGGACGCGACGCCCGCGACAGCGAAACGCATGCGCAAGGTGGCAGTGTCACGACTCTGGGTCATCCCCGCGGATCCGCAGGGACGGGCCGCGGGCGCCGTAAAGCGTCGGGCTGGCGACCGTGGCGATGCGGTCTCGACCCCGCCCTCGCCCCGACAAGGCGGGGCGAGCGAGGGATCATCCGCGCGCTGCATGCCAACGACCTGACCTTTCCTCGCCTCGAAAAGCGGTGGCGAGCGAGTGGCACGCGCTATGCTCGGCGCCGCTCGGGGCGCGGCGTCTGCGCGTCCGAGTCGCATCCCGACTGCCTCGCCAACTTGACCCTCACCGTCTCCTTCGCCGTCCTGCTCGCTGCGCTGCTGCACGCGAGCTGGAACGCGATGATCAAGGGCAGCACGGACGTGCTGATGAACACCGCGGCGATCGTCGCCGGCGCGGGTATTGTGGCGTTGCCTTTCCTGTTCGTCGTGCCGCTGCCGGCGCCGGCGAGCTGGCCCTACATCGGCGCGTCGGTGGCGATCCATCTCGCGTACTACTACCTGATGGTCAACGCCTACCGCACCGGCGATCTGAGCCTCGTGTATCCGCTGATGCGCGGCGTCGCACCGCTACTGACGGCGGCGCTCGGGATCTTCTGGCTCGCCGAGCTGCCGGGCGCGTTCACGTGGATCGGCATCGCGCTGATTTCGGCGGGTGTGTTCGCGCTGGCGTTCCGCACGGTCGACCACGCGCCTTCGCCGAAGGCGGTGGGCTTTGCGCTCGCCAACGCTGCCGTGATCGCGACCTACACGATCGTCGACGGCACCGGCGCGCGGCTGGCGGGCGACGCGTGGGGCTATATCGTCTGGCTGTTCGTGATCGACGCGCTGCCGTTCACCGCTTGGGTGCTCGCCACACGCAGAAGTGCATTCACCGGATTCGTCGCCGCGAATCCGCTGCGCGGGCTGGTCGGCGGCGGACTGTCGGCTGCGGCGTACGCGATTTCGGTGTGGGCGATGACCAAGGCGCCGGTGGCGATGGTCGCGTCGCTGCGCGAGACCTCGGTGCTGTTCGCCACGCTGATCGGCGCGCGGCTGCTGCGCGAGCGGCTTAACGCGCGGCGCTGGGCCGGCGTGGTCGCGGTGGTGGTCGGCGTGATCGCGTTGAAGGCGGCGTGACCTGGCCCGGATTTCTCACCAGCCGCTCGCTGGCGGCGAGCGACATCGTTGCTGCATGTGGCGCGCCAGGCGATACGCCCTCGCGACAGAGTGCGGCGGGGCGCTCGCTGTCGCGGCGCTCGCTGGGTCTCGCGCC
>JBBIJJ010000093.1:0-13177 GCA_037446035.1 Burkholderiales bacterium
GCGGAGGTGGTCGCCCTCGAGCGCGGCGGCGAAGACTGGGTCGTCGCAACGCGCGGCAAACGCTACAGCGCGCCGATCGTCGTCAACGCCGCCGGCGCGTGGGCTGATGAGATCGGCCGGCTCGCCGGAGCCGGCCCGATCGGGCTGGTGCCCAAACGGCGCACCGCGATCACCTTCGATCCGCCGCGCGGGCTGTCGATCGAGCGTTGGCCGGCGGTGATCGATGTCGACGAGCAGTGGTACTTCAAGCCCGACGCCGGCCGCATCCTCGCCTCACCCGCCGACGAAACGCCGTCGCCGCCGTGCGATGCGCAGCCCGACGAATACGACATCGCCGTGCTGATCGACCGCATCACGACGGCGACGACGCTTTCGATTCCGCGCATCCGCGCGAAGTGGGCGGGGCTGCGTTCGTTCGTCGCCGACAAGACGGTGGTCGCCGGGTTCGATCCGCGCCAGCGCGGTTTTTTCTGGCTGGCCGGGCAGGGCGGCTACGGCATCCAGACCGCTCCCGCGACAGGCCGCGTCACCGCCGCGCTGGCGCGCGGCGCGCCGCTGCCCGCCGATGTGCAGGCGCTCGGCGTGCGCGCAGGCGACCTCGCGCCGGACCGTCCCGCGCTGCGCGGCTGATGGACGCCGCTCGCGCGCCGTGTTCAGCCGCGCGCGACGACCTGGTTGCCGGTGACGCGCACGTTGGCGCCGGCCGCGAGTGCCGGCGGTGTCGACCGCGTGATACTGCGCACGCTGCCGTCTTCCATCTTCACGTCGATGCGCCAGATGGTCTTCGCGCGCATCTGCTTTTCGATCTGGTGGCCCGCCACCGCGCCGCCGACCGCGCCGACGACGGTCATCGCGTCCTTGCCGCGGCCGCCGCCGATCTGATGGCCGACCAAGCCGCCGAGCACGCCGCCGGCGACCGCGCCAGCGCCGGTGCCTTCGCCGGCCTGCTTGATTTCGTGGATCGCGGTCACCACCCCGCAATCGGGACACGCCGCCGCGACCCGAGCGGCGGGCGCGGGCTTGGCGGCGGTTTTGGTCGCGGCCTGCTGCGCGCCTTGCGACTGCGCGTGCCTCGGCGCGAGCCACTGGGCGGCGGCGATCAGCGAAACTGCGGCGAGGGCCGCGGCGGCAATCAGGAACATCGGATGCGGCGCGCGTCGCGCCGGCGTCGACAGCGAGTTCGTCGTGTCCTGCATCGTGAGTCTCCGTGCGTGAATCGATGACTGCAATGCTGCCGCAGTCAACGCCGGCGATTGCGCGCAGGCTTACCGCGAGCTGGCTAAGCCGCAGGGACCATCGACGGCAGCGGGATTGTTTCGAGCTGCGCGGTCAGACCATCGCGAGGGGGGTCTTGCGCGCCGGCGGCGGAAAGCGGCGATCGATCTGTGCGAGATCCTGCGGCGTCAGCGCGATCGATGCCGCGGCCCAGTTCTCGCGCAGATGCGCGTCGCGCACGGCCTTCGGGATCGCGATGACGTCCGGCCGCCGCAGCACCCACGCGAGCGCGATCTGCGCGGCGCTCGCGCCGTGGCGCGCGCCGATCGCCTTCAACGTCTTGTCACGCGCCGCCGCGCCCTGGTCGATCGGGCTGTACGCCATCGCCGGCATCCGGCGCTCGCGCTGCCACGGCAGCAGCGCATACTCGGCGCCGCGCTGGCTGGCGGAGTAGTAGATCTGGTTGGCCGCGCAATGCGCACCATTGGTCACGCGCGCCAGCGCCTGCAGATCGTCGACGTCGAAGTTGCTGACGCCCCAGTGGCGGATCAGCCCGCGTTCCTTCAGCGCTTCGAATGCGGTGACCGTTTCCGCGAGCGGCACGCCACCGCGCCAGTGCAGCAGGTACAGGTCGATGCGGTCGAGCCGCAAGCGCTTCAGGCTGCGCTCGCACGCGGCCGGCACGCCGGCGCGGCTCGCGTTGTGCGGATAGACCTTGCTGACGATGAAGACGTCTTCGCGCCGCACTTCGCCCGCGGCGATCGCATCCGCCAGCGCCGCGCCGATCACTTCTTCGGCGCCGCCTTCGCCGTACATCTCGGCGGTGTCGATCAGCCGGTAGCCGATTTCGAGCGCGCGCCGTACGGCCGCGACCTCGGCGCGCCTCGTGCGCGCGGACTCGCCGATGCGCCAGGTGCCGAGCCCGAGCGCGGCCACGGCGGTGCCGTCGGGAAGCCGGACCGTGCGCATCGGGCGTGCTCAAGGGGCAGCGATCGGCGTGCCGCGCTCGTCGGCGGCGAGCCGCCGCAGATAGTCGGCGAATTCCGGGTCCTCGCCCTTGAGCAACTCGGGCAGGCGGAAGTAAAAGTCGTCGCGCCGGATCCATTCGCGCATGAAGTCCTCCCACGAGTTCCAGCGGCGCGCCTGCGCCGGCGTCATGTCCGGCGACCACGCGGTGAGATAGGCGCGCTCGAACAGCGCGATCAGCATGTCGAAGATCGCGAGCATGCGCTCGCGCTGTTCGGGCGTCAGGTCGGGCGTGGTCTCCTTCGTGCGCAGCCGTAGGTCGGGGTTGTCGATGACGACTTTCAGAAAGTCGTTGTAGGCGTTCGCCAGCAACTGATAGACCTCGTCCTCCTCGTTGGCGCGCTCCTTGCGCTGCTCGTAGAGGAAGATCGCGATCGCCAGCGGCAGGCCGATCACGGTGACGACGTAGCTGGCAAGCTCCCAGAAGTCGCGGTCGAACATGGCGGCGGGCGCGGGTGCGGGCTGCCTATCGTACCGAGCGCTCAGAAGGTGTGAATCTTTCTGCTGCGCGGCCCGCTGGCGTCGTTGCGCGCTGCTCGGGCCTCGCCTATCTACTTGATATGTCTCGGCCCTGCGGCTGCGTGCGCCTAGCCAGTGGCCCGCTCGCGACGAAATCTTCACACCTTCTCAGGCGCCGTAGCGCCGCAATCCGGCGAGGTCCTCGATGACGATCGCGCCGTACTCGACCTTGATCAGTCCCGCCTGCTGCAGCGTCTGCAACGCCTGGTTGACGCGCTGGCGCGAGATGCCGGCGAGATAGCCGATCTCCTCCTGCGACACCTCGAGCTTTTTGCCGATGCCCGGGTACAGGATCGGGTTGAACAGCCCGGCCACGCAGCGCGCCACGCGCGCGTCGGGATCGTGCAGGCGCTGCGCTTCGAGCATGCCGATGAATTGCCCGAGCCGCTCGTTCAACTGCACCAGCAGAAAGCGGTTGAACGGGATGCTGGTGTTCAGCAGCCATTCGAAGGTCCGGCGCGGCACCCGCACGATGCGCGATTCGCGCAGCGCGACCACGTCGTAGCGGCGCGCCTCGGTCTTGAGCAGACTGCCTTCGCCGAACCAGCCGCCGGCCGGGATGTTGGTGAAGGTCGAAGCGCGGCCGCTCGGCGTCGAGATCATCATTTTGACCAGCCCGTCGAGGACGCCGAGCCAGGCGTCGACCGGTTCGCCGGTGCGGCAGACGTAGCCGCCCGCGGGGACGACGACCTCCGCCGATTCGGCCGCCACCCGCGCCAGCTGCTCGGCCGCCAGCGCCGCACCCCAGCGGGTGGCGCTCAGGGTTTGTTCCAGGGTCTCGGCGGGCATGGCGGCGATTGTCGCCCAGATGACAGCATCGCCGCGGGCGGACCGGTACTTTGCCTGCCTCGTCCGTCGGGAACGCGCCGAATCTGCCGCGCTGCGGCCATGGTGTAGATTGGCGGACAGAAGATCGGCCGGGCGGCGCCGCCACGCCGCCCCGGGCGACGGAAACAAGGAGACGCCCCCATGGCATCGGCCCCGGATTCGATGCCCGACACTTTTCCACGGCTGCTGCTGTATCACGCGCACTGGCGTGACAAGCACCCGGCGATCCGCGAAAAAGACCTCGGCATCTGGCAGACCTGGACCTGGGCGCAGGTGGCCGACGAGGTCCGCAAGCTCGCCGCGGGCCTGCACGTCCAGGGCTTCAAGCGCGGCGACCACCTTGCGATCATCGGCGAGAACCGCCCGCGGCTGTACTTCGCGATGATGGCCGCGCAGTGCCTCGGCGGCGTGCCCGTGCCGATGTACCAGGACGCGATCGCGAGCGAAATGGTCTACGTGTTCCACAACGCCGAGATCGCCTACGCGATCGTCGAGAATCAGGAGCAGGTCGACAAGCTGCTCGAGGTCCGCGCGGAGCACCCGGCGCTCGAGCACATCTACTACGACGACCCGCGCGGGCTGCGCCATTACACCCATCCGGGCCTGCTGCCCTACGAGGAACTGGTCCGGCTCGGCGAAGGGCTGCTGTCGGTGCAGCCCAGGTTCATCGACGAGGAGATCGAGAAGGGCTCGCCCGACGACACCGCGGCGCTGTTCTACACGTCGGGCACGACCGGCAAGCCCAAGGGCGTGGTGCAGACCCACCGGGCGCTGATCGACCGCGCGCGCGTGTGCACGGAGATGGAGGGCCTCACCGTCTACGAAGACGTGCTCGCGTACCTGCCGATGGCCTGGATCGGGCAGAACATCTTTTCGTATGCGCAGGCGCTGGTCACCGGCTATACGGTCAACTGCCCCGAGTCGTCGGCCACGGTCACCAACGACATGCGCGAGATCGGGCCGACGTATTACTTCGCGCCGCCGCGCGTGTTCGAGGGCCTGCTGACGCAGGTGATGATCCGGATGGAAGACGCCGGCCGGCTCAAGCGGCGGATGTTCCATTACTTCATGGACGTCGCCCGGCGTGTCGGCGGCCGCATCCTCGATCGCAAGCCGGTTTCGCTCGCCGACCGGCTGCGGTACTGGCTCGGCGACGTGCTGGTCTACGGGCCGCTGCGCAACGTGCTCGGCATGAGCCGCGTCAAGGTCGCGTACACGGCCGGCGAGGCGATCGGGCCGGACCTGTTCAGCTTCTACCGCTCGATCGGCATCAACCTCAAACAGCTGTACGGCTCGACCGAGACCTCGGTGTTCGTGTGCGTGCAACCCAACGGGCAGGTCAAGCCCGACACCGTCGGTCCGCCGGTGCCCGGCGTCGAGGTGAAGATCAAGGACAACGGCGAGATCCTGCTGAAGAGCCCGGGACTGCTGAAGGAGTACCACAAGAACCCGCAGGCCACGGCGGAGGTCAAGGATGCCGACGGCTGGTACCACACCGGCGACGCCGGCTACTTCGACGAAGACGGCCACCTGAAGATCATCGACCGCGCCAACGACGTCGGCAAACTGGCCGACGGCACGCTGTTCGCGCCGAAGTACATCGAGAACAAGCTGAAGTTCTTCCCGTTCATCAAGGAGGCGGTCGCCTTCGGGCACGGGCGCGCGCGGGTCGCCGCCTTCATCAACATCGACTACGAAGCCGTCGGCAACTGGGCCGAGCGGCGCGGGCTGCCGTATGCCGGCTATATCGACCTGGCGAGCAAGCCCGAAGTGCTCGATCTGATCGGCGAGTGCGTCGAGAAGGTCAATGCCGATCTGGCAGCCGACCCCAAGCTGGCGAACTCGCAGATCCACCGCTTCCTGGTACTGCACAAGGAACTGGACCCGGACGACGACGAGCTGACGCGCACGCGCAAGGTGCGGCGCCGCTTCATCCAGGACAAGTACGCGGTGCTGGTCGATGCGCTGTACTCGGACAAGACCGAGCAGTACATCGAGACGCAGGTCAAGTTCGAGGACGGGCGCACCGGCACGATCAGTGCGACGCTCAAGATCCGTGACGCCCGCAAGTTCGCGCCGCTGGCGCGGGCGGCGTGAGCGGCGCGAGGCGGAGGCGGAGATGTCGGCGCCGGCGGATCGTGGTCGAGGCGCGCTGCGCGGGCAGTGGCGGTGAGGCGCGGGCATGGAAGCGAAACACTGGCTCGCCGTGCTGTGCCTCGTCGCCGGCGTGCCGATCGCCGCGTACGGACTGTCGCGGGGCGCGCTGCTGCTCGCGCTCGCCGGGCTCGCCCTGGTGCTGACGGCGGTGGCGCTGGTGGCGCAGTGGATCGCCGGCAGGAACAAGCCGCAGCAGCCGATCAAGCCGGCGGCGAACGCGGCCTGGAACATGAAGGACGAGCCGCCGCCGGGTGCGCCGCGGCGCTGATGACGGACCGATAGCCATGACGAACCGACACATCGGCGACGTGCTGCTGAAGATCGAGAACATCTCGCTCGCCTTCGGCGGCGTCAAGGCGTTGACCGATGTCTCGTTCGACGTGCGCGAGCACGAGGTGCGCGCGATCATCGGCCCGAACGGCGCCGGCAAGAGCTCGATGCTGAACGTGATCAACGGCGTCTACACGCCGCAGCACGGACGCATCACCTTCCGCGCCGCCGACGGCACGCCGCTGACCTTCGAACAGATGAATCCGCGTCGCGCGGCCGAGATGGGGATCGCGCGCACCTTTCAGTCGCTCGCGCTGTTCAAGGGCATGAGCGTGCTCGACAACATCATGACCGGGCGCAACCTGAAGATGAGGACGAACATCCTGCTGCAGGCGGTGCGCGTCGGTCCCGCGCTGGACGAGGAACTGCGGCACCGCGCCTTCGTCGAGCACATCATCGACTTCCTGGAGATCCAGGCCTGGCGCAAGACGCCGGTCGGGCGCCTGCCGTACGGGCTGCAGAAACGCGTCGACCTCGGGCGCGCGCTGGCCATGGAACCGCGCCTGCTGCTGCTCGACGAGCCGATGGCGGGCATGAACCTCGAGGAGAAAGAGGACATGTGCCGCTTCATCCTCGACGTCAACGACGAGTTCGGCACGACGATCGTGCTGATCGAGCACGACATGGGCGTGGTGATGGACATTTCCGATCGTGTCGTCGTTCTCGACTACGGCCGCAAGATCGGCGACGGCACGCCCGACGAGGTGCGCGCCAACCAGGACGTGATCGACGCCTACCTTGGCGTGGCGCACTGAGAGCCGAAAATGAAACTCGATCTCGCACGCAACTGGCCGATCGTCACGCTGACCGCGGCGATCGCGATCGGGATGGCCGCGCCGCTCG
Source organism: Burkholderiales bacterium (assembly GCA_037446035.1). GTDB lineage: Bacteria > Pseudomonadota > Gammaproteobacteria > Burkholderiales > Burkholderiaceae_F > DSNY01. The sequence continues at coordinate 6,919 of JBBIJJ010000093.1, forward strand.
CGCTCGGGCGCTCCGCCCCCGGCTTCTACATCGAGGTGCTGCTCGGCGGCCTGATGTCGGGCGTGCTGTACTCGCTGGTCGCGCTCGGCTTCGTGCTGATCTTCAAGGCCTCGGGTGTGTTCAACTTCGCGCAGGGCGCGATGGTGCTGTTCGCGGCGCTGGCGATGGCGCGGCTGGCGGAGTGGATCCCGCAGTGGCTCGGCGTCGAGAGCCGGCTGGTGGCCAACTCGCTCGCCTTCCTGATCGCGATGGCGCTGATGGTGGGCTTCGCCTGGCTGGTCGAGCGGCTGGTGCTGCGGCATCTGGTCAACCAGGAGGGCGTGGTGCTGCTGATGGCCACGCTGGGGATCACCTACTTCATCGACGGCGTCGGCCAGACGATCTGGGGCAGCGACATCTACGAGATCACCCTCGGCCTGCCGAAAACGCCGACGTTGATCGCCGACGGGCTGTTCCAGGGCGGCATCCTGATCAACCAAGAGGATCTGGTGTTCGCGCTGGTGGCCGCGTTGCTGGTGGCGGCGCTCGCGCTTTTTTTCCAGAAGACCGCGACCGGGCGCGCGCTGCGCGCGGTGGCCGACGATCATCAGGCTGCGCAGTCGATCGGCATCCCGCTGAACACGATCTGGGTCATCGTCTGGGCGGTCGCCGGCGTGGTCGCGCTGGTGGCCGGCATGATCTGGGGCTCCAAGCTCGGCGTGCAGTTCTCGCTGTCGCTGGTGGCGCTCAAGGCGCTGCCGGTGGTGATCCTCGGCGGGTTGACCTCGGTGCCGGGGGCGATCCTCGGCGGACTGATCATCGGCGTCGGCGAGAAGTTCGCCGAGGTCTTCCTCGGCCCGGTGCTGGTCAGGACCTTCGACCTGGCCGGCGGCGGCATCGAGAACTGGTTCGCGTACGTGCTGGCGCTGGCGTTCCTGCTGGTGCGCCCCGAGGGGCTTTTCGGAGAGAAGCACATCGATCGCGTCTGACGCGGCCGGATCGAACTAACCGCAACAGGCACGGCAACCGACTGAGTCACGATGCTCTACCGCGAAAACGGCCAGTTCAAGACCAGCTACAAAGCGGATCAGCAACTGCTGCCGATCACGCAAGACCGCTTTTTCGTCTGGGGGCTGGTGGCGGTGGTGTTCCTCGTCGTGCCGCTGCTGGCCAGCGACTACATGTTCCGCGCGCTGATCGTGCCGTTTTTGATCCTGACGATTGCCGCGATCGGATTGAACATCCTGGTCGGCTACTGCGGCCAGATCTCGCTCGGCCAGGCCGCGTTCATGGCGGTGGGCGCGTACGCCGCCTACAACCTGGTGATCCGCGTACCCGAGCTGAATTTCCTGATTGTTCTGGTGCTCGCCGGCTCGGTGGCCGCGGCGGTCGGGATCCTGTTCGGCGTGCCGAGCCTGCGCATCAAGGGCCTTTACCTCGCGGTGGCCACGCTTGCGGCACAGTTTTTCATCGACTGGATGTTCGCGCGCGTCAAGTGGTTCACCAACTATTCGCCGTCGGGCTCGGTATCGCCGGCCGACGTGAACCTGTTCGGGTGGGTCATCGATCGGCCGGTGGAGAAGTACTGGTTCGTGCTGGGCGTGCTGGTCGTCATGACGCTGGTCGCCAAGAATCTGGTTCGTTCGCACATCGGCCGCTCGTGGATGGCAATCCGCGACATGGACGTGGCCGCCAGCGTGATCGGCATCCGGCCGATGCACGCCAAGCTGTCGGCGTTCGCGGTCAGCGCGTTCTTCGCCGGAGTCGCGGGCGCGCTGTGGGGCTTCGTGCATCTGGGCGCGTGGGAACCCTTGGCGTTCAGCATCAATCTGAGTTTCAACCTGCTGTTCATGATCATCATCGGCGGCATGGGTTCGATCCTCGGCAGCTATTTCGGGGCGTTTTTCATCGTCGTACTGCCGCTGGTGCTGAACCAGGTCCCGATCTGGTTCGGCATTCCGTTGTCCACGGCGATGATTTCGCATCTGGAGTTCATGATCTTCGGCGCACTGATCGTATTTTTCCTGATCGCCGAGCCGCACGGTCTGGCGCGACTATGGGCGATCGGCAAGGAAAAGCTGCGGCTGTGGCCGTTCCCGCATTGATTCCCAGGCGCTCGGGCAGTTCGTCCCAAGCAACGACCAACGAAAGGAGACAGGCAACATGAGACTCGCGACATTCAAGGCCATCGCGGCCGCGGTGGGCGTCGTTGGGCTACTCACCAGCGGCACCGCGTTCGCGCAGGACAAGGGCAAGGCACCGGCGAAGGCGGCGCCCAAGGCCGCGGCGGGCGGCGAGCAGTTCTTCCCGATGCTCGTTTATCGAACCGGCGCCTACGCGCCGAACGGCGTGCCGTTCGCCAACGGCTACGCCGACTACCTGAAGCTCGTCAACGCCCGCGACGGCGGCATCAACGGCGTGAAGATCACGTTCGAGGAGTGCGAGACCGGCTACGCAACCGATCGCGGCGTGGAGTGCTACGAGCGGCTCAAGGGCAAGGGTCCGACCGGCGCCACGCTGTTCCACCCATTGTCGACCGGCATCACGTACGCGCTGACCGACAAGACCGCCGCTGACAAGATCCCCCTGATCACCGCCGGCTACGGTCGCGCCGATTCGGTCGAAGGCGAGGCCTTCCCGTACAACTTTCCGTTGCTGGGCACCTACTGGGACGCCGCCGACATCCTGGTTCAGCACGTCGGCAAGAAGGAAGGGGGGCTCGACAAGCTCCGCGGCAAGAAGATCGCGCTCGTGTATCACGACTCGCCGTACGGCAAGGAGCCGATCGCGCTGCTGCAGGAGCGCGCCAAGATGCACGGCTACGAGCTGCTGCTGCTGCCGGTCACGCATCCGGGTGTCGAGCAGAAGGCGACCTGGCTGCAGATCCGCCAGCAGCGTCCCGACTACGTGTTCCTGTGGGGCTGGGGCGTGATGAACTCGACGGCGCTGAAGGAAGCGGTCGCCACCGGCTATCCGCGCGACAGGATGTACGGCGTGTGGTGGGCCGCGGCCGAGCCCGACGTGCAGCCGGTCGGCGCCGATGCCAAGGGGTACAACGGGCTGGCGCTGCAGCACGGCGCCGGACGCGCCAAAGTGCACGAGGACGTGCTCAAGTTCGTGCACGACAAGGGTCAGGGTACGGGCCCGCGCGAAGAAGTCGGCACCGTGCTGTACACGCGCGGGTTGATCAGCGCGATGCTGGGTGTCGAGGGCGTGCGGCGTGCGCAGGAGCGCTACGGCAAGAAACCGCTGACCGGCGAGCAGGTCCGCTGGGGGCTGGAGAACCTGGCGCTCGACCAGAAGCGGCTCGACGCGCTGGGGTTTACCGGCGTGATGCGGCCGATCTCGACAAGCTGCCGCGAGCACGCGGGTGCGCACTACGCGCGCATCCACACGTGGGACGGCACCAAGTGGAACTTCAGCTCCGACTGGTACGAAGCCGATCAGCAGATCATCCGCCCGATGATCCAGCGTTCGTCGAACGCTTACCTCGCCGAGAAGAAGCTGCAGCGGCGTGACTGCGCCAAGGAACTGACTGGCGGTTGATCGCGGAGGCGGCCGCCCGCGCGGTATGCGCGGGCGACTTCGCGCTGCGGCCGTGCGTAGCCGCAGCGCGAAGCCGCCCTTTGTGTAGGGATACGACGTGACCGCACCGCTGCTCGAGATCGGCGACGCCAGCGCTGGCACGGCGCCCGGATGCGCCGACCCGCGTGTCGGGTCGGCGCAGCGCGCCGTCGCCAAGCGCGACACGCCCGGAGGATGACGTGACCGCGCCACTGCTCAACGTCAACGGCATCGAGGTCATCTACAACCACGTGATTCTGGTGCTCAAGGGCGTGTCGCTGACGGTTCCGCAGGGCGGGATCGTCGCGCTGCTCGGCGCCAACGGCGCCGGCAAGACGACCACGCTGCGCGCGGTGTCGAACCTGTTGCACGGCGAACGCGGCGAGGTCACGAAGGGCTACATCGAGTACAAGGGCCAGCGCATCGAGCGGCTGACGGCGTACGAACTCGTCAAGCGCGGCGTCGTCCAGGTGATGGAGGGGCGGCGCTGCTTTGCGCACCTGACGGTGGAGGAAAACCTGCTCACCGGCGCGTACTCGCGCGGTGCCGCGCGCAGCGAAGCCGAGGCCGACCTGGAGAAGGTCTACGCGTACTTTCCACGACTGAAGCAGCGGCGCCACTCGCAATCGGGCTACACCTCCGGCGGCGAGCAGCAGATGACGGCGATCGGCCGCGCGCTGATGGCGCGGCCGCAGATGATCCTGCTCGACGAGCCGTCGATGGGGCTGGCGCCGCAGGTCGTCGAGGAGATCTTCGGCATCGTGCACAACCTGAACGCCAAGGAAAAGGTGTCGTTCCTGCTCGCCGAGCAGAACACCAACATCGCGCTGAAGTACGCGCACTACGGCTACATCCTCGAAAGCGGGCGCGTCGTGATGGACGGTGCGGCGAAGGAACTCGCCGACAACGAGGACGTCAAGGAGTTCTACCTCGGCGTCTCGCGCGAGGGGCGCAAGAGCTTCCGCGACGCGAAGTTCTACCGGCGCCGCAAGCGCTGGCTGGCCTGAACCGATGGAGCACTTCGACGCGCGCGAGACGCGCGACCCGGAAGAGCGCGAGCGCGAACTTGCCGCGCGCCTGCCCGCGCTGCTCGCCGCCGCGCTGCGCGCCCCCGGCTGGCGCCGGCATCTGGGCGACATCGACCCGTGCGCGATCGACTCGCGTGCCGCGTTGGCGCGCCTGCCGGTGCTGCGCAAGGGCGATCTGATCGGGCTGCAGAAGCAGTCGCCCCCGTTCGCCGATCTCGTGCCGGCCGCGCCGGGGTCATTGGGCCGGCTGTTCACCTCGCCCGGTCCGATCTATGAGCCGGAAGCGCGGCACGACGACGCGTGGCGTTCGGCGCGCGGGCTGTTCGCCGCCGGCTTCCGCAGCGGCGACATCGTGCTGAACACGTTTTCGTACCACCTCACACCGGGCGGCTTCATCCTCGACTCCGGCGCGCGTGCGCTCGGCTGCGCGGTGATCCCGGCCGGCCCGGGCAACACCGAACAGCAGCTCGACATCGTGGCGCAACTGCGCCCGTCGGCCTACAGCGGCACGCCGGACTTCCTGAAGATCCTGCTCGACGCGGCCGCCGCGTCCGGGCGCGACGTGTCGTCGATCCGCAAGGCGGCCGTCTCCGGCGCGGCCTTTCCGCCGAGCCTGCAGGCCGAGATCAAGGCGCGCGGCATCGACGCCTATCAGCTCTACGCCACCGCGGACCTCGGACTGATCGCGTACGAGACCGTCGCGCGCGATGGACTGGTCGTCAACGAAGACGTTCTGCTCGAGGTCGTGCGGCCGGGCACCGGCGAGCCGGGCGCGCCGGGCGAAGTCGGCGAAGTCGTCGTCACGTCCTTCGACGAGCACCATCCGTGGATCCGGCTGGCGCTCGGCGATCTGACGGCCGTGCTGCCCGGCACATCCGCGTGCGGGCGCACGAACGTGCGCATCCGCGGCTGGCTGGGCCGGGCCGATCAGACGACGAAGGTCAAGGGCATGTTCGTGCGGCCCGAGCAGATCGCGCAGATCGCCAAGCGCCATCCCGAACTCGGCCGCATCCGGCTCGTCGTTACGCGTGCCGGCGAGACCGACGCGATGACGCTGCAAGCGGAGGTCGCGCAGCGCGCGGACAACCTGTCCGCCGCGGTCGCCGAGAGCTTGCGCGCGATCACGAAGCTCGGCGGCAGCGTCGAACTCGTCGCTCCGGGGACCCTGCCGAACGACGGCAAGGTCATCGACGACACCCGCACCTATCAGTGAGAAGGTGTGAACCTAAATCCGGCAGTTCGCCTCACGTCGAAACGGCAGAAAGCCAGCATCCATGCGGGTTTCAAGCCAATTCCGAGGACTGCGGAGCAGTTCCAAATGGGTGATGGTCGTGGTCACTACAAGGCTTTGGCGCGAACGCGTTTCTCGATACTTCACGGACTTCAACTGCCGTTTCTAGGATGAAGATTTCGTCGCGAGCGGGCCGCTGGCTAGGCGCACGCAGCCGCAGGGCCGAGACATATCAAGTAGATAGGCGAGGCCCGAGCAGCGCGCAACGACGCCAGCGGGCCGCGCAGCAGAAAGATTCACACCTTCTGAGACGATGACCAGCGGTGCTGGTGTCGGCGCTGATCAGGCTTTCTTGGCGGCGGCCTTTTTCTTCGCCGACCTGGTCGCCGGTTTCTTGCGCGCAGCCGTCTTGGCCGGCTTGGCTGCGACCGGTTTCTTCGCCGCGGGTTTCGCTGCC
>JBBIJJ010000094.1:0-13156 GCA_037446035.1 Burkholderiales bacterium
CGCAGCAGCGCCAGCACTTCGTCGTGCAAAGGTCCCGCGGTTGCGATCAGCGACGGCCGGGCGAGCGGGTCGCCCCCGCTCCAGCCGGTGACGCGGCCGCCGGCGCCTTCGACGACCGGGACGATCGCGGCGACGTCCCAGTATGCGAGCGAGGGGTCGAGCATCACATCGGCGCCGCCGGTGGCGAGCGCGAAGTAGCCGAAACAATCGCCCCAGGTCCGGTACAGCCGGGCGCGGCGGATCAGCGTTTCGACGGCAGGCCCGCCGGCCTGCTCGCCGGTCGACCAGTGCGTGGTCGCGAGCACGGTCGCGTCTTCGAGTCGGGTGCAGGCCCGCACGTGTGCGACGCGTTGCGTGCCATCGGCGCGATACAGGCGGCATTCGCCGACGTGGCCGATCAGCGCCACAGCGGCCGCCGCATGCGCGATCGCGCCCAGCAGCGGCCGGAATCCCGCGCCGTCGTCGCGTTCGAGCGCGATCAGCGTGCCGAACAGAAAGCAGTTCGTGATGAACGCGCGGGTGCCGTCGACCGGGTCGAGCACCCAGCGGTAGCGCCGGCCTGCCTTGACGCCGAACTCTTCGCCGAGGATGCCGTGGCCGGGGTAACGCCGCTCGATCAGCGCGCGCATGGCCTCTTCCGCGCCGCGGTCGGCACGCGTGACCGGCGAAGCGTCGCTCTTGATGTCGACCGCAGTGCCGCTCAAGAACAACGGCCGGATGACGCCGAACGCGCAGCCGATCAGCTCGTGGACGAACGGAACGAACTCGCGCAGTTCGGCGGCTTCGGCGGTGGCGCTGTAGTTCACGTCGCGGGCGGCAGCATCGAGTCGCCGGATGTTAACCGCGGGTGAACGCTTGCGCGCGCACCGGGTGATCGAGTTCTCCCGCCGAGCGCGCCGAAGCGGGTCCGCCTGCCACGCGTCTCGGTGGCTGCGCTACGGTCGCCCGCTGCCCGGCGATCTGGCCGAGCACAGCGAGAAATGCAGTTCGCTCGAAGGCGCGTCTCACCGCCGCGCCACGCGCGCGGCGACGGCGAGGTAGTACGACAAAGGCGGCGTGGCCGCGCCCGCGCTCTTGGCCAGGTCGTCCCAGCGGCGCAGCCGCACCGCATCGGCGGCAAACGGCTGCGCGATGAAAGCCTGCGCTTCTGCCGCACCGAAGACGCCGCCCTGCAGTTCGAGGCTGCGCTTGGAGTCCTCCGACAGCGCGGCCCAGTACTCGGCCCCCGACAGCGTGCCGTCGCCGTGCACGCACAGGTAGCGTTTGGCGTCGACGTGCAGCTTGATCGGCTGCAGCACCTCGTCGCCGAACAGTCCGCGCAGAAACGGCAGCGCCACGTACTGGTGCTTGTCGTCGACGCCGCGCAGCGTCGGCGTTTCGCCCTGGTCGTTGAGCAGGTGTCCGAGATCGTGCAGCAAGGCCGCGGTGATCAGCGCGTCGCCGGCGCCGGCGCGCTCGGCGAGCTGTGCCGACTGCAGTGCATGTTCGAGCTGGGTCACCGGCTCGCCGCTGTACTGGCGGCCGCCCTTGGCGTCGAACAGCCGCGCGATGTCGCCGAACGAAAGAGCCATCTATGCGTGACGCTCGTCGTGCTTGAACAGCAGCGACTGCTCGGCACCGAGCACGCGTGTCTTCGACAGCACGCCGGCCGACTCGAGGATCGGGTAGGCGATCGAGCAGAACAGCGAGTTGATGCGCTTGAAGTCCGCCAGCAGGTCCAGGTGCAGCGAACTGGTCTCGATCGACTGCGGCGTGTTGCCCGACAGCCGCTGCAGGTGGCTGTCGGCGTAGCGCATCTCGAGCTCGCGGAACGCGACCTTTTCCGCCATCAGCTGCTGCGCGGACTTGAAGTCGCCGTTGAGGAACACCGCGATCGCGAGTTTGAGGTTCGCGAGCAGCCGCGCGTGCAGATGCTCGATCTCCTGCATGCCGGCGTCGGAGAACGACAGCCCGAGCTGGATCTTGCGTTCGGCGATGTCGATCAGTACGCGTTCGATGATGTCGCCGACGTGCTCCATGTTGATCGTGAACTGGATGATGTCGGTCCAGCGCTTGGACTCGCGCTCCTCGAGCGCCTCGCGGCTGACCTGCGCCAGATACAGCTTGATCGCGGTGTACAGCCGGTCGATCTCGTCGTCACGCTTGCGCAACTGCTCGGCCAACTGGAAGTCGTTGGTCTTCAGCACCGTCAGCAGGCCGGTCAGCATGTCCTGCACGATGTCGGCGAGCCGGATCGCTTCGCGCGCCGCGCAGCCGATCGCCAGTGCCGGCGTGGCGAGCGCGGTCGCATCGAGATGACGAGGCGCGCCGGGTGTTTCCTTCGCGGCCTCGGCCGGCACCCACGCCTCGACCAGCCGCGCGATCTTCGCCACCAGCGGCAGGAACAGCAGCGCCACGACGACGTTGAACGCCAGGTGCATGTTGACGACCATGCGCTGTGGCGTCGGATCGAGCGCGGCGAGCCACTGCACGGCGAACGGCAGCAGCGGCAGCGCGATCAGGCAGCCCACCCCCTTGAACAGGAAATTGCCGAGCGGCACGCGGCGCGTCAGCGGATCCGACTTCAGCGTGGTCAGCACCACGAGCAGCCCGCTGCCGAGATTGGCGCCGACGACGATCGCCAGCGCCACCTGCACCGGGATCACGTGCGAGGCCGTCAGCGCGGCGGTCAGCAGCACGACGGCAAGGCTGGAGTAGCACGCGATCGCGAACAGCGTGCCGATCAGCATGTCGAACAGCATGTCGCCCGACAGCTGCGAGAACAGCACCTTGACGCCGGTTGCGTGCGTCAGCGGCGCGGTCGCCTGCATGATCAGTTGCAGCGCCAGGATCATCACGCCGAGCCCGAGCACGATCTTGCCGATCTGGCCGGCGCGCTCGTTCTTCTTGGACAGGTACACGATCACGCCGGCGGCGATCAGCAGCGGCGCGAGCCACGACAGGTTCAGCGAGAACACCTGCACCATGATCGCGGTGCCGACGTCGGCGCCGAGCATCACCGCCAGCGCCGCGGCGGTGGCGATCGCGCCCTGGCCGACGAAGGTCGACGTCAGCAGAGCGGTCGCGGTCGAACTTTGCAGCAGTCCGGTGACGCCGATGCCGGCGAGAAAGGCGGTCGCGCGCCGCCCGACGCTGCGGCGCAGGATCTGCCGCAGATTGGCGCCGGCCACGCGCAGCACGCCCGTGCGCACGATGTGCGTTCCCCAGACCAGCAGGGCGATCGCGGCGATCAGGTTCAGCAGCGTCTGCATTTGCGTAGAAAGCTCATCGTTCGTCGCCTGTGGCGCGCACCAGCATCGGTCGCGCCGGCGGGCGATTCCTTGCTCGCGGCGCGCGTCAGAACGGGATCGAGTAAGTCTTCGTGTTGGTGAACGACTTCATCGCTTCCAGCACACCCTCCTTGTACCCCAAGCCCGAGTCCTTGATCCCGCCAAAAGGCGTCAATTCGAGCCGGTATCCCGGAACCTCGCGCACGTTGACCGTGCCGACTTGCAGCTCCTGCACGAAGCGCGTCACGTAGTCGAGGCGGTTGGTGCATACCGCAGAAGACAGTCCGTAGGCGGTGGAGTTCGCGATCCGGATTGCCTCGTCGATGTCGGCAAAGCGGATGACCGGCGACACCGGACCGAAGGTCTCCGTTTTCACGACGCGCATCTCGGGTGATACGTGGTCGATCACCGTCGGCGCGTACAGCGCACCCTGCCGCACGTGCCCGGCAAGCAGCTTCGCGCCCTGTGCGATCGCCTCGTCCACGCGCGCTTCGAACTCGCGCGCGGCCGCCTCGTCGATCACGGTGCCCATGTCGGTCGCCGGATCGAGCGGGTCGCCGAACTTCACGGCCTTGGTCTTCTCGACGAGCCGCTCGACGAAGCGATCGGCGACGCGCTCGTGCACCAGCATGCGCTTGACCGCGGTGCAGCGCTGCCCCGAGTTCCTGTACGAGCCGGCGGCGGCGAGCGCAGCCGCCTCGTCGATGTCGGCGTCCTCCATCACGATCAGCGGGTCGTTGCCGCCGAGCTCGAGCACCTGCCGCTTGTAGACGGCGCGCGCGGCGATGTGTTTGCCGACCGCCACGCCGCCGGTAAACGTCACCAGATCGACGTCGGGACTGGTCAGCAGCTCGTCGGCGATCCGCCTCACATCGCCGGTGACCACCGACAGCATTTCCGGCGGCAAGCCGGCTTCGTACAGCACGTCGGCGAGCACGAACGCGGCAAGCGGCGTCTTCTCGCTCGGCTTCACGACAATGCGATTGTTGGTCGCCACGGCCGGCGCGACCTTGTGGATCACCTGGTTCAGCGGGTGGTTGAACGGCGTGATCGCGCTGATCGCGCCCAGCAGCGGTTCGCGCAACGTGTAGACCTTGCGGTGCTTGCCATGCGGCGTGAGGTCACAGGAAAAGACCTGACCGTCGTCGACGAGCGCCTGGTTGGCCGCGAACAGCAGCACATCGCAGCCACGGCCGACCTCGTAGAGCGTGTCGCGCAGAGCAAGCCCGGATTCGAGCGTGATCAGCCGCGCGATCTCGTCGCGCCGCGCGGCGATCAGCTCCCCCGCACGCATCAGGATGCGATAGCGGTCGTGGCGCGTCAGCTTGCTGCGATAGTTCTTGCCGATGCGCAGCGCCTCGCGCACTTGCGCGACGGTGGCCAGCGGGACGGTCGCGACGACCTCGCCGGTGTACGGATAACGCACTTCAAAGCTGCGCTCGCCCGCGACCTTGCGCCCGGCGATGCGCAGCGATTCGTGCTTGACGACGGTGGCCGGAGCGTTCATGGGCCGGGCATGCGAACCACGCAGGCACGCGGGCACAGAGAACCGCAAAGCACGCTTTCCTCCGTGCCTGCGGGTCTCCGCGGTGCAAACATGCTGTGAACTTCACTGCGCATGGTTCAACGCGAGGTCGAAAGCATCGAAGTTACGCCACCTGCGCCGGCCGTCCAGTCCGTGCACGCGCCGGTTGACGACGAGCGGCACGCGCTGCTCGGAGATACCGCCGTGCGAACGCAGCGGCCGCTCGAGCTGGGTCAGGTCGTGGCGCGTCACGGAGGTGCCCAGCACGACGCTGCGCTCGGAGACGACGACCAGATCGCCGATGCGGTCGGCCGGCAGCTCGAAACGCTCGGCCGCCTCTTCGCGGCTGGCGACGACTTCAATGCCGGGCAGTTCGCGCAGGCGCCCCGTCACGCCGTACGCCGAATCGGGCGGCAAGTAGATCGTCGCGAACGATCCCAGCGCGCCGTGATGCACGACGTACGGATCGGTGATCGGCAAGATCACGCGGGCGCGGCCGGCGTTGAGCCAGCCGTCGAGCAGGTCCTGCAGGTAGATCACGTTGGGGCTGGCGTCGAGCCTGGTCTTCGCGTTCATGCCGTGGTCGGCGGTGAGTGCCACCACCGCGCCCAGCGCGTCGAGCTTGGCGAGATAGCGGTCCATCATCGCGTAGAAGCGGTTGGCGTCCGGGTCGCCCGGGGCGTGCTTGTGCTGCACGTAATCGGTCGTCGACAGATACAGCACGTCGGGCCGGCGCGTCTCGAGCAGCTTCACGCCGGCGGCGAAGACGAACTCCGACAGCTCCGCGCTGTAGACCGACGGCACCGGCATGCCCACCAGCGGCAGCACGCCGTCGATGCCGTTGTCGGCGACGGTCGCCTGGTCGGCCTTCTCCGACGAGAAGCAGATGCCGCGCAGGCCGTGGCCGAGCAACTTGCGCAGCTTGTCCTTGGCCGTGACCACCGCGACCGCGTGGCCCGCCTCGGCGAGCCGCGCGAGCAGCGTCGGTGCGCGCAGCCACTTCGGGTCGTTCATCATCACTTCGGTGCCGGTCGCCGTGTCGAACAGGTAGTTGCCGCAGATGCCGTGCACCGAAGGCGGCGCGCCGGTGACGATCGACAGGTTGTTCGGGTTCGTGAAGCTCGGCACGACGCAGTCGGCGACGAGCGCCGTGCCTTCGGCGAGCCAGCGCTTCATCGTCGGCATCTGCCCGGCGGCCACCGCCTGCGCGATGTAGTCGGGTTCGCAGCCGTCCACGCAGATCACCACGGTCGGCTGTTTCGGCATTGAGTAGTGCCGGCCGTTGACCTGCAGCATCGTCTATCCCTTCTTGCCGGCGCGTGCCCGTGCCGCGGGCGGACGCACCACGGCCGCCTTGAGCATGCGCTCCTTGCTTTCGATCACGTGCTCGTACATGGCGCGGCCGGCCGCTTCGGCGTCGCCCGAAGCGATCGCTTTCAGGATCTGCCGATGTTCGGCGACTGACTGCGGAAGCACCGCGCGGTCGTTCAGGTTGCGCCGGCGGAACAGCGCCAGCTCCTTGACCAGTTTGCGATAGATCGCGGCGAGCTTGCGGTTGCCGGCAAACTCCACGAGCGCGTCGTGGAACTGCAGATTCAGCCGGTGGTAGGCGTCGGCGTCGCCGCGTCTGGCCGCCGCCTCCATGCCGTCGACGATGGTACGCGCCGACTTCAACTGCTCGGGCGTGATCGACGCGGCAAGCCGCCGGCCGACCAGCTCGTCCATCGCGGCGCGCAGATCGAAGATTTCGACCGCCTCGTCGAGCGGGATGTCGCGCACGAAGACGCCGCGATTCTTCTCCTGCCGGACCAGTCCCGCTTCTTCGAGCATGCGGAACGCTTCGCGAATCGGGCCGCGCGAGATGCCGAGCCGCTGCGACAGCCACGCCTCGGTGAGCTTGGCGCCGGGGGCGATCTCGCCGGCGAGGATCATGCGCTCGATTTCCTGCTGCGCGGCGCTGCCGAGGGATGCGGTGCGCAGCAGCGCGATGGTCGGATGCGGAATCACCTGCGAAGCGGGCATGCGCCGAGTCTAAGGCCGCGCAAGACGATTGTCGACAATCTGCAAAAAACAATTGACACGAAATTTCGCCGCTGCGTAGACTGGCCCGGGACAAGGAGGTGCCGCCGGCGTGATGCCGCAGGCACGTGCAAGCGCGATCGCATCGGCGCGCGCGGTCGGGCTACGCAGGGCGCCCGGCGTCATCGGTCGGTCACGCAAGACGGTTAGCTTCGCGGGCTGGCCGACGCCGGTCGCGGCGGCGGCGCTGTTGCGGGGTTCCCTCGTGGTGCGTACAACAAGGAGGCGTTCATGAAGTTCCGCAATCCGGCGCAAGGCGTGCTGTGCGCCCTGGCCCTGTCACTTGCTGCTGGCGGCGTGGCGGCACAGAAGACGCAACTGACCGTTTACACGGCGCTCGAAACCGACCAGTTGAAGGCGTACCAGACCGCTTTCGAGAAGGCCAATCCGAACATCGAGATCGTCTGGGTGCGCGACTCCACGGGCGTGATCACCGCCAAGCTGCTTGCCGAGAAGTCCAACCCGCGGGCGGATGTCGTGATGGGAGTGGCGGCGACCAGCATGGCGATCTTCGGCGCCGAGGGAATGCTGCAGCCGTATGCGCCCAAGGGGCTCGAGCGGATCGCGCCGCAGTACCGCGACCCGAAGAACCCGCCCGCCTGGGTCGGCATGGACGTGTGGGGCGCGACCATCTGCTTCAACACCGCCGAGGCCGCCAAGCGCAACATCCCGAAGCCCGAGACGTGGAAGGATCTGACCAAACCCGTCTACAAGGGCCAGATCGTGATGCCGCACCCGGCCTCCAGCGGAACCGGCTTCTTCGACGTGTCCGCGTGGCTGCAATTGTGGGGCGAGGCCGAAGGCTGGAAGTACATGGACGCGCTGCACGAGAACATCGCGCAGTACATGCACTCGGGCTCGCGTCCGTGCGCGGCGGCGGCCAACGGCGAGTATGTGGTCGGCATCTCGTTCGAGTACCGCGCCAACCGCGAGAAAGCGCAGGGCAAACCGATCGAACTGGTGTTCCCGAAAGAAGGCCTTGGCTGGGACCTCGAGGCGATCGGCATCCACAAGGGCACCAAGCACCTCGCCGCCGCGCAGCGGCTGCTCGACTGGGCGATCTCCGACGAGGCGATGGGGCTGTACGCGAACAATTTCGCGATCGTCGCGGTGCCGGCGCTGAACAAGCCGCTGCCGAACGTGCCGGCCGACTACGGCGCTCGGCTCGTGAAGAACGACTTCGCGTGGGCCGCGAAGAACCGCGACCGCATCCTGAAGGAGTGGAGCAAGCGCTACGAATCGAAAGCCGCGCCGAAGTGACGTTATTCCGGACGCTGCCGCGCCGGAATAACTCGCCGCGTTGAAGCCAGCCGCGCTGCGGCAGCTCAACGCGGCGTCCTTCTGCGGGTAACGTACGGGCATGACGGTCGAAGCGCTGCGGCTCGAAGGCATCCACAAGGCGTTCGGCGGCTTCGTTGCGCTGCAGGCGGTCGATCTGTCGATCGACGCCGGCGAGCTGATCTGCTTCGTCGGGCCGTCGGGCTGCGGCAAGACGACCCTGCTGCGGATCATCGCCGGACTGGAGTCGGCCACGCGCGGGCGCGTGATCCAGAACGGGCGCGACATCTCTACCGCGCCGCCGGCGGCGCGCGACTACGGCATCGTGTTTCAGTCGTACGCGCTGTTTCCGAATTTGACGGTCCGCGACAACATCGCCTACGGCCTGGTCAACCGGCGCCGCGCGCGCGCGCAGATCGAGGCGCGCGTGCAGGAGCTGCTCACACTGGTGGGCCTGCCCGACTCGGGGCCGAAGTACCCGAGCCAGCTCTCCGGCGGCCAGCAGCAGCGCATCGCGCTCGCGCGCGCGCTCGCCACGTCGCCCAGCCTGCTGCTGCTCGACGAGCCGCTGTCTGCCCTCGACGCCAAGGAGCGCGAGCGGCTGCGCGGCGAGATCCGCCAGCTGCAGAAGCGCGTCGGCGTCACCACGATCATGGTCACGCACGACCAGGAAGAGGCGCTGTCGATGTCCGACCGCGTGGTCGTGATGAACCACGGTCGCATCGAGCAGGTCGGCACGCCGCTCGCGGTGTACGAGCAGCCGGCCACGCCGTTTGTGGCCGACTTCCTCGGCAAAGTGAACGTGTTGCGCGCGACCAGTCTGGGCGGCGGGCGCTATCGCGTCGGTCGCGTCGAGCTCGCCACGCAGGCCAACGGCTTCGCCGCCGGCGAGCCCGTGCGACTGTACCTGCGACCGGAAGATCGGCTGCTGCCGGACTCGGGTCCGGTCGAGCAGATGGCCAACGCGATGCGCGGGCGCGTGCTCGGCGTCGACTTTCTCGGAACCTACTGCCTCGCAACGATGGACGTCGATGGCTTCGACGGCCAGAAGCTGCTGGTCTACTTCTCGCTGAACCAGGCGCTCGAAATGGGCGTGCGCGAGGGCGCCACGATCCCGTTCGCGCTGCGCGGCGAACGCGTGCGCGCGTTCCCGTCCGCATGACCGCGATCGCGCGCCCGGACTTCACGCCGCGGCCGGCGCGGCTGGCGAGCGAGATGCTGGTCGCGCACGGCGGACTGTTGCTCGTCGCCGCCGCGTTGGCGGTGTTCCTGACGCTGCCGCTGGCGAGCCTGCTCGCCCGCTCCGTGCAGGGCGGCGGCGGGCAGTTCGTCGGGCTCGCCAACTTTGCCGAATACTTTGCCGCGCCGGCGTTCGCGCTGTCGGCGCGCAACACGCTGGTGTTCGCCGGGCTGACCACCGGCATCACGGTGCCGCTCGCGTTCGTGTTCGCCTACGCGATCCAGCGCAGTTGCATTCCGGCGAAGAGCGTCTGGCGCAGCATCGCGATGATTCCGATCCTGGCGCCGTCGATGCTCGCTGCGCTGTCGTTCATCTATCTGTTCGGCAACCAGGGCTGGCTCAAATTCATGCTCGGTTGGTTCGGACTGCAAAGCATCTACGGCCTGCCGGGCATGGTGCTGGCGATGGTGTTCGCGTCGTTTCCGCACGCGGTGATGATCCTGCTGGCGGCGCTGGCGCTGTCGGACGCACGACTGTACGAGGCGGCCGACTCGATGGCCACGCCCGGCTGGCGCAAGTTTCTGACGATCACGCTGCCGGGCGCGCGCTACGGGCTGATCTCGGCGGCGCTGGTGGTGTTTACGATGGCCGTGTCCGAGTTCGGTATACCGAAGGTGATCGGCGGCAATACGAGCGTGCTGGCGATCGACGTCTACAAGCAGGTGATCGGCCAGCAGAACTTCTCGATGGGCGCGGTGGTCGGGCTGGTCCTGCTGTTTCCCGTGCTGGTCGCTTTTGTCATCGACCATGCGGTGCGCAAGCGGCAGAAAGCCTTGCTGACCGCGCGCAGCGTGCCGTACCGGCCGCGGCCGGTGCCGCTGCGCGACGCTGTGCTGCTCGCCTTCGTGCTCGTGATGTCGGCGTACATGCTGCTAGTTGTCGGCATGGCGGTTTTCGGTTCGTTCGTCAAGGTCTGGCCGTACAACCTGTCGTTCACGCTGAACCACTACACCTACGGTTTCGAGGAAGCGGGCGTGGACAACGCGTACCCGAACAGCCTGAAATTGGCGCTGTGGTGTGCGCTGTTCGGCGCGGCGGTCACCTTCGCCGGCGCGTACTGGCTCGAGAAGACCCGTGGGGCCGACTACCTTCGCCCCGCGATCCAGCTGCAGGCGATGATGCCGATGGCGGTGCCGGGCATGGTGCTCGGCATCGGCTACATCCTGTTTTTCAACCACCCGGCGAATCCGCTCGGCTTCCTGTACGGCACGATGACGATCCTGGTGCTGTCCACCGTCATCCACTTCTACTCGTCGAGCCACCTGACCGCGGTCACCGCGCTCAAGCAGCTCGACAACGAGTTCGAGGCGGTGTCGGCGTCGCTGAAGGTTCCCTTTTACAAGACGTTCTGGCGCGTCACCGTGCCGGTGTGCCTGCCGTCGATCATCGACATCAGCCGCTACTACTTCGTCAACGCGATGACGACGATCTCGTGCGTCGTGTTCCTGTACTCGCCGAAGACCACGCTCGCATCGATTTCGATCCTGCACCTGGACGAGGCGGGCAACGTCGGCGCCGCCGCCGCGATGGCCACGCTGATCGTCGCCACCTCGGCCGTCGTCACGGTGCTGTTCTTCGTCGCCGAGTGGTGGCTCGTACGACGCACGCAGCGCTGGCGCGACGCGGCCCGCACCTGAGGAGCCTCGATGATCCGCGGCAACGATCCGATCCTTCTGACCCCCGGCCCGCTGACCACTTCGCTCGCGACCAAGCAGGCGATGCTGCGCGACTGGGGATCGTGGGACGCGGCGTTCAATGGGATGACGCTGTCGATCTGCCGCGACCTCGTCGACATCGTCGGCGGCGGCGACGACTACGTCTGCGTGCCGATGCAGGGCAGCGGCACGTTTTCGGTCGAAGCCGCGATCGGCAACCTTGTGCCACGCGCGGGACGCGTGCTGGTGCCGAACAACGGCGCGTATTGCGCGCGCATCGTCAAGATCTGCAGGTATCTCGGGCGCGACGTCGTCGACCTGCCGGTGCCGGAGGACCAGCCCGCGACGGGCGCGATCGTCGACGCGGCGCTCGCGGCCGACCCGACGATCACGCACGTTGCGCAGGTCCACTGCGAAACCGGCGCGGGCCTCTTGAACGACCTGCCCGGCATCGCGCAGGCGTGCGCCAGGCGCGGCAAACGTCTGATCGTCGACGCGATGAGTTCGTTCGCCGCCATCGCGATCGACGTGCGCACCGCACCGTTCGATGCGCTGGTCGCCGCCAGCGGCAAGTGCCTCGAAGGCGTGCCCGGCATGGGCTTCGTGATCGTGAGCAAGTCCGCGCTCGAAGCGAGCGCCGGCAACTCGCATTCGTTGGCACTCGACCTGTACGACCAGTACGTCTACATGCAGAAGACCACGCAGTGGCGCTACACGCCGCCGACGCACGTGGTCGCCGCGCTGCGCGCCGCGATCGACCAGTTCAAGGAAGAGGGCGGCCAACCCGCGCGCGGCGCGCGCTACGCGGCGAACTGCGCCGCGCTGGTCGAAGGCATGGGCACGCTTGGCTTCCGTCCATTCCTCAAACCCGAAGTGCAGGCACCGATCATCGTGACCTTCCACGCGCCGGCCGATCCCGCCTACGACTTCAAGCGCTTCTATGCCGCCGTGCGCGAGCGCGGATACATCCTGTATCCGGGCAAGCTCACCCAAGTGGAGACGTTTCGCGTCGGCTGCATCGGCGCGATCGACGCCAACGAGATGCGTAACGTCGTGTCGGCGGTAGCCGAAACGCTGAAGGATCTCGGTATCCGGGATCTGGGGAAGGGTCGGACCAGGAAGACAGCTTGAGCGCAGCAGCTTTCCCCGGACTGTCGGTTTTTCTTACGGCTTCACCGGCGTCAACTTGCAAGTCGTTGATTTATTTATCAGGCATGGGCCTTGCTCCCGTAAAGGCGCGACAGCCTGCGCTGTCATCAACAATCAAGGGAGTCTCTGTGAAGTCGATCAAATTTTTCGTCGCCGGCGCGATGTTGACCGCGCTGGGTGCCGCGGCAAACGCCGCCCCGATCTTGCGGATCTCGGACGGCACGACGACGGTCACCGTGGCCGACGGCAGCGCCGGGTCCTGCGGCGACACGCTGCCGATGGCCGGGGCCGTCGGACTAAGCTGTTCTATCGGGAACTGGTTCCTGAACCTCGTCGTGGGGATCGGCCATGACGTTCTCGGCGACCAGATCCACCTCACCAGCCTGAACGCCAGCTCCAGCAGCGGCGGGACATTGTCGGTCATGCTGACCGACACGGACTTCGACGCCGGCGGCGGGAGCCCGACGCTCAATTTCCTTGGCGGCATCGGCGGCGTGGCCGCAGGCGGCGTGTCGTATTCGATGTACGTGGACGACGCCAATACTGCATTCGGGTTGGGCACCCTCCTCGGCAGCGGAACTGGCAGCGGCGCGTTCTCCAGCACTTTCGGCGGCTACGGTACGCTTTCCGGGCCCTATTCGATGACGCTGGTCGCGAACATCGTGCACAGGTCGGGTAGCTGGCCGATGACCACGAGCATCGACTTCGTCGGCCGGGTTCCCGAGCCCGGCACGCTGGCGCTGCTCGGACTCGCGCTGGCTGGCATCGGCCTTGGCGCGCGTCGCCGCGCCAGGCGCTGACCGGATCAAAAGCGACTTTTTCGGGCGGCCGCGAGCCGCCCTTTTTGCGTCCGGGGGCGTGACGAGACGCGTGCGCAACGCCGCTGCTTCGCAGCGGGCCCTCCGACGCGCACGGCGAACGACTTTCGATCGGGCTGCGAAGCGGCCAGGACGCGCCGCTA
>JBBIJJ010000095.1:0-12785 GCA_037446035.1 Burkholderiales bacterium
TCTGCCTCACAGTACGGCGTTGAACACGTATCCCACGATCAGGATGCCGGCGGCGACCACCGCCGCGAAAGTGACGATCAGCCGCAACTTCAGCACTGAGAAGGTGTGAAGATTTCGTCGCGAGCGGGCCGCTGGCTAGGCGCACGCAGCCGCAGGGCCGAGACATATCAAGTAGATAGGCGAGGCCCGAGCAGCGCGCAACGACGCCAGCGGGCCGCGCAGCAGAAAGATTCACACCTTCTGACCTGTCTCATCGGATCCTCCACGAGCCGCCCGCTGGGGGCCGGCCAGCAATCGTTTACTGACGACCGAATCATATTCGCCAAGGTGAATATGAAGTCGTGATCCGGATCACGCGGCGGCGCCGGGGCGCGCTGCCCGACGCCCGGTTTCAGGCCGGTGCGCGTTCGGCGATCAGCCTGAGCTTGCCGCGGTCCTCGCGGTACGGCGATTCGCGAGCGGCGCCCGCGCGCAGCGCAGCGAGCATCTGCCGCGCCCACGCCGGCAGGTTCGGATCGACGCGGTAGAAGGAAAAGCGCCCTTCTTTCCACTGCTCGACGATGCCGGCGTCGCGCATCACCATCAGGTGGCGCGACACCGTCGGCTGCGGCAGATCGAGCGCGCCGGTCAGCTCGCACACGCACAGATCACGGTCTTCGAGCAGCACCAGGATGCGGCGCCGGCTCTCGTCGGCCAGCGCATCCAGCACCTGTCGGGTCGTTGGCGCAGTCATGCGTGCAATATATGTGCCGCGGCGAATACGTGCAAGCGCAACGACCGCGCGCCCGCACCGGCGGAGCGTGCGCCGCGCGTCGCATCGAAGGGGCTCGCGCGCGATGCCGGGGCGGCGTTACCGGTTTTCCTCCGCCTTGCGCAATGCCGCGGGCGGCAATCGGATGTCCGGATGGCGTTTGCGCAAGCGCTTCAGCTCGCGGTCGGCTTCGTCGTCGCGGCCGGCGGCGCGCAGCGCGACGATGCGCTCGATCCACTGCGCCGGCGCGAGCTCGGCCGTGGTCGCTGCCGCCGGCGCGTGCTCGCGGGCGGCGCGCGGGGACGTGGCGGCGCCGCCCGCCGCACTAGGTTCCGCACGCGCTTCGCTCGACGCCACGGCATCCGCCGCGACACGCGGCGGCGCCGGCGCGGCCGCCACCGCTGGCGCCTCGATCTTCTCGGCCGGCGCTTGGCGCCGGTTCGGCGCAGCCTCTGTGCGTGGCGCCGCTTGCGGTGGCTGAGCTTGCGGCGTCTGGGCGCTTGGCGCAGGCCGCGCAGGTGCGGGCACGGCAGCGGTGGGCGCCGCGGCCGGGGGCTCGGGTGCGTAGATGTCGGCTGAGGGCGGCGCGGCGGCGAGCTTCGCCGCCTCCTGTTCGGTGCGCGTGGCCATCAGCACGGCGATCGTGCTGATCAGCACGGCCGCCGCCGCGGCGAGCGGAAAACGCCAGTGCCGCATGCGGTCGACCGCGCGCGGCTTCGCTTCGACCGCGCGCGCGGCGGCGGCAAGCACCGCGCTGCGTGTCGCGGCCCGCGGCCGCTCGTCCAGCACCTCGTTCGCCGCGCGATAGCCGCGCACGACGTCGTGCTCGTTCATCGCCAGTCCTCCATCGCCGCGCGCAGCTTGGCCATCGCATAGCGCAGCCGGCTCTTGACCGTCTCGGCGCCCACCTGGGTCAACTGCGCGATCTCCTCGAGCGTGAGCCCGCCTTCGGCGTGCAGCAGGAACGCCTCGCGCTGCGCGGCGGGCAGCGCCTCGACCGCGTCGACGAAAGCGCGCGCCTGCGCGCGCGCGCGCGCCTGCACCTCCGGTTCAAACGCAGCGTCCGCCGCGATGTGGTCGAGCAGGCTCGAATCCGGGTCGTTGGCGACCAGATCGTCGAGGCTGGTCGTCGGGTCGGTGCGGCGCCAGTGGTCGATCAGCTTGCTGCGCGCGATGCCGTACAGCCAGGTCGTGAAGCGCGCGCGCGGCGCGTAGCCGCGCGCGTTGCGCACGACCGCAAGCCACGTCTCCTGCAGCAGATCGTCGGCGATCGCCGCGCTGCGCACCGATCGCAGCAGAAAGCGGTAGACCGCGCGCTCGTGCCGGTCGTACAACTGCGCGAACGCGCCGGCGTCGCCGGCCGCGTAAGCGAGCATCAGTTCTTCGTCGGGCAGCCCGTCGAGCGGCGCATCGCGCATGCGCCGATTATGGGGCTTCGAGCGGGCGGTCGAGCCGGCCGGGGTCGAACAAGCCGGTCCGGGATGGGCAGGCGCGCATCGCGGCGCACGGGCCGTGCGCGGGAAACGAATCGGCCCGGTCCGTACGATCCGACAACCGCCGCGAGCTCAGAAGGTGTGAATCTTTCTACTGCGCAGCGCGCTGGCGTCGTTGCGCGGTGCTCGGGCCTGGCCTATCCGCTTGATATGTCTCGGCCCTGCGGCTGCGTGCGCCTAGCCGGCGGACCGCTCGCGACGAAATCTTCACACTTTCTCAGTGCACGGTCGCGCTCAATTCACCCTTGGCGTACTTCGCCGCCATCTTCTCCAGCGGCAGCGGGCGGATGCCCGACGCGCGGCCGGCGCAGCCGAACGCTTCGAAGCGCGCCTTGCAGATGTCGCGCGCGGCGGCGGTGGCGGCCTTGAAGAACGCGCGCGGGTCGAATTCGTCGGGCTTTTTCGCCATCAACTCGCGCATCGCGCCGGTCATCGCCAGCCGGATGTCGGTGTCGATGTTGACCTTGCGCACGCCGTTGCGGATGCCTTCGACGATCGCCTCGACCGGCACGCCGTAGGTTTCCTTGATGTCGCCGCCGTACTTGCGGATGATCGCCAGCCACTCCTGCGGCACGCTCGAGGAGCCGTGCATCACCAGGTGCGTGTTCGGGATGCGCGCGTGGATCGCGCGCACGCGGTCGATCGCGAGGATGTCGCCGGTCGGCTTGCGCGTGAACTTGTAGGCGCCGTGGCTGGTGCCGATCGCGATCGCAAGCGCATCGACCGCGGTGGCGCGCACGAAGCGCGCGGCTTCGTCCGGATCGGTCAGAAGCTGCGAGTGGTCGAGCTTGCCTTCGGCGCCGACGCCGTCTTCCTTGCCCGCGGTTCCGGTCTCCAGCGACCCAAGGCAGCCGAGTTCGCCTTCGACGGAGACGCCGACCGCGTGCGCCATCTCGACCACGCGGCTGGTCACCGCGACGTTGTAGTCGTAGCTCGCCGGCGTCTTCATGTCCTCCAGCAGCGAGCCGTCCATCATCACGCTGGAAAATCCGCTGCGGATCGACTGCAGGCAGACCGACGGCGACGCGCCGTGATCCTGGTGCAGGCACACGGGGATGTGCGGATACATCTCGACGGCGGCCTCGACCATCTTGCGCAGGAACGGCTCGCCCGCGTACTTGCGCGCGCCGGCCGACGCTTGCAGGATCACCGGGCTGTCGGTCGCATCCGCCGCCTGCATGATCGCGTGGATCTGCTCCATGTTGTTGATGTTGAAGGCGGGCAGTCCGTAGCCGTGCTCGGCGGCGTGGTCGAGCAGCTGCCGCAGTGATATCAGCGCCATGGGTCGTTCTCCGGAAAGGGTTGAAAAGTTCAGGCTGCCGCGCGTTCGTTTTCGAGCGAACGCGCGAGCTCGGCGATCGAGTCGATGATGCGGTCGGCGCCGGCTTCGGCGATCGGACGGCCGCGGTTGTAGCCGTACGGCACGGCCCAGACGCGCACGCCGGCGGCGCGCGCGGTGGCCACGTCGATCTCCGAGTCGCCGACCAGCAGCGTGCGCTCGGGCGCCACGCGGAACCGGTGCATGCAGTGCTTGACGGGCAGCGCGTCGGGTTTCTTTGCCGCCAGCGTGTCGCCGCAGATCACCAGATCCAGGTAGTCGCGCAGCCGGTGCGCATCGAGCACCGCGTACGCATAGCGTTCCTCCTTGTTGGTGACGACCGCGGTGCGCACGCCGGCGCAGCGCAGCGCATCCAGCGTCGGCTCGACGTCGGCGAAGACGCGGCTGCGGCGGCCGCAATGGGCGAGGTAATGGCGGTCGAACGCGGGCAGCAGCGCGTCGAGCGTGGGGGCGCGCTCCGGCGCGCGCGCGGCCGTGCGCACGCTTTCGGCGAGCGCGGCGCGCAGCAGTTCGCGTGTGCCGTGGCCGATCCAGTCGCGCACGAGCCGTTCGTCGACGCACGGCAGACGCTCCGCGGCCAGCAGCGCGTTGACCGCGTCGGCGATCTCGGGCGCGGTGTCGATCAGCGTGCCGTCGAGATCGAAAAGGACCAGATCGAACATCGGCGCCCCGGGGCTCAATCCGCCGCGACCGCGTCGGCGCGCGCGACGCGCCGGATCGCCTGCGCCAGCGCCGCGGCCGTCACGCCGAAGTGCTCGTACAGCGCGGCCGCCGGCGCGGATTCGCCGAAGCGCGCGACACCGACCACCTCGCCTTCGAGGCCGACGTACTTGCGCCAGAAATCCGGATGCGCGGCCTCGATCGCCACGCGCGGCACGCCGCGCGGCAGCACCGACTCGCGCCACGCCGGGCTCTGGCGGTCGAAGACGCTGGTCGAAGGCATCGACACGACGCGCACCGCGATGCCGTCGGCGGCGGCGAGCTTCTGCGCGTCGAGCGCGAGCGCCACCTCGGAGCCGGTGGCGATCACGACCACGTCGGGCGCGCGTTCGGCGTCGCGCAGCACGTAGCCGCCGCGCGCGATCGTCGCCGCGTCGACGGCCGCCACCTGCGGAAGGTTCTGCCGCGACAGCAGCAGCGCGCTCGGCCCCTGCGCGCGCTCGAGCGCGGCGGCCCACGCGACCGCGGTCTCGACACCGTCGCACGGGCGCCAGACGTCGAGGTTGGGAATCGCGCGCAACGCCGTTGCGTGCTCGACCGGCTGGTGGGTCGGGCCGTCCTCGCCGAGCCCGATCGAATCGTGCGTCAGCACGTAGACGACGCGCTGGCGCATCAGCGCGCTCATGCGGATGCCGCTGCGCGCATAGTCGGAAAACACCGCGAAGGTGCCGCCGTACGGCACGAACCCGCCGTGCAGCGCCACCCCGTTCATGATCGCGGCCATGCCGAACTCGCGCACCCCGTAGTGCACGTAGTTGCCGTCGGCGTACGAATCGACGCCGCGCGACGCCTTCACCGCCGTCAGATTCGACCACGTCAGGTCGGCCGAGCCGCCGAGCAGCTCGGGCATGCGCGCGACCAGCACCTCGAGCATCTGCTGCGAGGATTTGCGGGTGGCCGTCGGCGCGGTCACCGCGCGCGCCACGCTGACGAGTTCCTGCGCGAGCGCGCGCCAGTTCGACGGCAGCTCGCCGCGCATGCGGCGCTCGAACTCGGCCGCTTCGGCCGGATACCTGGCGCGATAGCGTTCGAACAGGGTCTGCCAGCGCGCTTCGGCGGCGGCACCCTGCGCGCGCGCGTCCCACTGCGCGCGCAACGCCGGCGGAATTTCGAAGGCGGGATGCGGCCAGCCGAGCGCCTCGCGCGTGGCCTTCGCCTCGGCGGCGCCGAGCGGCGCGCCGTGCACCTCGTGCTTGCCGGCCAGCGACGGCGCGCCCCAGCCGATCGTCGTGCGGCACACGATCAGCGTCGGCCGCTCGCTGCAGGCGAGCGCCTCGCGCGTGGCGCGCTCGATCGCGGCCGGATCGTGGCCGTCGACCGGACCGATCACGTTCCAGCCGTAAGCCTCGAAACGCTTGCGCGTGTCGTCGCGAAACCAGCCGCTGACGTGGCCGTCGATGGAAATACCGTTGTCGTCGTAGAAGCACACCAGCTTGTTCAGCCCGAAGATGCCGGCCAGCGAACAGGCTTCGTGGCTGACGCCTTCCATCAGACAGCCGTCGCCCAGGAACACGAACGTGCGGTGATCGACGAGCGGAAAGTCCGGCCGGTTGAAGCGCGCGGCGAGCAGCTTTTCGGCAAGTGCCATGCCCACGGCGTTGGCCAGCCCCTGGCCGAGCGGTCCGGTCGTCGTCTCCACGCCCGGGGTGGCGCCCGCCTCCGGATGACCGGGGGTTTTCGAATGCAGTTGGCGAAAACGCTTCAGTTCCTCGAGCGGCAGCTCGTAGCCGGTCAGATGCAGCAGCGCGTACAGCAGCATCGAGCCGTGGCCGTTGGACAGCACGAAGCGGTCGCGATCCGGCCAGCGCGGATTGGCCGGGTTGTGCTTGAAGTGGCCGCGCCACAGCACTTCGGCGATGTCGGCCATGCCCATCGGCATGCCGGGGTGTCCGCTCTTGGCGGCCTCGACCGCGTCGATCGCCAGAAAGCGCAGTGCGTTGGCCAGTTCGCGGCGCTCGCTCGCCTGGGCCGCGGGCAACTGCGGTGCGTTCATCGCAACGTTCCTTGGTTGGCTGGATGGGTGAATTCCGTCATTCGCGCGCTCGCGTCAAGCGCGCTTTTTCAGATCCATCAGCCGCAGGATCATCGGCGTGAAGATCAGTTGCATCGCGAGCCCCATCTTGCCGCCCGGCACGACGATGTTGTTCGGGCGGCTCATCCACGAGTCGTGCAGCATCGACAGCAGGTACGGGAAGTCGATACCCTTGGGGTTGGCGAAGCGGATCACGACCATGCTCTCGTCCGCACTCGGGATGTCCTTGGCGATGAACGGATTGCTCGTGTCCACGGTCGGCACCCGCTGGAAATTCACGTGCGTGCGCGAGAACTGCGGACAGATGTGGTTCACGTAGTCGGGCATGCGCCGCAGGATCGTGTCGACGACCGCCTCCTGCGAGTAGCCGCGCAAGCTCTGGTCGCGGTGCAGCTTCTGGATCCACTCGAGGTTGATGATCGGCACCACGCCGACCAGCAGGTCGACGTGGCGCGCAACGTTGGCCTCGGGACCGACGTAGCCGCCGTGCAGGCCCTCGTAGAACAGCAGATCCGAGCCCGGCTCGATGTCCTGCCAAGGCGTGAACGTGCCGGGCTCCTGCTTGTAGGGAGCCGCTTCGTCGGCATCGTGCAGGTACTTGCGCACCTTGCCGGTACCCGTCGCCGCGTAGGTCGCGAACAGCGCATCGAGTTCGGACAGCAGGTTGGCCTCGGGGCCGAAGTGGCTGAAGTGGCGGTTGCCCGCGGCCTCGGCCTCCTTCATCGCTGCGCGCATCGCCTTGCGGTCGTAGCGATGGAACGAATCGCCTTCGACGATCTGCGCGCGGATGCCCTCGCGGCGGAAGATGTGCTGGAAGCTTTTCATCACCGTGGTGGTGCCGGCGCCGGAGGAACCGGTCACGGCGATGATCGGGTGCTTGGTGGACATGGCGGGGTGGCTCGCTGTCGGTTTTCGGGTTCGGTGCGGCGCTCGCCGCGCTCGGCTACAGCCGCGCTTCGGGCCGGTACAGCGAACGCTCGTTGAACAGCGGCGAGACGTAGGGCTTGTCCTCGCCGCGGTCATACTCCGCGTGGTAGCGCTCGATGCGCTCGACTTCGGTCTTCGAGCCGAGGATCACCGCGACGCGCTGGTGCAGATCGGTCGGCACGACTTCGAGGATGCGGCCGCGCCCGGTCGAGGCCGCGCCGCCCGCCTGTTCGATCAACAGGCTCGCCGGATTGGCCTCGTACAGCAGACGCAGCCGGCCGGGCTTGCTCGGGTCCTTGGTGTCGCGCGGGTACATGAACACGCCGCCGCGCATCAGGATGCGATGCACGTCGGCCACCATCGACGCGATCCAGCGCATATTGAAGTCGCGCCCGCGCACCCCCGTCTTGCCCGCCTTGCACTCGCTCACGTAGCGCGCCACCGGCGGCTCCCAGAAGCGTTCGTTCGACACGTTGATCGCGAACTCCGACGTTTCCTCGGGAACGCGCAGGTCGGGATGCGTCAGGATGAAGTTGCCGACCTCGCGGTCGAGCGTGAAGCCATGCGTGCCACGGCCGACGGTCAGCACCAGCATCGTCGCCGGTCCGTAGATCGCGTAACCGGCGGCGACCTGCTCGGTGCCGGGCTGCAGGAAGTCCGCCGTCGTCGGCGCCTGGTCGCCGCGATGCCGCAGCACCGAGAAGATCGTGCCGACCGCGACGTTCACGTCGATGTTGCTCGAGCCGTCGAGCGGATCGAACACCAGCAGGTAGGGGCCGCGCCGGTACTGCGGCGGAATCGTGTACGGCGCCTCCATCTCTTCGGAGGCCATCGCCGCCAGCAGTCCGCCCCACTCGCAGTGACCGATGATCGCGTCGTTGGTCAGCACGTCCAGGGGCTTTTGCACGTCGCCGCCGGCGTTGCGCGTGTCCAGCGTGCCGATGCCGACGCCGAGCGCGCCGCGGCCGACCATCGCCGAGATGGCCTTGACGGCGGCGGCGATGTCGACGAGCAGCGCGGCGAGGTCGCCGTGGTCGGGCAGGTCGCGCAATTGTTCGATCAGGAACTTCGACAGCGTGGTCCGACGCAGGTGCATGGTCGTCTCACTGGGGTGCGGAATCCTTGGCGGCATCGAACACGCGCGAAGCGCGGATGTCGGCCGCGCTGATCAGCGTGAGCTCCTCGGGCGAAGCCAGCGCGCTGCCGCCGAGCGCGACCTCGAAGATGCGGTTGGCCTGCCGCAACCGCGCGCGGTCCAGCGCGTTGCGGATCGAGCGGGCGTTGGCGAAGTGCGGCTGGCGGATGCGGTATTCGATGTACTCGCGCAGCGCGGCGAGCGACTGCTCGTCGAAGCGGTAGTTCATCTGCGCGGCCATCTTCTGCGCGCTCTGCACGAGCTCGTCGGGCGTGTAGTCGCGAAAATCGATGTGGTGCGCGATGCGCGAACTCATGCCGGGATTGGACTTGAAGAACGTGTCCATCCGGTCCTTGTAGCCGGCCAGGATCACGCCCGGGTCGTCGCGGTTGTTCTCCATCACCTGCAGCAGGATCTCGATCGCTTCCTGGCCGTAATCGCACTCGTTCTCGGGGCAATACAGGGAGTACGCCTCGTCGATGAACAACACGCCGCCCATCGCCTTTTTCAGCACTTCCTTGGTCTTGGGCGCGGTGTGGCTGATGTGCTGGCCGACGAGGTCGTCGTGCGTGACGCTGACCCCATGGCCCTTACGCACGTAGCCCAGGCGGTGCAGGATTTCGGCCATGCGCAGCGCCACCGTGGTCCTGCCGGTGCCCGGATTGCCGGTAAAGCACATGTGCAGCGAGGGCGCGCTGCCATCCAGGCCGAGCTGCGCGCGCGCGCGACACCACCCGGAAAGCGGCGATCTCGCGAATGCGCCGCCTCACGGGCGCCAGCCCCACGAGATCGCGGTCCCGCGCGTCGAGCACGTCCTGCACCTGCGCCTGCTGCAGGATCGCGCGCAGGTCGATGGCGGCAGATTCGGTCGCGTTCATCGTCGGTACGGCCTTTTTCCAGCGCCCGCGCGGGCAGGCGCTGGAAAAAGGCCCGCGAACCCGGAGGAAGGAGGAGAAGAAGACGGGGCCGCGGGCACGAGGAGACACCGGTCGCTGGGGGACTGCGCGCTACGGCCTGCCGTAGCGCTCGCCCTCTGGCCTGACGGTCGCGCACGAGCGCGCCGTGTTCAGGCACTTGGAGCTGAGGAGGTTGCCGAACCGGCTCGCCGTCACGCTGGCGATCGAGCCCTCTTCGAGCAGGATGATGTCGTCGGCGACCCACGCGAAATACTCGCCGGAGCGGTGGGGCAGGCGCTCGACCTTGTAGACCTTGGCGCGGTCTTTTTCACACGGGGGGGCCAGCCGATCGCTCCATACCACCGTCGGGGTGGCGGCCGAAAACCCGCCAGCCACGGCGCCCGCCTCGACCGGATCGACGCCTTCCCGCGGAGCGATGCGGAAAGGGCAACTCGAGCCCGTGTCCCTGGGCACGTCATCGGGCGCCCCGCGGCCCATCCGCCGAAGCTCAAGGACCCCCGCCGTGCCACACCGCTTCCTGGGGTCCTTGCGTTCGGTGCGATGGGTCGCAACCCAGGCTCTAACGAACTCTTTCATATGATCGGCTGCTCCGTCGCCGTGGCCGGAACGTGTGGCGGCAATGTAGGCAGGCGACGACTTAAGGTAAATTGATATTTTTTGAGCTGCCGCTTAAGCAAACCTTATGCGCTCGGTGACCCTCAAGCAGCTTCGCGCGTTCGCTGCCGTGGCCCGGCACGGGAGCTTTGCGCGGGCGGCCGCCGAACTGAACCTCACGCCACCGGCGGTATCGATGCAGATCCGGGAGCTGGAAGGGCAGGTCGGGCTGCCGCTGTTCGATCGCAGCGACAAGCAGGTTGCCCTGACGGTCACCGGCGAGTACCTGGTCGTGTACGCCCGCAAGATCCTGGCGACGCTGAAGGACGCCGAGGACGCGGTCGCGCGCTTCCGCGGGCTGCAGGGCGGGCGCCTGACGATCGGCATGGTCAGCACGGCCAAGTACTTCCTGCCGCGTCTGCTCGCGCGCTTCCGCGAAGAGCACGCCGAGGTCGAGATCCGGCTCGTCGTCGGCGGCAACCGCGAGCAGCTGGTCGCCGCCATGCAGAGAAACGAACTCGATCTGGCCGTGATGGGGCGGCCGCCGCGCGAGATCGCCACGCGCGCCGAGCCTTTCGCTGCGCACCCGCACGTGGTCATCACGCCGCCCGACCACGCGCTGGCCCACGCGGTGGGTCACGCGCCCGCGCAGGCGCTCGCCCACTTTCCGTTCATCGTGCGCGAGCCGGGTTCCGGCACGCGCGCGGCCATGGAGAAGTACTTCGCCGATCACCGCATCGAGCCGCGCATCGCGATGGAGATGCCCAGCAACGAGTCGATCAAGCAGGCCGTGATGGCCGGGTTGGGGATCGCCTTCCTGTCGTTGCACACGATCGGCCTTGAGCTGAAGTCGGGCTTGCTGGCGACGCCGGACATCGAGGGCCTGCCCATCGTGCGGCGCTGGTACGTCGTAAACAGCCCGGCGAAGGTGCTTTCGCCCGCCGCCGAGGCGTTTCGCTACTTCGTGCTGGAGCGCGGCGAGGCGTTTCTTGCCGGCGAGTTCGGCGCGCTGCAGCCGACGGTCGGCTCGGCCTGAGGGGCGCCAGCTCACCGCGGCGGATCCGGCACGAAACCAAGCGGTGAACCGGGGAACGGGTCGGGTTGCGGTCGCGGCGCCGGGAGCACGCCCATCGCGGCCAGATTCGCATGACTGTCGTAATGGATCGTGACGATCTCGTCGGGCGTCGAGCGCGCGCGCTCGAAATCGGTGTAGGTCACGTGCGATGTTTCGCTGCGGCCGTGCCCGGTGCCGAGCCGGTCCTCCTTCGCGAGCGCAGGCGGCTGGCTGCCTGCGCCTGCGCCGCGTGTGGCCGGTGCC
Organism: Burkholderiales bacterium; assembly: GCA_037446035.1. Classification (GTDB taxonomy): domain Bacteria; phylum Pseudomonadota; class Gammaproteobacteria; order Burkholderiales; family Burkholderiaceae_F; genus DSNY01. The sequence goes on from JBBIJJ010000095.1 coordinate 11,227, forward strand.
GCGGGCGCCGCAGCGGCCGCCGATTCGTTCGAACGCGTCGGCGGCGCAATCGAAAGCGGTTTCGGTTTCTCGCGGAAGATTGCCACGCCAATCACGCCGACGTGCTCGGGGCGGCCGGTACGCGCGGCATACGAATCCGGCAATGCGGAGAACTCGAAAGCCGCCACGCGCGAGGTGCTCTTGCGCCAGCCCGTGATTTGCGCGCGCTGCCCGCGGTCGAGTACGTAGCCCGCCTGATCCCATGCGGCGGTTTCGCCCGACACGGCATTGACGCCATCGACCGAAAGCACCGTCAGCACGCGCGCGCCGCTGCGGTTGGCGAGCGCGATCGCGTAACGGTGGCCGGGTGTTCCGGCGACCCACCAGCGGCCCTGGTGCCGGTACAGCGGCAGGGTTTGTCCGGTCGTGCGGTCGACGACCTGCACGTCGGCGATCGAGCCGGCGGACGCGGCCGGGCCGGCGATCGACAGCAGCACGGCACAGGCCGCGGCGTACTTCGGCTTGAACATCTTGGTCTCCTCGATGAGCGGGCGGACCACGCGATGAACGACGCGCTCGGCCGCGGAGGGTTAACCGCCCGTCGGTCCGGGCGCAGAATGCGGGCGTGCGCTTCGAACACCTGGTTCAGATCAACGACCCGCTGATCCCGCTGCTCGACCCGCTGACGCGCGAGCAGCTCTGGCGCGGGCTCGTGCGCCGCGCCGAGGAGCCCACACTTTTCGTGTTCGCGCTCGAGGGCGCGACCGTGCACGCGCGCGAACGGTCGGGCGAAGTCGTCGAACTGGTCCGCACGCTGGACTTTGGCAGCTTCACGGTCGACGACCGTGTGCGGTTGTATCCGCTCGACCGCACCGAAACGCGGACCGCGGCGACCGAACGCTGGCCGGCGAGCCGGCTCACGATCCGCATTGAGGAGCCGCGGCCGGACGCGCTGTTCCTGCGCTTCACGTACGAGTCCGACGAGGGCGAGGGCAACGGCGAGCTCGACACCCTTACGGCGACGCTGCGCCGGCGCGCTTACGAAAGCGCCGACCTGGACACCGTTCAGCGGATCCGCGAGCTGGCGCAGCGAGGCGAGCTCGGTTGAACGCGAGCCGGCCGTCGAACCCGCGTCGGCGTATCGCGCGGCAACACCAAGGCCGCCCCCGCAACGCACTGTGATGTTTATCACACAACGATGGCGCAAGGGGTCGCCGCCTTGACCCCTCGCAACCGGCACCGCTACTTTCGCCCTACTTTCGCCCGGATCGTGTCGCGCATGCGCGGCGCGCAGCGGGCGCACGGGTGGCCGGCCGCAGGCGCCCGCAGCAGAACAAGACCGTGGAGGAGACGCCCCGGCACGTGTCACCCGGATTGGCGCGATGCCTTGCGTAATGGAAACGCATGTCCCGACTGTTCGCTTCGACCGCACCGTGCACGTGCCGCCGGACCGGCGCCGCGCACTCAGAAGGTGTGAATCTTTCTGCTGCGCGGCCCGCTGGCGTCGTTGCGCGCTGCTCGGGCCTCGCCTATCTACTTGATATGTCTCGGCCCTGCGGCTGCGTGCGCCTAGCCAGCGG
>JBBIJJ010000096.1:0-12571 GCA_037446035.1 Burkholderiales bacterium
TCATTCCGAGCCGAAGGCGAGGAATCTCTCCCGCCCGCAACGCCGAGATCCCTCGCTGCGCTCGGGATGACAGAACCGGCGCCCGCGCGGAAGGCGCCACCGAGATACCCCACGCTGCTCGGGATTTCCGAGCAAACTTCGCTTCATCATTCCGAACAAAGCACGCTTCATCATTCCGAACAAAGCACGCTTCGTCATTCCGAACAAAGCACGCTTCGTCATTCCGAGCAAACGACGCTTCGTCATTCCGAGCAAACGACGCTTCGTCATTCCGAGCAAACGACGCTTCGTCATTCCGAGCCGAAGGCGAGGAATCTCTCCCATTCGCAACGCCGAGATCCCTCGCTGCGCTCGGGATGACAGAACCGGCGCCCGCGCGGAAGACAACGCGGAAATTCCCCGCGCTGCGCGGGATGACAGAACCAGCGCGCGCGATGGCGAAGCGAACCGGCAAGGCAGCGGTGTCACGAGGTTGATTGATCCTCAACAGGGATGACGGTTTCGGCACCGAATGGGCGAGACGGCGAGCACATCAGTCGCGACGAACGAAGTACGCGCCCGGCAGAAACCGGGCCACGTCTGCGTACGCTCCACGCGCGGCGTTGTGTCGCGGCCGCCCGCTCGCTCGGCGTGATGCATGCGCGGGCCACAGCGCCGATGGCAGCGATAGAATCGCCGGCATGTTGCGCTCGACTTATGACCGGCTGACGCAGCGACTACTGCAGGAGTGCGAAAGCTTTTACGGCGCGCGCCTGGTGTCGCTGGTGTTGTTCGGCTCCGTCGCGCGCGGCACGATGCGGCCGGATTCCGATATCGACTTCCTGCTCGTCGCCGAGCCGCTGCCCGCCGGGCGCATGGCGCGGATGGGCGAGTTCGAAGCCGTGGAGCAGCGGCTCGAGACCGACGTGGCGCAGGCGGCGCGCAACGGCATACATGCTTCTTTGTCGCCGGTGTTCAAGACACCGGGCGAAGTGCAGCACGGCAGCCCGCTGTTCCTGGACATGACGGTCGAGGCGCGCATCCTTTTGGATCGCGACGGCTTCTTCGCGGCGTACCTGCGGGGGCTAAGCGAGCGCATGAAAGCGCTCGGCAGCGTGCGCAGGCGGCTCGGCGGCGGCTACTACTGGGTGCTGAAGCCGGATTGGAAACCGGGCGAAGAGATCTCGCTATGACGGCGAACGAACTGGCCCGCAGCTACCTGACCAAGGCGTCGGTTCGCCTGGAGATGCTGCAGTTCCTGTTCGAGCGGCAAGCCTGGTCCGACGTCGTACGCGAAGCGCAGGAGCTGGTCGAACTCGCTCTCAAAGCAATGCTGCGGCAGGTGGGAGTCGATCCGCCGAAGTGGCATGACGTGGGTCCGGTCCTGCTCGAACAGGCTGCTCTGTTCCCGGCGGATTTGCAGGCCCTGCTGCCCGAGTTGGCGCGAATCTCGAAGCGTCTGCGCAAGGAACGCGAGTTCTCCTTTTATGGCGACATCGACTTCGTTCCGACCCGCGAGTACGGTTCGGGCGATGCGCAGCGCGCGATCGACGATGCGCGCACAGTCGTCGAGGCCGCACGGCGGCTCATCAATTGAACGATTCGCTTCGCGCCGGAGTCGCGCCGTTGATCGCTCGCCCGCAACTGGCCGCGCGCCGCATCCTCGTGGTCGGCGACGTGATGCTCGACCGCTACTGGTTCGGCGAGGTCGAGCGCATTTCGCCCGAGGCGCCCGTGCCGGTCGTTCGCATTCAGCGCATCGAAGAGCGGCTGGGCGGCGCAGCCAACGTCGCGCGCAACGTGGTGGCGCTCGGCGCGCACGCGGGGCTGCTGACCGTGGTCGGCGACGACGAAGCGGGCCGCGCGCTGGTGCGGCTGCTCGACGCGTCGGGCATTACGCCGTATGCGCACACGGACGCGCAGATGGCCACGACCGTCAAGCTGCGCGTGATCGGCCGCCGCCAGCAGATGCTGCGCGCGGATTTCGAGACGCAGCCCGACAACGAAGTGCTGCTCGCCAAGCTGGGCGAGTACGAGGCGCTGCTGCCGGATTACGACCTGGTGATCCTGTCGGACTACGGCAAGGGCGGGCTCACGCACATCGAGCGCATGATCGACCTGGCGCGCGCGGCCGGCAAACCGATCCTGGTCGATCCGAAGGGCGACGACTACGCGCGTTATGCCGGCGCCACGGTGATCACACCCAACCGCGCGGAGCTGCGCGAAGTGGTCGGCCGTTGGAAGAGCGAAGCGGATCTGCAGGCGCGCGCGCAGAAACTGCGCCGCGAGTTGGACCTGCAGGCGCTGCTGGTCACGCGCAGCGAAGAAGGTATGACGCTGTTCACCGACGACGGCGCGTGGTCGGTGCCGGCGCAGGCGCGCGAGGTGTTCGACGTGAGTGGCGCCGGCGACACGGTGATCGCGGTGCTCGGCGCGATGCTCGCCGCCGGCTTCGCGCTACGCGACGCGGTGCAACTGGCCAACCGCGCGGGCGGCATCGTGGTCGGTAAGCTGGGCACGGCGACGGTGTCGTACGAGGAGCTGTTCGACGCCTGAGCGCGGTGGGCGCGTAGCACGGTGGAGGGTCGTTGGCCGTTGCGGTCGACTGTGCCAGGCGGAAAAGAACTGTGCCAACATCGCTCGCGCGGAGCATTCAGCATGAAGATCATCGTCACCGGCGCGGCCGGTTTCATCGGCGCCAACAACGTCCACGCACTGAACGAGCGCGGCGAAACCGACATCGTCGCGGTCGACAACCTGACGCGCGCGGAGAAGTTCCGCAACCTCGCCGACTGCGAGATCGCGGACTATCTGGACAAGGCCGAGTTCATCGAGCGGGTGCGCCGGCGCGCGCTACCCAAGCCAGACGTCGTTTTCCACCAGGGCGCGTGCTCGGACACGATGGAATCCGACGGCCGCTACATGCTGGAGAACAACTACCGCTACTCGCTGGCGCTGCTCGACTGGTGCCAGGAGCTGCGTGTGCCGTTCATCTACGCATCGAGCGGCTCGGTCTACGGGCTTGGCCCCGTGTTCAGCGAGGAGCGCGCGCACGAGAAGCCGCTGAACGTCTACGGCTACTCGAAGTTCCTGTTCGACCAGATCGTGCGCCGGCGCAGCGACGCGCTGACCGCGCCGGTGATCGGGCTGCGCTACTTCAACGTCTACGGTCCGCGCGAAGCGCACAAGGGGCGGATGGCGTCGGTCGCGTTCCATCACTTCAACCAGTTCCGCGCCGACGGCAAGGTGCGGCTGTTCGAAGGCAGCCACGGCTACGCCAACGGCGAGCAGCGGCGCGACTTCGTCCACGTCGACGACGTGATCGCGGTCAACCTGCACTTCGCCGACAGGCCGGTCTCCGGCATCTACAACGTCGGCACCGGGCGCGCGCAGAGCTTCAACGACGTCGCGCTCGCGGTCGTCAACACGCTGCGCGAGGCCAACGGTGAGGCGCCGCTTGCGCTCGCACACGCGGTCGCGCAGGGCAAGATCGAGTACATCGCGTTTCCCGAAGCGCTGCGCGGCAAGTACCAGGCGTACACGCAGGCCGACATCGCGCGCCTGCGGGCGACCGGCTTCGACGCGCCGATGCAGTCGGTCGAGCACGGCACCGCCGCCTACGTGCGGTGGCTGCTGAAAAATGGTGTCTGACCCCGATTAAAAATGGGGTCAGACACCAATTTTCGGCGTGCAGCGTTCCTGGATCGGGACGGCGTGATCAATGTCGATCTCGGTTACGTTGCGCGGCAGGAGGATTTTCATTTCGTGCCGGGGGCGCTGGAGGCGGCACGCGAGCTCGCGCGGCGCGGGTTCGCGCTCGTGGTGATCACCAACCAGTCGGGCATCGCGCGCGGGATGTATACCGAGGAGGATTTTCGTCGCCTCACGCGCTGGATGCGCGAGCAGTTTCGCCAGTCCGGCGCGCCGCTGGCGGGCGTGTACTTCTGCCCGCACCATCCGACCGAGGGGCACGGCCGGTACCGCGTGAACTGCACGTGTCGCAAACCGGCCCCGGGCATGCTGCTGGCCGCGGCGCACGAGCTGGGGCTCGATCTCGCGCGCTCGGTGCTGTTCGGCGACAAGCGCTCGGATCTCGAAGCCGCGCACGCCGCCGGCGTGCCGCAGCGCATCCTGCTCGGCACCGACGGCCGGCTCGACCCGCGCGACGAGGACGACGGCGGGCTGGCGACCGCGCGCTTCCGCTCGCTCGCCGATGCGGTGCGCAGCCCGCTGCTGGCGGAACTGCTCCACGAGGCGGCGCGTGCCTGAGCGACACGCAGCGCCGGGTTTCGAAAGCAAGATCGTCGCGCGCGGCGAACTGGCGGCCCGTGCGGCACAGCTCGCGCGGCCGATCGTGCTGACCAACGGGGTGTTCGACATCCTGCATCGCGGCCATGTGACGTACCTCGCGCGCGCGCGCGCACTCGGCGCGAGTCTCGTCGTCGCGGTGAACTCGGACGCGTCGGTCAGGCAGCTCGGCAAGGGCGACGATCGGCCGATCAACGTCGAAGCCGACCGCGCGGCGGTGCTGGCGGCGCTGGAGAGCGTGACGCTGGTGACGATCTTCGACGAGGCCGTGCCGCTGCCGGTGCTCGAGATCGTGCGTCCCGACGTGTACGTCAAGGGCGGCGACTACGACATGGCGCAGATCCCCGAAGCGCAACTTGCGCGCACCTGGGGCGCGCGCTGCGTGGCGATCCCGTTCGAGCACGAGCGCTCCACCACCGCCCTGCTGGCCAGGGTACGACGAGCGCCGTGACCCTGCGGTTGAGCTGGGCGGACCTCGAGGACGCCTTCCACGACACGACGCTCGCGCGCGGGAACCAGTACGCGCGCGAACGGCGCGTGTCCGACGTGCGCGCGCAGGCGCTCGACACGGGTGTGGTGCAGTTGCACGCGCTCGTTCAGGGTACTGAGGCCGCACCTTACGAAGTCGACATCATCGTCGAGCGCAGCGGCCCGCAGACGCTGATCACCGGCCGCTGCACGTGCCCGGTCGGGCATAACTGCAAGCACGCGGCCGCCGCCCTGATCGCCGCCTACGCGCTGCATCCTCCGGCGCGGAGGGCGCCCGACGAGCCCGCCGGGCCTACGGCCTCGTGGAGCGCGAACCCCGCACGGCCGCGACAGCCGACGGCCGATTCGCGCGCCGCGTCTCACGCGTACTGGATCGAACGCGTACGCGCGCTGTATGCGCCGCCCGCGCCGCCGGCGACGCGCAAGCAGCGGCTGGCGTACGCGATCGAGCGAGAACCGTACGTCGGCCGGCCCTTGGTCAGACCGCTCGTCGGCAACGTGCGCAAGGACGGCACGCTCGGATCGCTGCGCCGTGCGCCCGACGACTTGGCGACGATCCTGCGCAATCGGCCGCAGTACGTCGCCGACGAGGACGAGCCGCTGTTGCGTGCGCTCGCATTGGCGAGCGATTCCGGCATGCACGGAAAGGTTCTGACGCGTGACGCCGCACTGCTGCGCAGGATCGTCACGCTCGGTTTGGCGGTGGCGAAGCGTTCGGAAAACTGGAACGACTATGTGCCGTTGCGCATCGGCGAGCCGCGCGCGGCGAACGCGCACTGGGTCGCCGACGCACAGGGCCGCCAGCGCTTCGAGCTTCACGTAGAACCGAGGGCCGAGGCGCTCGCGCTCGAAGGACTGTGGTATCTCGATGCCGAGCGCGGCGAGTTCGGCGAACTGAAGTCGGACGTCGACGCCGCGCTGGCGGCGGAGCTGCTGGCCGCACCGCCGATCGCCCCCACGGAGGTCGAGGCGGTGAGCAGCGCGCTCGCCGCGGCATTGGCCACGGCGCCGCCAACGGTCGTGCGCCCGCCGTTGCCCGCGCCGATCCAGACGCGCACGGTCCGCGGCCGCGGCGTCGTGCATCTGCGGCTGGCCAACGCCACGGCCGTATCGCCGTCGGGTTACTCGTCGGTTCCGCTCATGGGCGCAGCGCTGTTCGTGCACGTCCGCTACGACGGCGTACCGGTGGCGCTCGCCGACACGGGTGGTGCGCGCATGCACGAAGGCGCGCTCGTCGCGCCGACCCTCGACTCCGCGCTGCACACGAAGACGCTGAACCGGCTGCGATCGGCCGGCTGCCACGACGTGCCGGGTGCGCGCGGGCAGGCGCCGTACGAAAGCGCGTTCTTTCTACACGAATCGCTGGTGCTGCGGCTGATGCACGAGTCGATTCCGCACTGGCGCAAGGCCGGCTGGGTCATCGAGATCGATCCGGATTTCGCCTGGCAACCGGTGGCCGCCGGCACGTTCTTCGTCGCCACCGAGCCCGAGGCCGACGATCGCTGGTTCGGGCTAGAGCTCGGCGTCGAGGTCGACGGCCAGCGCGTGTCGCTGCAGCCGCTGTTGGCGCACCTGCTGGCGGATCGGCACTTGCGCGACTGGCTGCTCGCCGAAGACGGGCGCGAGACCGACACGGTCAACGTCCGCATCGACGCGCGCCGCATCGTCACGCTGCCGGCGGCGCGGCTGCGCACGATCCTGCGGGCGCTGATCGAGCTGCACGATCCCGCTGTCGCCGGCGCAAAGCTGCGATTGGCGCGCACCGACAGCGCGCGGCTGCTGGAACTGGCCGACGCCGGCTTCGAGTGGCGCGGCAGCGAGCGGCTGCGCACGCTGGCGCAGCGGCTGGCGCGCTTCACCGCGATCGAGGAAGCCGCGCCGCCGCGCGAACTGCGCACCGAACTGCGCCCGTACCAGCGCGCGGGGCTGGCGTGGCTGCAGTTTCTGCGCGAGCACGAGCTGGCGGGTATCCTCGCCGACGACATGGGGCTCGGCAAGACCGTGCAGGCGATCGCGCACGTGCTGCTGGAAAGGGAGGCCGGGCGGCTGGCGCGGCCTGCGCTGGTGGTTGCGCCGACCTCGGTCGTGCACAACTGGCAGGCCGAGTGCGCGCGCTTTGCGCCGGCGCTCAGGGTGCTGGTGCTGCACGGGCAAGCGCGGCGCGCATCGTTCGCCGAGATCGGCGCTCACGATGTCGTGCTCAGCACCTATGCGCTGCTGCCGCGGGACATCGAAGCGCTGGCGCAGCACGAGTTTCATCTGGTCATCTTCGACGAAGCGCAGAATCTGAAGAACGCGCGCACGCAGACCGCGCAGGCTGCGGCCCGGCTGCGCGCGGCGCACCGGCTGGCGCTGACCGGCACGCCGCTGGAAAACAACCTCGGCGAGCTGTGGTCGCAGTTCAATCTGCTGCTGCCGGGCTTTCTCGGCGACAGTCGGCGCTTTGCGCAGCTGTATCGCACCCCGATCGAAAAGCGCGGCGACGACGCGCGGCGCGCGCATCTGGCGCGGCGCATCCGGCCGTTCATCCTGCGGCGGACCAAGGACATGGTCGCGCGCGAGCTGCCGCCAAAGACCGAGATCGTGCAGACCGTCGAGCTGGGCGGCGCGCAGCGCGACCTGTACGAAACGGTGCGCGCAGCGATGCACGCGCGCGTGCGCGAGGCGCTGGCCAAACAAGGGCTGGCGCGCAGCCATATCGTCGTGCTCGACGCGCTGCTGAAGCTGCGCCAGGTCTGCTGCGATCCGCGCCTGGTGCGCAGCGACGCGGCGAAGAAGGTGCGCGAATCGGCCAAGCTCGAGCGGCTGCGCGAGCTGCTGCCCGAGCTGATGGCCGAGGGCCGGCGCGTGCTGCTGTTTTCGCAGTTCACCTCGATGCTGGCGCTGATCGAGGAGGCGGTGACCGCGCTGGGCATCGGCTTCGTCAAGCTCACCGGCGACACCCGCGACCGCGCCACGCCGGTGGCGCGCTTCCAGCGCGGCGAAGCGCCGCTGTTCCTGATCAGTCTGAAGGCCGGCGGAACGGGGCTGAACCTGACCGCCGCCGATACCGTGATCCACTACGATCCCTGGTGGAACCCCGCGGTCGAGGACCAGGCCACCGACCGCGCGCATCGCATCGGCCAGGACAAGCCGGTGTTCGTGCACAAGCTGATCGCCGCCGGTACCGTCGAGGAGCGCATCCGCGAGCTGCAGGCGCGCAAGGCCGCGCTGGCGCGCGGCATCCTCGACGAAGACGCCGCGCTCGCCAAGGTGCTGACCGCGGAAGACCTGCAGGCGCTGTTCGAGCCGCTGCCGGCGTGAGGCGCTCCGGGTGAGGCCCGCTGTGATCGTCATCGGCGACGTGCAAGGTTGTCTCGACAGCCTGCATGCGCTGCTGGCGCAGGTGCCCGACGGCGAGCGGCTGCTGTTCGTCGGCGACATCGTCAACCGCGGGCCGCAATCGCTCGCGGCGCTGCGCTTCGTGCGTTCGCTCGGCGATCGCGCCATCGTGCTGCTGGGCAATCACGATCTGCATCTGCTCGCGGTGGCCGCCGGCATCCGCCCGCTGCATGCCGACGACACGCTGCAGGAGATCCTCGACGCGCCCGACCGCGACGAGCTGATCGACTGGCTGCGGCGCCGGCCGCTCGCGCATTTCGAGGCCGGGGCGCTGTTCGTGCACGCGGGCGTGCTGCCGCAGTGGACGCTCGAGAAGACACTTTCACTGGCGCGCGAGGTCGAGGCACGGCTGCGCGCGGACGACTATCGTGCGTTCCTGGCCACGATGTACGGCAATGCGCCGGCGCGCTGGGACGACGAACTCGAAGGCGCGGACCGGCTGCGCTGCGTGATCAACGCGCTGACGCGGCTGCGCTTCCTGGCCGCGGATGGAACGATGGACTTCAAGGTGAAGGAAGGCGCAGCCGCGGCGCCGCCGGGCTTCGTGCCTTGGTTCGAGCATCCGCGGCGCGCCACGCGCGGCACGCCGGTCGTGTTCGGCCATTGGTCGACGCTCGGCCTGCTGCTGCGCGACGATGCGATCTGCCTCGATACCGGCTGCGTCTGGGGCGGCCGGCTCACCGCGATGAGCTGGCCTGCGCGCCGGATCGTTCAGGTCGACTGTCCGCAAGCGAGGGACCCACGGGCGGTGCCGCCGGGGAAAGCGCACTGAAGGTCGCGCGCGCATCGTCGAGCGGAACGCGCAGATGCTGCGCGATGGCCGTACGCGCGGCGGCCGCGATCCGGTGGCGGTTGCCGAGTTCGCGCGCTGACACCGGCGGCAGAAACGCGACCTCGACTTCGAGCGCGCGCGCGGCCAGCGTATTCCACAGCGAGTTCAGAAGCGCCATGTCGCCGACGAAGGCGGTCGCGGTCGAGGGTTGGCCGCGCTCCGTGTAGCGCAGCGCGACAGGCCAGACCTCGCTGCCGGCTTCGATCACCGGCGCGATCAGGTTGGAGTGGAAGGCCAGCAGCCTGTCGCCGTTGGTCGTCGTGCCTTCGGCAAACACGGCCACCGTTTCGCCCGCGGCCAGCCTGGCGCGCACGCGGTGGTTGATCGCCGCGACCGCGTGCCGCCGGCCGCGCTCGATGTACAGCGTTCCCACCCGCGTGACCAGCCAGCCCACGAGCGGCCAGCGTCCGATCTCGGCCTTGGCGACGAAGCGGCCGGGCACGCATGCGAGGATCGCGAAGACGTCGATCCACGAGATGTGATTCGCAAGGATCAGGCGCCCGGCACCGGAGCGTTCGATACCCGTGTGAGCAAGCGCCTCGCCGAGTACGCGCCCGCTCGCGCGCAGCTTCACCCCGCAGATCGCCAGCAGCACGCGCGACCAGCCGCGCACGATGCGGTTGCGCGTGGGTAGCGCGAGCCACGGAAAGGCAAGCGTGGTGATCGCCAGTCCGGCGACGATGTGCGCGAGCAGCGCCAGCATGCGCAGCGGTGCGATCAAACGACGCATCGGGATTCGAAATTGGTGTCTGACCCCATTTTTTGGGGTCAGCGCTGGAAGCGGAGTTCGCCGCCGACGATGGTGGCGCGGGCGCGGCCCTGGAGTTCGTAGCCGGCGAACGGCGTGCTCTTGCCGTGGCTGGCGAGCGCGTCGGGTGTGACGCGCCAGGGCTCGTCGGGGTCGATCAGCACGAGATCGGCCTTGGCGCCGACGGCCAGGCGCCCGGTGTCTTCGCCAAGCACGCGCGCGGGCTCGCTGGTGACCTTGGCGAGCGCCTTGACCAGCGGCACGTCGCGCTCGCGTGCCCACTTCAGCACCAGCGGCAGCAGCGTCTCGAGGGCGGTCGCACCCGGCACGGCTTCACCGAAGGGCAGTTGCTTGTCGTCGGCATCGATCGGCGCGTGATCCGAGCAGATCGCGTCGATCGTGCCGTCGGCGAGCGCGCGCACGATGGCGTCGCGATCGCGATCGCCGCGCAGCGGCGGATCGAGACGGAACGCGGGATCGAAGTAGCCGATGTCGACGTCGATCAGGTGCACGTGATGCACGCCGACATCGCAGGTTACCGGCAGCCCTTCGCGCCTGGCGGCGCGCACCAGTTCGATGCCCGGTGCCGACGACAGCCGACACACGTGCACGCGGGCGCCGGTGGCGCGCTGCAGTTCAAAGATCGTGGCCAGCGCGACGGTCTCGGCCACCACGGGGATCGACGGCAGGCCGAGCCGGCCCGCCACGGCGCCGGCAGCGGCCACGCCGTTGCCGGCCAACGTGTCCTCGACCGGCCGCAGCCAGATCGGCAGATCGAAGGTCTTTGCGTAGCGCATCGCCTGCAACAGCACGCCGTTGTCGTGCGGCAGGCTGCCCGTCTGCGCAAAGGCCACGCAACCGACTTCGGCGAGCGTTTCGATCGCCGCCAGCGCCTCGCCTTTCAGCCCCGCAGTGAGCGCGCCCAGCGGATACAGCCGCGCGCCGGCCGCTTCGCGCGAGCGCTGGCGCAGCATGCGCACCAGCCCCGGCTCGTCGAGCGGAGGATCGGTGTCGGGTGGGCAGACGACGCCGGTGACGCCGCCGGCAAGCGCGGCGCGCATTTCGCGCTTCAGCGCCCCTTCCGCACCCGGCTCGCGCATGCGCGCGCACAGGTCCACGAGCCCCGGCGCGACGATCAATCCGCGCGCGTCGATCGTGCGGTCGGCGGTGAAGCCGGCCGGCGCGTCGCCGACGGCCGCGATGCGCCCGTCGGCAACAAAAACGTCGGCCGTCCCGTCGCGCCCCGAGGCGGGATCGATCACGCGGCCGTTGCGGATCGCGAGCTTCATTGCATCGCCTTCGAAGACGCGACGATCGACAGCACGGCCATGCGCACCGCGATGCCGAAGGTCACTTGCGGCAGGATCACGCTCTGGCCGCCGTCGGCCACGCGCGAATCGATCTCCACCCCGCGGTTCATCGGACCGGGATGCATCACGATCGCATCGGGCTTGGCGAGCGCGAGTTTCTCCGGCGTGAGCCCGTAGTTGCGGAAATATTCCTGCGCGCTCGGCAGCAGTGCCCCGCGCATGCGCTCGTTCTGCAGCCGCAGCATGATGATGACGTCGGCGCCGCGGATGCCGTCCTCGAGCCGGGTGAACACGCGGCAGCCGAGCTGCTCCAGTCCCGCGGGCAGCAGCGTCAGGGGACCGACCGCGCGCACCTCGGGCACGCCGAGCGTGGTCAGCGCGTGGATGTCCGAACGCGCCACGCGCGAGTGCAGGATGTCGCCGACGATCGCGACCGTGAGATTCGTAAAGTCGCGCTTGTAGTGGCGGATCGTGTAGACGTCGAGCAGGCCCTGCGTCGGATGCGCGTGGCGCCCGTCGCCGGCGTTGATCACGTGCACGTGCGGCGCGACGTGGCGCGCGATCAGGTACGGCGCGCCGCTGGCGGCGTGACGGACGACGAACATGTCGGCCTGCATCGCGGCCAGGTTGTCGATCGTGTCGAGCAGCGATTCGCCCTTGCTGGTGCTCGAGCGCGCGATGTCGAGGTTGAACACGTCGGCCGAGAGCCTCCGCGCGGCGATCTCGAAGGTCGTGCGCGTGCGGGTGCTCGTCTCGAAGAACAGGTTGAAGACACTGCGGCCGCGCAGCAGCGGCACGTTCTTGACTTCGCGCGCGGCGACGTTGATGAAGCTGTCGGCGGTCGACAGGATGCGCTCGACGATCTCGCGCGGCAGCCCTTCGATCGAAAGCAGATGGTGCAGCTCGCCGTGGGCGTTCAATTGCGGGTTGCGGCTCATGCCTGCCGTCATCGCGAACCCCCCCGCGCGCTGCGCGCGCCGCCGCCTTGTCGAAAGCGGGCGGCCGGCCCGCTTCGCCAAAGGGGGTCGGCCGCAGGCCGGTGGGATGTCTCGCACCTATCGACCATTACCTGTCCTCGTGACATGTGCCAGCCACTTGACGTGCACATCCCTCGGCCGCGGTCATTCCAGGCCAATCACCCTTTGCCACTTCGAGCCGACCGCGCCTTGTCAATCCGAACCAACCAACCCTCGTTACTCCGAGCCAACCCCCTCATCACTCCGAGCCGACCACGCCTTGTCATTCCGAGCCGACCACGGCTCGTCATTCCGAGTCGACCACGGCTCGTCATTCCGAGTCGACCACGGCTCGTCATTCCGAGTCGACCCCGCCTTGTCATTCCGAGCCAAAGGCGAGGAATCTCACCCCCCTCGCAACGCCGAGATCCCTCGCCTTCGGCTCGGGATGACAGAACCCGCTTCGGAGCCCAGCACGCGTCGTCATCCCGCGCAAACTACCCGTCGTCATTCCGGCCACCCCCATTCGTCACTCGGAGCCAACCCGCCCTCGTCATTCCGAGCCAAC
>JBBIJJ010000097.1:0-12511 GCA_037446035.1 Burkholderiales bacterium
TAGTGACCACGACCATCACCCATTTGGAACTGCTCCGCAGTCCTCGGAATTGGCTTGAAACCCGCATGGATGCTGGCTTTCTGCCGTTTCGACGTGAGGCGAACTGCCGGATTTAGGTTCACCCATCGGCCGCGGCCGCTGCCGCCTCGCGCTATTCTCGCGGCGGGGAGACTGACGCATGCGTTTGATCACCGACGAAGAAGTCGCCGCGCTCGTCACGATGCGCGAAGCGATCTTCGCGATGACGGCGGCCTTCGAGCAGTTCGGCAACGGCGTCGGCGCGATCGCGCCGCGTGTGCGCGCCGCGGCCGAGCACAACCAACGCGCGGTGACGGTCTCGGCCATGGGGGCCGCGCTGCCCGCCGGCGGCGTGGCCGGCGTCAAGGTCTACACGACCGTGCAGGAGCGCTTTTCCTTCGTCATCGTGCTGTTCTCTTCGATGACGGGCGAGCCGCTCGCGGCGATCGAAGCCAACGAGATCACGCGCATTCGCACCGCCGCCGCCAGCGCCGTGGCGATGCGCGCGCTGGCCCGGCGCGACGCGCGCACGCTCGCGATCTTCGGCACCGGCGCGCAGGCGCGCGCGCACGCCGAAGCGTTGCTGCTGACGCATCCGTTCGAGCGGGTGCTGGTCGCCGGCCGCGCGGGCGCGCCCGATCTGGCGCACTGGATCGGCGCCGAGTTCGGTGTAGCCGCCAACGCGGTCGACGCCGCCACCGCCGCGCGCGAGGCGGACGTCGTCGCCACCTGCACGCGCGCGACCGAGCCGCTGTTCGACGGCCACTTGGTCCGCCCGGGTGCCTTCGTCGCCGCGATCGGCTCGAGCAAGCCGGCCGCGCGCGAACTCGACGATGCGCTGCTCGCGCGCGCCGATCTGATCGTCGTCGAATGGCTGCCGGCGGCGCAGGCGGAAGCGGGCGAATTCGTGCGCGCCGCACCCGGTGTCATCGACCCCGCGCGTGTGGTCGAACTGGGCAAGCTGCTCGTGCACGGCGTCCGGTACGAGCGCAAACCGAACGACATCGTGATCTACAAGTCGGTCGGCGTGGGGCTGGAAGACGTCGCGCTCGCCAATTTGGTCTGGCAGCGCGCGCAGTAGGCGGCCGCCATGAAACGATTCGCCGCGCTCGCCGTCGTGCTCGCCGTTGCATCGTCCGCGACTGCGCAGCGCGCGCCGGGCGAACCCGAGCCGGCCGCGATCGCCGCGCAGATCGCACGCGTGCAGGCCGAGCTGTCGCGCAACGCGCAGGAACGCGCGCGCATCGACCGCGAGCTGCGCGACCTGCAGGCGTCGATCGACCGGCTGCGCGTCCGGCAGCAGCAACTGGACAGCGAGGCGCTGCGGCTGCAGTCGGAGCTGGCGCAGTTGCAGTCGCAGCCGAAGTAGCCGGGCGCGGCAGCTCGGCTCGCGCGAGCGCACACTATCGACGACGGAGCCGGCGGCGCCGGCGCCGTTCAACGACACGGAGGACGCGTCATGACCGAGCATGTTTACAAGACGCTTGAACTGACGGGCTCGTCGAAGACGAGCAGCGACGATGCGGTGAGAAAAGCGATCGCCAAGGCGGCGAAGACCGTGCACAACCTGCGCTGGTTCCAGGTCACCGAAGTGCGCGGCAATATCGACGGCGGCGCGGTGTCGAGCTGGCAGGTCACGCTGAAGCTCGGGTTCACGCTCGACGACTGACAAAGGTGTGAAGATTTCGGCGCGAGCGGGCCGCGCGGCAGAAAGACTCGCGCCCGCTGAGCGTCGCCACTGACGCGCGGCGCTCAGCGCGCAGCAACGCCGTCGATCGACCAGCCCCCGCCCAGCGCCTTGTAAAGATCGACCAGCGCGGTCTGGCGGTCGCGCAGCGCGGCGATGCGTTCGCGCTCGGCGGCGAGTAGACCGCGCTGCGCATCGAGCACTTCGAGGTAGCTCGAGTAGCCGGCACGGTAGCGCAGCTCGGCAAGCCGCAGCGCTTCGGCGAGCTTGGCGCGCCGCTGTTGCTGAGCGGCGAGCGCGGCGCGCGCGCCGCGGTGCGCGACCAGCGCGTCGTGTACGTCGCGGAACGCCGCCTGCACCGCCTGCTGGTAACCGAGTGCGGCTTGCGCGCGCCGCGCGGTCGCAGCGTCGACCTGCGCACCGATGCGCTTGGCGCCGACGATCGGCTGCACAAGTCCTGCCGCGATCGACCAGACGCGCGCGGGGCTGCTCAGTAGATCCGCCAGCTCCGCGCTCTCGCCGCCGAGCGACGCGGTCAGCGCGAGCGAAGGAAAGTACTGCGCGCGTGCCTCGGCGATGCGCGCATCGGCCGCGGCGAGCGCGGCCTCCGCTCGGCGTACGTCGGGGCGGCGTTCGAGCAGATCCGAAGGCAAGCCGGGCGGCACCTCGGGGCCGGGATCGAACTCCTCGAGGTCGACTCCGCGCGCGACCCGCGGCGCGAAGACCGCGCGCGCACTGCGGCCGGCGAGCACCGCCAGTGCGGCTTCGCTCTGCGCAACGGCCCGTTCGAGCGGCGGCACCGCCGCCGCAACCGCCGCGCGTTCGGCTTCGGCCTGCGCGAATTCGAACTCGCTCGCCACCCCCGCTTCGCGCCGGCGCTGCTGCAGGCGGACGTTGTCGTCGCGCGTGGCGAGCGTGGCGCGCGTCAACGCGAGTTCGGCGTCGAACGCGCGCAGCGAGAAGTAGGTCGTCGCCACCTGCGCGGCGAGGGCGATGCGCACGGTCTGCGCGTCGAAGCGCGTCGCGAGCAGGCCGGCGTCGGCAGCGTCGCGTCCGGAACGCAGCTTGCCCCACAAGTCGACTTCGTACGCGGCCGCGAGTCCGAGGTTGTGTGTCGTCGACGTAAACGGCGGGCCCTGCCGCAGCGCGGTCGCTTCGCTGCGCTTGCCGCGGTTCGAGCTTGCGGTGGCATCGAGCGAAGGGAAAAGCGCCGAACGCGCGAGCCGCAGATTCGCGCGCGCCTCGTCGATGCGCGCCACCGCCGCACGCAGATCGAGGTTGTTGGCAAGCGCCTCTTCGATCAGCGCGGTGAGCTGCTCATCGTTGAACAGCGTCCACCAGCGATCCAGCCCCGCGGGCGCCTGCGCGGTCGCCGCCGGCAGTTCGAGCGTGGGCCTGTTCGTCTCGGGCGTTGCGCAGGCGGCCAGTGCAACGGCCACGGCGCAGGCAGCGAGCGTGCGGGTCGGCATCATCGTTTGCCCTCCAGCACCGCGATCGCGGTCGCGTGCATCTCGGCGCTGCGCCGTTCGCCTTCGGCGACCTCGGCGTACAGCTCGGAGGCCGAACGCGTCTCGCGCAGCCTGCGGTCGGTCAGGATCCTGAAGAACAGCGGGATGAAGAAGATCGCGAGGAAGGTCGCCGCCAGCATGCCGCCCATCACGCCGGTGCCGACCGAGTGCCGCGCGCCGGCGCCGGCGCCGGTCGAGATCACCAGCGGCAGCACGCCGAGGATGAACGCGAGCGAGGTCATCAGGATCGGCCGGAAGCGCAGCCGCGCCGCTTCGATCGCGGCGGCCGCCGCCGAATAGCCCTCGCGCACCTTCAGCACCGCGAATTCGACGATCAGGATCGCGTTCTTCGCCGCGAGTCCCAGCAGCGTGACCAGCCCGATCTGGAAGTACACGTCGTTGGCGAGCGGCGCGCGGCCGACGAACATGTTGAGGTAGCTGCCGACCCACACCGCGGCCAAGGCGCCGAAGGTGCCGAACGGCAGCGCGAGCAGCACCGAAAGCGGCAGCGACCAGCGCTCGTACAGCGCGGCGAGGATCAGGAACACCATGATCGCCGCCATCGCGAGCGCCAAACCGCCGGCACCGCCGGACTTCTTTTCCTGGAACGACGCGCCGCCCCAGTCGAAGCTGAAGTCCGCCGGCAGCGTTTCCGCCGCGATCGCCTCGACGCGGGCGATCGCCTGCCCGGTGCTGACCCCTGGCGCGCCCTGGCCGAAGATCTTCACCGCGGGCAGGTTGTTGAAGCGGTCGAGCGAGTCCGGTCCCGACGAGTAGCGGACATTCGCGAGCGCGCGCAGCGGCACCATCTCGCCGCGCTCGGAGCGCACCCACACCGCGCCGATGTCGTCGGGCCGGTTGCGGTACTGCGGCTCGGCGCTCATCAGCACCTGCCAGGTGCGGCCGTAGCGGTTGAAGTCGTTGACGTAGTAGTAGCCCAGCGTGGACGACAGCGTGTTGAAGACCTCGTCGATCGGCACGCCCAGCGCCTTGGCCTTCTCGCGGTCGACGTCGACCCGAAGCTGCGGCACGTTCGCGCGCCACAGCGTCTGCGCGCCGCCGAGCAGCGGATCGGAGTTCAACCGACCGAGGAACTGCTGCAGCACTTCCTGCGTCTTCGCCGGGCCGCCTTCGCCGCGGTTCTGCAGATAAAGCTCGTAGCCGCCGGCCGTGCCGATGCCGAAGATCGGCGGCGGCGCGAACGCGAGCACCAGCGCTTCCTTGATGTGGCCGGTCTGCATGAAGAACTGGCCGACGAGTTGCGGCGTCGTCACGTCGCGCTCGTCCCAGTGCTTCTGCGTGACGAAGATCGTCGCCGCGTTGTTGCGGAAGCTGCCGCCCAGGAAGTCGAAGCCGGTGAACGCCACGACGTCCTGGTTCACCGGGTTCTTCTGCAGGATATCGGTGACTTGGCGCGTGACCTTGTCGGTCCGCTGCAGCGAAGCGCCGTCGGGCAGGATCACCGCGGCGATGTAGAAGCCCTGGTCCTCGTCGGGCACCAGCGAACCCGGCGTGGCACGCCACAGTCCGGCGGTGATCGCGACCATGCCCGCGAACAGCGCGGCGCCGAGCGCGCCGCGCCGGATCATCCAGGTCACGCCCGACACATAGCGCCCGGTCATGCGGCCGAACCACCCGTTGAACCAGCGGAAGAACGCCCACGGCGCCTTGTGTTCGTTGCGCAGGATCATCACGCACAGCGCGGGCGTGAGCGTCAGCGCGACGATGCCGGAGATCGTCACCGAAATCGAGATCGTGATCGCGAACTGGCGGTACAGCTCGCCCGTGAGCCCGCCGAGGAAGGCGATCGGCACGAACACCGACACCAGCACGAGCACGATCGCGACGACCGGGCCGCTGACCTCGCGCATCGCCTCGATCGCCGCTTCGCGCGCGCCAAATCTTTCCTCGTGCATGATGCGCTCGACGTTCTCCAGCACGACGATCGCATCGTCGACGACGATGCCGATCGACAGCACCATGCCGAACAGCGTCAGCGTATTGATCGAGTAGCCGAGCAGGTACAGGCCGGCGAAGGTGCCGATCAGCGACACCGGCACCGCGACGATCGGGATCAGCGTCGCGCGCCAGTTCTGCAGAAACAGGAACACGACCGCGATCACCAGCAGCATCGCCTCGCCGAGCGTCTTGACCACCTCGCGGATCGACACCTCGACGAAGCGCGTCGTGTCGTACGCGACCGCGTACGACAGCCCCTGCGGGAAACGCTCCGCCAGCCGCGCGACCGTGCGCTTGACTTCGCCCGCCACGTCGAGCGCGTTCGCCCCCGGCTGCAGGAAGATGCCGACCAGCGTGGCGCTCCTGCCGTTGTACGTGCCGTTGAACTCGTAGTCCTTGCTGCCGAGCTCGACGCGCGCGACGTCCTTCAAGCGGATCGTCGCGCCGCCGGGGCTGCCGCGGACGATGATCTGCTCGAATTCCTTCGCGTCCGCCAGCCGTCCCTGCGTCGTGATCGTGTAGACGAGTTCCTGCTCGCCGCTGTACGGTGCCTGGCCGACCTTGCCGGCGGCAAACTGGGCGTTCTGCTCGTTGATCGCGCGCGCGACGTCGCCGGTCGTGAGCTTGAGTTGCGCGAGCCGGTCGGGACGCACCCAGATCCGCATCGCGTAGTCCTTCGCGCCGAAGATCTGCACGTTGGTCGTGCCGGGGATGCGCTTCAGTTCGTCGAGCACGTTCAGCGTCACGTAGTTCGACGTGTACAGATCGTCGAAGCGGCTGTCCGGCGAAAAAAACGCGATGACCTGCAGGAAGCTCGACGAACCTTTCTCGACCGTGACACCCTGCCGCCGCACTTCCTGCGGCAGCCGCGATTCGGCCTGCTTGACGCGGTTGTTGACGTTCAGCGCTGCCTGGTCGACGTTGGTGCCGATCTCGAACGTCACCTGGATCTGCACGATCCCGTTCGACGACGAGTTCGAGCTCATGTACAGCATGCCCTCGACACCGTTGATCGCGTTCTCCAGCGGCGCGGCGACGGTCTTTTCGATCACGTCGGCCGACGCACCCGGATAGATCGCCTGCACGGTCACCACCGGCGGCGCGATCTCCGGGTACTGCGCGATCGGCAGGTTGCGCATCGCTGCGAGCCCCGCGAGCACGATGAAGATCGACAGCACCGCGGCGAAGATTGGGCGGTCGATGAAGAAGCGGGAGAACATGGGATCGGGCTCGGGAGTCGGAGTCGGGCAGGGCGCTGCCTCTCCTCGACGCGCGGGGAGAGGGAGTCTCGTCGGCTTACTTCTTCACCTCGCCTTTCGCGGGTCCGCCGTTGCCCGCGTCTGCGCCGGGCGACGGACCGACGACGATCGGCGCGCCGGTCGGAATCGGGAAGATCTTCGCCATGCCTTCGACGACCACCTGATCGCCGGGCTTCAGCCCCGACTCGACGATCCATTGGTTCGCGCCGTCGACTTCGACCCAGTCGCCGACCGTGACCGGCCGTGGCAGCGCGATGTCCTTGCCGTCGGGCGACTTGCCTGCGACGTACACGAACTTGCCTTGCGGTCCGTCCATCACCGCGCGCTGCGGAACGACGATCGCGTTCGGTCGCGCAGCGCCGTTCAACTGCACGCGCACGAACTGCCCCGGATGCAGCACGCCGTCCGGATTGGCGACTTCCGCACGCGCGTCGAACGATCCGGTCGCGGGATTGATGCGCGCGTCGATGAACGACAGCTTGCCCTTGCGCGGAAACACCGAGCCGTCGGCGAGCCGCAGCGTCACCTCGAGCGCTCCCTTCTTCGGATCGGGCAGCACGAGCCTGCCTTCGGCGACGAGCTTGTCGAATCGGAGCTTCTCGTTTTCCGACACGCTGAAGTTCACGTGCAGCGGATCGATCTGTGAAACCGTCGTCAGCAGGCTGTCCGCTCCCGGCGACACGAGGCTGCCTTCGGACTTTTGCGCGCGGCTGGCAAATCCGCTGACCGGCGCGGTGACCGTCGTGTACGAGAGGTTCAGCCGCGCTTCGGCGAGCCGCGCCTGCGCGAGCTTCACACCCGCGGCCGCCGTTTCCTCCGCCGACACCGCGTCGTCGTATTCGCGCTGGCTGACGGCCTTGTCCCCGACCAGCGGCTTGAGCCGCTCGGCCAGGCGCCTGGCCTGTGCGAGCTGCGCCTCGGCCTGTGCGAGCGCGGCTTCGGCCTGCTGGAGCTGCGCGGCATAGGGCTTCGGGTCGATGACGAACATCGTCTGCCCCGCCTTCACCGCGCCGCCCTCCTGATACGTGCGGCGCTCGAGGATGCCCTGCACGCGCGCGCGCACCTCGGCCTCCTTCGACCCGGCCGTCTGGCCGACGTATTCGAAGCGCACCGGTACGGTCGCGGCCTTCACCTGCAGCAAGGTCACCGGCGCGGGCGGGATTCCGCCGAAGCCACCGGGCTGATTGCCGCCGCTGCAGGCGGCGAGCGTCGAGGCAATCAGTGCGGCCGCTGCGGCCGCCGTGACCGCGCGGACGCGGTGTGATTCAGTGAGGATCGTCGCGTTCATCTTTTTCCAACACGCGGCCGAACGCGGCCGCCGAAGTGTTTCCCTCCCGTTGCGGGGAGGGAAAGGGGGTGGCGTTTCATGACCGGTGGTCGATCGCGCGCGGCGTGATTCGACATGGTTCTTGGCGCGGCCAGCGGGCAAAGGCGCGTTCGTGGCGCAGCATTGTTGCTGGAAGATATCCGACGCCGGATGCTTTGTTGCAAATGCAATCTGGCGCCGGGGCCTTCCGCGCAAAGGCACGAAGTTTGACGGCGTGCGCGGGGCGGCGCTGCACGCGAATGCGGGAGTCGAACGATGCGACGCGAGCCGGTCAACACCGGCCCCGGCTCACGCTGGACGGGAACACGGGTAGACGTCGCCGCGCGTCGGGCGGCGACGTCCAGATCGGAGTCGGCGAAGTTGCGGGCGCGGTCAGTCAGGCTGCGGGCGCCCCGGCCGCGCGGTTCAGCAGATGCCGCACCCGGATCCCATGTTCCGTTCCAGGCGCCGGATGCGCTGCTCGAGATCGCACAGATCGGTCGCCTGCGACAGATAGCGCTCGACCTCGCGCATGCGCGCGTTGTCGAACTGGTCCGCGAACCAACTGAACAACTTCGGGAAGAAGCTGCGCATGGCTTCCGCGCGGCGGGCCGCGACGGCACGCGCGGCGGCGTCCGACGGGGTCGAGCGGGCGGCCGTCGCTTCGACGGATCGCGGCGCTTCGTGGCGTAGCCCATCGCCTTCGCGGATCTGCGTCAGTGCTCGCATGGTGCTTCCTTTAACCTCGCTTCGAGGTCTGTTGCTGCAGTGCGCAGTACCGGATTTCGTGGCGGACCAGGCCGATAAAAAGCAATGGATTCATGCCATTAGGGGTGCCCCTCGAGTTTTTTCGGATACCTTGATTGACGCAGCGCAAATGCCGACCACGGCCGAGCCTCAAGCCGGTCAACCGGCGCACCCGCCATGCCGCCGGAAGCTTGTACGGCGCCGGCCGCGACTGCCGACGCGGGGTGGCGCGAACCGGCGCTAAACTCGACGTTAACGTCAACGGCAACTAGAGTCGATCGCCCCACTCACTGAGCGGCGCACCTGTCCGCGGCAGCGAGCGGGTGCCACAATCGCCCGACCGGTGCGCTCCCCCTCGCCGCGCGCCGCCGATGCCGGAGCCTCGCCATGACCGATCTCTCCGAAATCAGGAAGCTCGCCAGCTATCGCCCGACGCACAAGGTGCGCTTCGTCACCGCGGCGAGCCTGTTCGACGGCCACGACGCGTCGATCAACATCATGCGGCGCATCCTGCAGAGCATGGGTTGCGAGGTGATCCACCTCGGACACAACCGCTCGGTCGAGGAGATCGTCACCGCGGCGCTGCAGGAGGACGTGCAGGGCATCGCGGTCAGCTCGTATCAGGGCGGGCACGTCGAGTTCTTTAAATACATGATCGACCTGCTGCGCGAACGCGGCGGCGCCCACATCAAGGTCTACGGCGGCGGCGGCGGCGTGATCGTGCCGGCGGAGATCAAGGAGCTGCACGCGTACGGTGTCGCGCGCATCTTCTCGCCCGAGGACGGCCAGAAGATGGGGCTCACGGGGATGATCGGCCTGATGGTCGCCGAGTGCGACGTCGACCGTTCGCCGCACGCGCCGAAGTCGCTCGAGGCGCTGCGCGACAAGGACCTCGTCAAGCGCTGGCGTGCGCTCGCGCAACTGATCACCGCGCTGGAAAACGGCCATGTCGACTCGCGCACGCGCGAGGCGCTGCACAAGGCCGCCGACACGGCGAAGGCGCCCACGCTCGGCATCACCGGCACCGGCGGCGCGGGCAAGAGCTCGCTGACCGACGAACTCGTGCGCCGCTTCCGGCTCGATCAGGACGACGCGCTGCAGATCGCGCTGATCTCGATCGACCCGTCGCGCCGCAAGAGCGGCGGCGCGCTGCTCGGCGACCGCATCCGCATGAACGCGATCGGCCCGTGGAGCAAGGGCCCGCGCGTGTACATGCGTTCGCTCGCCACGCGCGAGGCCGGAACCGAGATCAGCCACGCGCTGCCCGATGCGATCGCCGCGTGCAAGGCCGCCGGCTTCGATCTGGTGATCGTCGAAACCTCGGGCATCGGCCAGGGCGACGCCGCGATCGTGCCGCACGTCGACGCGACGCTGTACGTGATGACGCCGGAGTACGGCGCCGCGAGCCAGCTCGAAAAGATCGACATGCTCGACTTTGCGGACTTCGTCGCGATCAACAAGTTCGACCGCAAGGGCGCGCTCGACGCGCTGCGCGACGTGAGCAAACAGGTGCAGCGCAACCGCGGCGTCTTCGGCCAAAAACCGGACGAGATGCCAGTGTTCGGCACGATCGCCGCGCGCTTCAACGACGACGGCGTCACCGCGCTGTATCACGCGCTGCTGCCGAAGCTGAAGGACCTGGGGCTCGCGCTCGGCAAGTCGCGGCTGCCGCTGGCGTTCACGCGCCACTCGACGCACCAGACGCCGATCGTGCCGCCGCAGCGCATCCGCTACCTCGCGGAAATCGCCGAGACCGTGCGCAGCCACAAGAAGCGCGCGCTCGAACAAGCCCGCATCGCGCGCGAACGGCAGCAACTCGTCGAGACGAAGCGGATGCTCGCGCAAATCCCCCCCTGCCCCCCTTTGCCAAAGGGGGGTGAGTCCGCGCCGCTTGCATCTCAGCCCCCTTTGGAAAAGGGGGCCGGCGACGCAGTCGCCCGGGGGATTTCGGGCGCAGCCACCGGCGATGCTGCTACAGCGATCGTCTCCGCCCTCGACCCGCTGATCGCCGACCGCGACGCGCAGCTCGACGCGCGCAGCCGCAAGCTGCTCGACATGTGGCCGCAGATGCAGCGGGCCTATGCGGGCGACGAGTACGTCGTGAAGATCCGCGACCGCGAAGTCCGCACCAAGCTCACGCACACGACGCTGTCGGGCAACAAGATCCGCAAGGTCGTGCTGCCGAAGTACGAAGACCACGGCGAACTGCTCAAATGGCTGCTGCTGGAAAACGTCCCCGGCAGCTTCCCTTACACGGCGGGCGTGTTCGCGTTCAAGCGCGAGAACGAGGATCCGACGCGCATGTTCGCCGGCGAAGGCGATGCCTTCCGCACCAACCGCCGCTTCAAGCTGCTGTCCGAAGGAATGCCAGCGAAGCGGCTGTCGACGGCCTTCGACAGCGTGACGCTGTACGGCCACGACCCGGACCTGCGCCCCGACATCTACGGCAAGGTCGGCAACTCGGGTGTGAGCATCGCCACGCTCGACGACATGAAGGGGTTGTACTCGGGCTTCGACCTCACCGCGCCGAACACCAGCGTGTCGATGACGATCAACGGTCCGGCGCCGACGATCCTGGCGATGTTCCTGAACACCGCGATCGACCAGCAGCTCGACAAGTTCCGCGCCGACAACAAGCGCGAGCCGACCGAGGACGAAGCCGAAAAGATCCGCGCCTGGGTGCTGGAGAACGTGCGCGGCACCGTGCAGGCCGACATCCTGAAGGAAGACCAGGGCCAGAACACGTGCATCTTCTCGACCGAGTTCTCGTTGAAAGTGATGGGCGACATCCAGGAGTGGTTCGTCCATCACAACGTGCGCAACTTCTACTCGGTGTCGATCTCCGGCTACCACATCGCCGAGGCCGGCGCGAACCCGATCAGCCAGCTCGCCTTCACGCTCGCCAACGGCTTCACTTACGTCGAGGCATATCTGGCGCGCGGCATGCACATCGACGACTTCGCGCCGAACCTGAGCTTCTTCTTCAGCAACGGCATGGACCCCGAGTACACGGTGATGGGGCGGGTGGCGCGCCGCATCTGGGCGGTGGCGATGCGCGACAAGTACGGCGCCAACGAACGCAGCCAGAAGCTGAAGTACCACTGCCAGACGTCCGGCCGCTCGCTGCACGCGCAGGAGATCCAGTTCAACGACATCCGCACCGCGCTGCAGGCGCTGATCGCCACCTACGACAATGCCAACAGCCTGCACACCAACGCCTACGACGAGGCGATCACGACGCCGACCGAGGAGAGCGTGCGGCGCGCGATGGCGATCCAGCTGATCATCAACCGCGAATGGGGACTGGCGAAGAACGAGAACCCCAACCAGGGCAGCTTCGTCATCGAGGAACTGACCGACCTGGTCGAGGAAGCGGTGCTCAAGGAGTTCGAGTCGATCAGCGAGCGCGGCGGCGTGCTGGGCAGCATGGAGCTGGGCTACCAGCGCGGCAAGATCCAGGAGGAGTCGCTGCACTACGAGCACCTGAAGCACACCGGCGAGTACCCGATCGTCGGCGTCAACACCTTCCGCAATCCGCACGGCGATCCGATCCCGGAGAAGCTCGAGCTGGCGCGCTCGACCGAGGAAGAGAAGCAGAGCCAGTTGAAGCGCCTGCGCGACTTCCACGAGCGGCACAAGCACGAAGCGCCACTGATGCTCGAGCGGCTGAAGCAGGCGGTGATCAACAATCAGAACGTCTTCGCCGTGCTGATGGACGCGGTGCGCTGCTGCTCGCTCGGGCAGATCACGAGCGCGCTGTTCGAGGTCGGCGGGCAGTACCGGCGCAACATGTAGGCCGACTCCCGCGGCCGCCTCGGCGGGGCGGGTTGGGGTGAAAGCCAACCGGCTTCGCGGGCCGTGACGGGCGCGGCTTGTGCAGTCATTTCGCCCGCCAATCGTGGCCTGAGAAGGTGTGAAGATTTCGTCGCGAGCGGGCCGCTGGCTAGGCGCACGCAGCCGCAGGGCCGAGACATATCAAGTAGATAGGCGAGGCCCGAGCAGCGCGCAACGACGCCAGCGGGCCGCG
>JBBIJJ010000098.1:0-12026 GCA_037446035.1 Burkholderiales bacterium
GCCTAGCCAGCGGCCCGCTCGCGACGAAATCTTCACACCTTCTCAGCCCCAGCGAGGACGCCGACCGATCGGTGGCGCAGCAAGGTTCGCGCTGCTCGTAGTGAGCAGGCATCTGCCGAAAGCGCCGCGAGCCAGACGGAGTCACCCCGCAGACAAGGCGAACACGAACAAGAGGCGCGATCGACGAGTCGCCGCCGCTGACCGGACCCGGACCGCCGATCAGGCGAGCGCACGTTCCAGCACGCGCACGACGTGCAGCGCGGAGCAGCCGGCGCCGTCGGCAATCTGGTGGCGGCAGCTCGTGCCGCCGGCGACGATCAGCGTGTCATCGCCCGCGCCGCGCACGGCAGGCAGCAGCGACACTTCCGCCATCCTGATCGATACGTCGTAATGCGCGGCCTCGTAGCCAAAGCTGCCGGCCATGCCGCAGCAGCTCGATTCGATCGTCTGCACCTGCAAGTCCGGGACCAGCCGCAACACCTGCTCGACCGGCGTCATCGCATTGAACGCCTTCTGATGGCAGTGACCGTGCACGAGCGCGCGCTTCTGCGGTAGCGGCTTCAGCGGCAGGCGCAAGCGGCCGGCCGCGTGCTCGCGCGCCAGATACTCCTCGAGCGTGAACGACTGCCGCGCCAGCGCCTGCGCCGCGTCGCCCAGTCCCAGCACCAGGTATTCGTCGCGCAAACCGAGCAGGCACGATGGCTCGAGCCCCACGACGGGCACGCCGCGTTCGACGAAAGGCGCGAACGCGGCCAGCAGCCGGCGCGCCTCGCGTTTCGCTTCTTCCACCTGGCCCGACGCCAGGAACGTCCGCCCGCAGCACAGCGGGCGCGCAGGTTCCGCATCGCCCGCCGCCGCGCGTGCGACGTGCACGCGCAAGCCGGCGGCCTTCAGCACCGCGAGCGCGGCGTGCGCGTTGTCCGGCTCGAAGTAGTTGTTGAAGGTGTCGACGAACAGCACGACGTCGGCGTCGGCGGCGTGCTCGCGCGGCGCCGTCCGCAGGAACGCATCGCTGCGCCAGCGCGGCAGCGAGCGCTGCGCCGACAGGCCAAGCCATCTTTCGCCGAGCGCTTTCGCACCCGGCAGCCATTCGCGCGTGTTCGCCAGCCACGGCAACCTTGCGGCCCACGGCGCGTAGCGCGGCAAGTACGCGACCAGTCGGTCCTTCAGCGTCAGTCCATGCTTGTTCTTGTAGTGATGAAGGAACTCGACCTTCATCTTCGCCATGTCCACGCCGGTCGGGCACTCACGGCGACAGCCCTTGCAGCTCACGCACAGATCGAGCGTCGCGAACATCTCGTCGGAGGTGAACGCCTCGGGGCCGAGCTGGCCGGACAGCGCCAGCCGCAGCGTGTTGGCGCGGCCGCGCGTGACGTGCCGCTCGTCGCGCGTGACGCGAAAGCTCGGGCACATCGTGCCGGCGTCGAACTTGCGGCAGTGGCCGTTGTTGTTGCACATCTCGACCGCCTTGCCGAAGCCTTGCGCCGGGTCTTCGCCCGTGCCCGGCGGCGTGATGGCTTCGGTGCGATGGTCGTTGTGCACGTTCCACGCCGACCAGTCGAGCGCAGTGTCGAGCGGCGCGATCGCATACCCCGGCTTGAAGCGGAACAACCCGGCGTCGTCCATCCTGCTCGGCCGCACGATCTTGCCCGGGTTCAGCAGGCCGTCGGGATCGAACAGGTCCTTGATCTGCTCGAACGCGCGCGTGATGCGCGGGCCGAACTGCCACGCGACCCATTCGCTGCGCACCAGGCCGTCGCCGTGCTCGCCCGAGTACGCACCCTTGAACCGGCGCACCAGCGCGGAAGCCTCTTCCGCGATCGCCCGCATCTTGGCCGCGCCGTCGCGCCGCATGTCCAGGATCGGGCGCACGTGCAGCGTGCCCACACTGGCGTGCGCGTACCAGGTCCCCTTGGTGCCGTACTTGGCGAACACCTCGGTCAGGCGCGCCGTGTACTCGGCCAGATGTTCGAGCGGCACCGCGCAGTCCTCGATGAACGACACCGGTTTGCCGTCGCCGCGCATCGACATCATGATGTTCAGGCCCGCTTTGCGCACCTCCCACAGCGCTTTCTGCGCGCCGGCATCGGTCAGCTCGACCACGCTGCCGGGCAGCCCGAGGTCGGCCATCAGTTCGACGAGTTGCTTGAGTCGCGCGACCTGCGCGGCCCGATCGTCGCCGGCAAACTCCACCAGCAAAACGGCCTCCGGCGCGCCGATCAGCGCGCGCTCGATCGTCGGCCGAAACGCCGGATTGGCGCGCGACAACTCGATCATCGTGCGGTCCACCAGTTCCACCGCGGTGGGCGCGAGCTTGACGATGTGCTGCGCCGAGTCCATTGCGGCGTAGAACGTCGGGAAGTTGACGACGCCGAGCACTCTGTGCGCCGGCAGCGGCGCGAGCTGCAAGTGCAGCCGGCGAAACAGCGCCAGCGTGCCTTCGCTGCCGACCAGCAGATGCGCGAGGTTGACCGAGCCGTCGGCCGTGTACGGCCGCTCGCTGCGGCAATGGAACACGTCGAGGTTGTAGCCGCCGACGCGCCGCATCACGGTCGGCCATACGCGCTCGATCTCGTCGCGCTCGCGCGCGCCGATCTCGAACAGTCGCGCCACCAGCCGGGCAGCACGCGCAGAACGTAACGGACGCTGGGCCCCGACGCCGAACGGCCCGAAGAACTCCTCGGCTCCGTCGGCCAGCAGCGCGTCGATGCCGACGACGTTGTGGACCATGTTGCCGTAGGCGATCGAGCGCGATCCGCACGAATTATTGCCCGCCATGCCGCCGAGCGTGGCCTGCGCCGACGTGGACACATCGACCGGAAACCACAGCCCGTGCGGCTTCAGCCACGCGTTCAACGCGTCGAGCACGATGCCCGGCTGCACTTCGACCGTACTGGCGTCGCGGTCGAAGGCGATCACGCGGTCCAGGTACTTGCTGTAGTCGATCACCAGCGCGCGTCCGACCGTCTGCCCGCACTGGCTGCTCGCGCCGCCGCGCGGCAGGATCGGCACGCGCAATTCGCGGCAGATCTCGACCGCGGCGCGCACGTCGTCTTCGTCGCGCGGCACCAGCACGCCGATCGGCTCGATCTGATAGATCGAGGCGTCGGTCGCGTAGCGCCCGCGAGAGGCGGCATCGAACAGCACCTCGCCGCGCACCGCACGGCGCAGCCGCGTCGCCAGATCGCCCCTGGCGAGCGACGGCTGAAAGAACATGCGGCGCGCGGAAGGCGCGCTGCCGGCCGAGGTGGAGCTCATGCGCGGCGGTCGTCGAGCCGGCGCGCGGACTTGGCCGCGTGTGCCGCCGTGGTGCGGGCCGCGCGCGTGGCGCCCGGGCGCCGCGCGGCCGCCCATCGCGCAGCGTCGCCGTTGCCGCCCCGCGCGTGCGCTTCACCGTCGTCCGCGGCAGCGGATGCGCGCTCGCTTTCCATCAGCGCGAGCAAGGCAGCCGCGCACTTGTGCGCAAGGTGCTCGACCAGCAGGCGGCGCATGCTTTCCCCGTCGCGCGCGGCAAGCGCTTCGAGCATCTGCTCGTGCTCGGCGAGCGCGGCGTCCCACTTCTTGCGGTCGAAGTTCGAGCGGAAGCGAAGCGCGTGCAGCCGCGCGTTGACCGTGCGGTAGACCTGCGTCAACACCGGATTGCGCGCGGCCGTGTTGATGCGCTCGTGAATCGCGCGGTTCAGCCGGTAATAGCCCGGCAGATCGCGCTTTCGATGACACACCGCCATCTGCCGGTGCAACTCCCTGATCTCGGCCAGCTCCCGGTCCGTGATGTGCGCGCAGGCCAATTCTCCGGAAAGCCCCTCGAGCGCGCCCATCACCTGGAACGCATGCACGACTTCTTCACGGCTCAACTGCGCCACCTGCGCGCCGCGGTTCGGCAGCAGGACGATCAGCCCTTCGGTGGCCAGCACCTTGAACGCCTCGCGCAATGGCGTGCGCGAGATGCCGAGCTGCTCGCACAACACGCGTTCGTTGAGCCGTTCGCCGGGCGCGAGCACACCCTCGGTGATCATGTCGCGCAGCTGCGCCGCGACGGCCGCGTGCAACACCTGACGGTCAATCGCGCGCGGCCGCGCGCTCGGCGTCGAGTCGGTGCCGGAAATCACGGACTTGCCTGTTCAGTGACGATGCCCTAGTGTATACAAAATGCAATTCTTCGCGTCGGCGTCCTCGTGTCGTTCCGAGCCAGTGCGCGCGCCATTCACAGCGCGCACCCTCTCGTCATTCCGAGCCGCAGGTGAGGAATCTTCGGTGCTTGGCAACGCCGAGATCCCTCGCTGCGCTCGGGATGACACAAGGGACGCTCGGGATGACAACAAGGGACGCTCGGGATGACACAAGGGACGCTCGGGATGACAACAAGGGACGCTCGGGATGACACAAGGGACGCTCGGGATGACACAAGGGACGCTCGGGATGACAACAAGGGACGCTCGGGATGACACAGGGGACGCTCGGGGTGAAAGAGCGCGTCATTCCGAGCCGAAACCCTCTCGTCATTCCGAGCCGCAGGCGAGGAATCTCCACTGCATCGCTGCGCCGAGATCCCTCGCTGCGCTCGGGATGACAGGCGCGGGCGATGGCGAGACGCGCCTGATGCCGTCGTAAAGGACAACCATGCTGCGACTGAATTCGCATCCGAGCGGCCGCCATTTCTTGCAGATTCCCGGGCCGACCAACGTGCCGGACCGCGTCCTGCGGGCGATCGATCATCCGACGATCGACCATCGCGGCCCCGAGTTCCAGGCGCTGGCGAAGAAAGTGCTGGCGGACATCCGCGCCATCTTCAAGACCAGGAATCCGGTCGTGATCTACCCCGCTTCGGGCACCGGCGCGTGGGAAGCGGCGCTGGTCAACACGCTGTCGCCGGGCGACGCGGTGCTGATGTACGAGACCGGACACTTCGCCAGCCTGTGGAAGAAGATGGCGGAAAAGCTCGGCCTGGCACCGATCTTCCTTGGCGGCTTCGAGCACGGAAGCTGGCGGCGCGGCGTGGACGCGGCGGCGATCGAAGCGCGGCTCGTCGAGGATCGCGAACACAGGATCAAGGCCGTGTGCGTCGTACACAACGAGACGTCCACCGGGGCCACGTCCGACATCGCCGCCGTGCGCCGCGCGCTGGACCGCGCACACCATCCGGCGCTGCTGCTGGTCGACACGATCTCCTCGCTCGGCTCGATCGACTACCGGCACGACGAATGGGGGGTGGACGTCACCGTCGGCGGCTCGCAGAAAGGATTGATGCTGCCGCCGGGCCTGTCGTTCAACGCCGTCAGCGACAAGGCGCTCGCCGCGGCGAAATCCGCCCGGCTGCCGAAGTCGTTCTGGAGCTGGGAGGAGATGCTGGCCGCGAACGGCAACGGCTTCTTTCCGTATACGCCAAGCACCAACCTCCTGTATGGCCTGGCGGAGGCGATCGACATGCTGCTCGAAGAGGGGTTGGACAACGTGTTCGCGCGCCATGCGCGCCACGCCGAGGCCACACGCCGCGCGGTGCGCGGCTGGAGACTGGAAATCCTGTGCGCGAACCCGGCCGAGTACAGCAACACGCTGACGGCTGTGGTGATGCCGCAGGATGCGCACGGTAAACACCATGACGCCGATGCGTTCCGCAGGATCGTGCTGGAGAACTTCAACATGTCGCTCGGCCAGGGGCTGAGCCGGCTCTCCGGCTGGGTGTTCCGCATCGGGCACCTGGGCGACTTCAACGACCTGACGCTGGCCGGCACGCTGGCCGGTGTCGAAATGGGGCTTGCGCTCGCCGGCGTGCCGCATCGCGCCGGCGGCGTGCAAGCCACGCTCGACTACCTGCGCGAGACCGCGCCCGCGGCGCGCGCGAGCTCCGTACGCCTCGCGCCAGCGAGGCAGGCGGTATGAACGGCAGCCGAATCCAGCACGCTTGTCATCCCGAGGAACGCAGTGACGAGGGATCTCATGCGTGGTTCTTGAGATTCCTCCCCTCGCTGCGCTCGGGGTCGGAATGACAAAGCGCTTTCACACAGGCTCGCACACCAAGGAGACCCAAGCATGAATCGTCCGTTCAATCCGCGCCTTCGCGTTCGACTGATCGCTGCCGCGCTCGGCGCGGCTTCGTTACTGACCGGCGGCGCCGCCGCGGCGCAGACCGAGATCAAGTTCGGCCATGTCGGCGAGCCGGGTTCGCTGTTTGCCGCCAGCGCCGAGGAGTTCGCGCGTCGCGCCAACGCCAGGCTCGGCGACAAGGCCAAGGTTGTCGTGTACGGCTCCAGCCAGTTGGGCGGGGACAAGGAGCTGCTGCAGAAGCTGAAGCTCGGCACGGTGGACATCGCGCTGCCGTCCACCGTGATGTCGTCCGAAGCGGACCTGTTCGGCGTGTTCGAGATGCCGTATCTGGTCAAGGACCGCGAGCACATGAAGCGGATCGAGCGCGAGCTGTTCTGGAGCAAGCTCGCGCCCGAAGCCGAAAAGAAAGGGTTGAAGATCATCGCCGTGTGGGAAAACGGCTACCGGCACATCACCAACAACAGGCGGCCGATCAACACGCCGGAGGACCTGAAAGGCATCAAGCTGCGCGTGCCGGAAGGTAAGTGGCGGGTGAAGATGTTCCAGACCTACGGCGCCAATCCGTCGCCGATGAAGTTCTCCGAGGTCTTCACCGCGCTACAGACCGGCGTGATGGACGGCCAGGAGAATCCGTTCACGCAGATCTACAGCGCCAAGTTCCAGGAGGTGCAGAAGTACCTGTCGCTGACCGGGCATGTGTACACGCCGGCGTACGTGGCGGTCGGCAGCAAGAAGTGGGCGTCGCTGGCGCCGGACGTGCGCAAGATCCTGGAGGACACCGCCAAGGAGACGCAGGCGTTTGTCTACGAGAAGGCGGCCAAGGACGACGAAGAGTTGCTCGGCAAGATCAAGGCGGCCGGGGTGGCGGTCAATACGCCGAACAAGGATGCGTTCGTCGCCGCCAGCCGTCCGGTGTACGAAGAGTTCGCCAAGGAAGTCGCCGGCTCCAGAGGGGTGATCGACCGCGCGATCGCCGTCGGCAAGTAACCAATGGCTCTGGAACGGTGGCGACGAGGGTACGAGCGTACCCTCGAATGGATCCTTATCGTCCTGATGGTGGCGCTCGCCGTCGAGGTCACGGCGGGCGTCATTTTCCGCTACGCGGGCCACGCGCTGGTCTGGTACGACGAGATCGCCTCGGTGCTGCTGGCCTGGGTCACGTACTACGGCGCGGCGCTGGCGGCGCTGAAACGCGCGCACATCGGCGTGCCTGAGCTGGTGCGGCTGCTGCCGCCGGGGCCGCGCGTGGCGGTGGCGCTGATCGCCGAAGCCTGCGTGTTCAGCTTCTTCATCCTGCTGGCGTGGATCGGCGTGTCGGTGCTGGAGGTGCTGGCGACCGACACGCTGGTGTCGCTGCCGCAGGTTTCGGTCGCCTGGACGCAGTCGGTGATCCCGGTCACCGCGGTGCTGTTCGTGATCGCCGAGGCGCTGGCTTTGCCGCAGATCCTGCGCGAGGCGCGCCGGCCATGACCGCGGTCTTCGTCTTCGTCTGCGTCGTCGCGCTGGTGCTGATCAACGTGCCGATCGCGGTCGCGCTCGGCATCGCCGCGGTCGGCGCGATTGTCGCATCGCAGGGAACCGCCGGGCTGCCAAACGTCGCGATCACGATGTACCAGGGCGCGACCAGCTTTCCGCTGATCGCGATTCCGCTGTTCATCCTGGCCGGCGCGATCATGAACACCTCGGGCATCTCGCGCCGCCTGATCGAGTTCGCCTCCGCCCTGCTCGGTTCGATCCGCGGCGCGCTGGCGCAGGTCAACGTGCTGACGTCGATGTTCTTCGCCGAGATCTCCGGCTCGGCGGTCGCCGACGTTGCGGCCACCGGATCGATCATGATCCCGGCGATGAAGCGGCGCGGTTATCCGGCCGCCTTCGCCGCCGCCGTGACCTCGTCGTCGGCGTCGCTGGCGATCATCATCCCGCCGTCGATCCCGATGATCCTGTACGCGGTGATGGCCGGCACCTCGGTCGTGCAGCTGTTCGTCGCCGGCATCATTCCGGGGCTGATCGCCGGCTTCGCGATGATGCTGCTGTGCTACTGGTATGCGGTGCGGCTGAACTGGCCGGTCGAGGAAATCTTCGAACTGCGCAAGCTGGCGCGCGCGTTTCGCGAGGCGTTCTGGGCGCTGACGATGCCGATCGTGATCCTGGGCGGCATCTTCGGCGGCATCGTGACCGCCACCGAGGGCGCGGCGCTCGCGGTGGTGGCGGCGCTGGTGATCGGCCTGTTCATCTACCGCGAATTGGACTGGCGTCATCTGCGCGACGCGATCATCGAAGGCGGCGTGCAGACCGGCGCGGTGATGCTGCTGGTCGCGTCGTCGGCGCTGCTCGGCCTGTACCTGACCGAAGCGCAACTGCCGCAGCAGCTGGCGCGCCGGATCACCGAGGTCACCGACGATCCGTGGCTGGTGCTGGCGATGCTGAACGTGTTTTTCTTGTTCGTCGGCATGTTCCTGCATTCGGCGGCGGCGATCATCCTGGTGGTGCCGATCGTGATGCCGCTGGTCACGGCGGTCGGCATCGATCCGGTGCACTTCGGCATCGTCGTGACGCTGAATCTGGCAATCGGCCAGCAGACGCCGCCGGTGGCAAGCGTGCTGATGATCACCTGCGCGATCGCCAAGGAAAACGTGTGGACCGTGACCAAGGCGAACGTACCGTTCATCCTGGTGCTGCTCGGCACGCTGCTGCTGGTGACTTACGTGCCGGCCGTGACGATGTCGTTGGTCAGCTTTCTGTATCGCTGAGCCGAAATGCCGGAACCCATTTTTGTCGAGCGCGACGGCGCGATTGCCACTGTCGTGCTCAATCGCCCTGAAAAACTGAACGCGCTGACGCGGCCGATGTGGCAGCAATTGGGCGAAACGATCGCGCGGTTGTCGACCGACGATTCGCTTCGCTGCATCGTGCTGCGCGGCGCCGGCGAGCGCGCTTTTTCGCCCGGCAACGACATCTCCGAGTTCGAGACCGTGCGCTCGAACAAGGCGCAGGCGCGCGAATACGGCAAGATCATGCACGCCACTGCGCAGGCGCTGGTCGAATGCCGCCATCCGCTGGTCGCGCAAATCCACGGCATCTGCGTCGGCGGCGGGCTCGAGATCGCCGCGCTGTGCGACCTGCGCATCTGCGGGGAAGGCAGCCGCTTCGGCGCGCCGATCAAGAACCTGGGCCTGGTGATGGCGTACCCGGAGATGTTGCCGCTGCTGCGGCTGGTCGGGCCGGCGGTGGCGCTGGAGATCCTGCTCGAAGGGCGCGTGTTCGACGCCGCCGAGGCGAAGGACAAGGGCTTGGTCACGCGCGTAGTGCCGGACGATCGGGTGGCGACCGAAGCGCGCGCCACCGCCGAACGCGTCGCCGAAGGCGCGCCGCTGGCCGCGCGCTGGCACAAGAAGTTCGTGCGCCGGCTGGCCGATCCGCGGCCGCTGACCGAGGCTGAATACGACGAGTGTTTCGACTGCTTCGACACCGAGGACTTCCGCATCGGTTACCGCGCGTTCCTGGCCAAGGACAAGCCGCGGTTCGAGGGGAAATAGCGGACTCCGAGCCGCGCAGCGGCGAGGAATTTAAGCGTTCGAACGGCCGAGATCCCTCGCCTGCGGCTCGGGATGACAGGAACGGAGCCGCTCGGGATGACGGAAACGGAGCGGCTCGGGATGACGACTGGATAAGGTTTGGCTGTGCGCAACGAACGCAAAACCGGACCGCTCGCCGGCATGCGGGTGCTGGAGCTGGCGCAGATCATGGCGGGGCCCACGGCGGGCATGATGCTCGCCGACATGGGCGCGGACGTGATCAAGGTCGAGAAGCTGCCGGGCGGCGACGATGCGCGCGGCTACCAGGAGCCGCGCGTCAACGGGGTGTCGGCGCCGTTTCTGATCCTGAACCGCAACAAGCGCGGCATCGCGCTGAACCTGAAGCACCCGCAGGGCCGCGACGTGCTGCTGCGGCTGGTGCGCGACGCCGACGTGCTGACCGAGAACTACCGCCTCGGCACGCTGGAGAAACTCGGCCTCGGCTACGACGTGCTGTCCGCAATCAACCCGGGGTTGATCTACTGCGCCGTGTCCGGGTACGGCCGCACCGGACCGTATGCGGACAAGGGCGGCTTCGATCTGATCGCGCAGGGATTCGCCGGGCTGATGTCGATCACCGGCGAGCCGGGCGGGCCGCCGGCGAAGACCGGCAACTCGGTCGCCGACATCAACGCCGGCATCCTCGCGGTGGTCGGCATCTGCGCCGCGTATGCGCACAAGCTCAAGACCGGGCGCGGCCAGGTGGTCGACACGTCGCTGATGGAGGCGGCGCTGCAGCAGACCTACTGGCACGCAGCGATTTTCTTCGCCACCGGAGAGTCGCCCGGTCCGACCGGCTCGGCGCACGTGCTGACGGCGCCGTATCAGGCGTTTCGCGCCAAAGACGGCTGGATCAACATCGGCGGCGCCAACCAGGCCAACTGGGAGCGCATCGCCGACGTCCTGGGTCACCCCGAATGGCGCGACGATCCGCGCTTTCGCACCAACAGCGACCGCATGTGTAACCTCGAGGCGCTGGTGGCGGCGATGAACGCGGTGCTGGTCACGCGCACGCGCGCCGAGTGGCTCGCGGCTTTCGATGCCGCCGGCGTGCCGGCCGGCCCGGTGCATTCGATCGGGGAGGCGCTCGCGCACCCGCAGACGCAGGCGCGCGGCATGGTGGTCGACCTCGTGCACCCGCAGGCCGGACCCACCAAGGCGCTCGGCTGCCCGCTGCACTTCTCGGAGACGCCCACATCGATCGACCGCCCGGCTCCGCTGCTGGGAGAACATACACGCGAGGTGCTGCGCGAACACGGCTTT
The DNA here is from genome assembly GCA_037446035.1 of Burkholderiales bacterium. Classification (GTDB taxonomy): domain Bacteria; phylum Pseudomonadota; class Gammaproteobacteria; order Burkholderiales; family Burkholderiaceae_F; genus DSNY01. The sequence goes on from JBBIJJ010000098.1 coordinate 10,884, forward strand.
TCGGACCCACAGATCGACGCGCTGGCGGCCGAAGGAGTGGTCGAGATCGCACGCTGAGCGGCGGCGCGCACCGCGCGCAAAGCGCCTGCCGCGCCGGTTGACGCAGCGTGCTGCACGAGGTGGCATGATCGCGCCATGGCGTGCCCCGTGTGCGCCAGTCGGCCCACATCCGGGCTGCGAGGATCGAACTGCCCACAGCACACCGCGACGATGGACGTCCTTTCCGCCCTGCGCAACCTGTTCGAGGTTCTGCCCGACGCCTGCATCGTCGTCGACGTCAGCGGCAAGATCGTGCTGGCCAACCCGGCCGTGCGCCGCGTCTTCGGCTACCTGCCCGACGAGCTCGTCGGCCGCGAGCATCAGATGCTGTTGCCGCAGCGTTATCGCGAAAGCCACGCACGGCTGCAGGCGCAGTTCATGCAGAGCCCGCAAGCGGCCGCGATGAGCGCGCGGCCGGCGTTGCCCGCGCTCGCCAAGTCGGGCGACGAAGTGCCCGTATCGATCGCGCTGGCGACGATCGAACTCGATGGCGCGCGTTACGCGGTGGCGATCGTGCGCGACGCCACACCGGCGCGCGCGCGTCCGAGCGATGCGCCGCCGCAGTCGCAAAGCGACGCGCTGACCACACTCGGTAACCGGCTCGGTCTGTCGCGCCGCATGCAGCGCGCGATCGCGGCCGGCCGCCCCTTCGCGCTGCTCGTCCTTAACCTCGCGCGCTTCCGCCCGTTCAACGAACAGCATGGCCACCGCATCGGCGACGAGATCCTGCGCATGGTCGCGCGCCGCATCCAGACGCAGGTGCGCGCCGACGATCTCGCGGTGCGCATCGGCGGCGACGAGTTCGCCGTGCTGCTCGACGGGGTGGCGAGCGCCGCGCTGCTGGAACCGCGCGCCATCGCGCTCGCCGACAGCATTGCGCAGCCGTTTCGCGTCAGCGACGTCTCGGGCGCGGTCGGCGTCAACATCGGCGGCGCGCTGTTCCCGCGCGACGGCCGCAACGAGGACGACCTGCTGCTCGCCGCGAACCTCGCGATGTACCGCGCCAAGCGCTCCAACCGCGCGTTCTGGATCGAACCGGGCGGCGGCGCAGCGAAGCCCTGAGAAGGTGTGAAGATTTCGTCGCGAGCGGGCCGCTGGCTAGGC
>JBBIJJ010000099.1:0-11931 GCA_037446035.1 Burkholderiales bacterium
ATGAAGCGCGCCGAACTCCTTGCGCGCACGCGCGGCTTCTCGCTGGTCGAGATGGCCGTGGTCTTGGTCGTGTTCGCGCTGATGCTGACCGGTTTGCTGATGATCACCGGCACGCAGCTCGCCACCCAGCGCGCAAAGGACACGCAGCGCCTGCTCGCCGAGGCGCGCCAGGCGCTGCTCGGCTTCGCGGCCGTCAACGGCCGGCTGCCGTGCCCGGCCGCGCCCAACACGCCCGCCGGTGCGCCCGGCGCCGGCGTGGAGCGCACGCCCACGGCCACTGGCTGCACCGGCGGGCAGGCGGGCGTGCTGCCGTGGGCGACGCTGGGGTTGCCGGAGACCGACGCCTGGGGCCGGCGCATCGGCTATCGCGTCGCCGCGCTGCACTCGCGCACCGTGATGGCGCGGCCGCCGACCGCTTACGGTTGCGCGACCCCGCCCGTGGTGCCGCCGACGCAGGCCGCGTTCGCGCTGTGCTCGCCTGGCGACAACGAGGTGCGCGTCGCCGCTGGCGGCGCCGCGCTGGTCACGGGCGCGCCGGCGGTACTGGTCTCGCACGGTGCCAACGGCTTCGGCGCCTGGCTGCCCGCCGGCAACCCGATGCCGGCGAGCGCCGACGCCGACGAGCAGGAAAACCACGACGGCGACACGATCGCCGTCGATCGCACGCCCACGGCCGCCTTCGACGACCAGACCGTCGTGGTAGCGGCGCCGCTGCTCGCGCAATCGATGCTGCAGGCGGGCCGCCTGCCGTAGAGCGCGCGCCGCCGGTTTGGCACGGTCTGGCCGCGCTTTTCGTCGCATCGGGCGCGCCGCCGCCTCGCTACAGTGACGCGGCCATCAACGGCACAGTCGACGGAAAGGACACGCACATGCACATCGTTGGAATGTCGCACCAGCGCGGCTTCACGCTCGTGGAGATCGCGATCGTGCTGGTGGTCATCGGATTGCTGCTCGGGGCCATCCTCAAGGGGCAGGAACTGATCGAAAACAGCCGCGTGAAAAACGCGGTCAACGAGGTCAACGGCATCAAGGCCGCGCACAACGCGTACCTGGACCGCTTCAAGCGGCTGCCGGGCGACGACGGCCCGATCGCCACGCTGACTGGGCGCGGCGGCAATTGGACCGGCGTCACCGCGGCCGGCAACAACAACGGGGTGATCGCGATCGCCGCCGGCCAGACGTTCAACGGCGGCGGCGAAGGCGGCGCGTACTTCCAGCACCTGCGCGCGTCCGGATACCTCACTGGAGATCACACCATCACGGGGGTGGCAGCCCTTCCGCGCAACGCGTTCGGCGGCCTGACCGGTGTGACCAACGCGGCCGTGCTGGGCTACGCGCAGGCCACGCTGATGGTCTGCCAGGGCAGCGTTCCGGGCAAGGCCGCCGCGGCGATCGACACGCAGACCGACGACGGGCGCCCCAACAGCGGCAACGTGCGCGCCACGCAGGGGCCGAATAACACGGTGCCGGGCGCCCCGGCCGGCGTCTTCAGCGAAGCCCAGACGTACACGGTCTGTTCGGCGATGTGAGCCGCCGTCTCGGCCGGGCGGGTGGTGCGGGAGTCTGCCGCCTAGCCCGGATTTCTCACGAGGGTCGCGGATGATCGTGCCGGGATCGGGCCGATCCGGGCGAGCGCGGCGGCGAGGAACGTAGCCGTCGCTCCGTTCCGAGTGAAGCGCCGGCCGGGTGGCGCGAGACCCAGCGAGCGCCGCGACAGCGAGCGCCCCGGCACACGTTGTCGCGAGGCCGTATCGCCCGCAACGCCGCATGCAGCAACGATTCTCCTCGCATTGAGTGAGCGCCTTGTGAGAAGTCCGGGGCTAGCGCCGCTCCCACAACGTAAAATAAAAAGTTGCACCCTCTCCCGGCTTCGACTCGGCCCAGACGCGGCCGGCGTGCTTGCGCACGATCCGCTGCACGGTGGCGAGCCCCACGCCCGTGCCGGGGAACTCGTTTTGCGAGTGGAAGCGCTGGAACAGGCCGAACAGCTTGTCGGCGAAGCGCATGTCGAAGCCGGCGCCGTTGTCGCGCACGTAGTAGACGGTCTGGCCGCCTTGGTCGCGCGCGCCGAACTCGATGCGCGCGGCGGGCACCTTGGCGGTGAACTTATAAGCGTTGCCGAGCAGGTTTTGCAGCACGAGCCGCAGCAGCGTGCGGTCGCCGTCGGCAAGCTGCCCCTCGGCGACGATGAACTGCACGCGGCGTGCACCGTCTTGCGCGCGCAGCTCGTCGGCGAGTTCGCGCGCCAGTTGCGACAGGTCCACGCGCTCGCGTTCGATCTCGCGGCTGGTCATCCGCGACAGCGCCAGCAGCGTGTCGATCATCGAATTCATGCGGCCGGCCGCGGTGACGATGCGCTTCAGATGCTCGCGCCCGAGGTCGTCGAGGCGGTCGCCGTAGTCCTCCAGCACGATGTTGGCGAAGCCGTCGACGACGCGCAGCGGCGCGCGCAGATCGTGCGACACCGAATGCGCGAAGCTGTCGAGCTCCTTGACCGCGAACTCGAAGCCGCGCGCCTGCTCCGCGCTCGCCTGGCGGGCGGCATCCAGGTCGGTGCGCAGCCGCTCGATCTCGGCCGCCTGCTCCCGGCTGCCGCCGCGCGCTGCCGCCAGCGTGTCCGTCAGGTCGCGCGCCACCCCGGCGTACCCGGCAAAGCGGCCGCTGCCCGAAAACAGCGGCGTGCCGGACAGCGCGATCGTGCGCGCCGCCCCCGCCGTCGGCACGCGCACCAGCATGTCGTGAAACGGCGCGCGCGCATCGATCGCCTCGGCGAGCTCCTTCGGCGCCTCAGCGCCGGCGTCGGTCAGTTGCCAGGGCTTGCGTCCCAGCAGCCGCTTCAGTTCGACCGCGGCCGACAGCCGGCGCCCGGGTTCGACCTCGACGACGGCCAGCGCGCTGTCGGTGCGCCACCACCAGTCGGCGGAAGCGGTCAGCACGCGGCGCATCGTCGCGATCTCGCGCGCGCTGCGCAGGCGCTGCGCGACGACGACCGCAGCCAGCGCGATCAAGGCACCGACCGAGGCCGCACCGAGTAGCCAAGCGATCGCGGCATCCGGGCTGCCGAAGGCGGCACCCTCAACGTGCCGCGCGGCTGCGCCGGCTGCCTCTGCGGCGGTGATGCCCGCCGCCAGCGCGAACCCGTGCCGATGTGCTGCTCGCATCCCCTGTCGCCCCGATCGGCGTGCCCGCCGATACGCCGCTGCCCCGGCCAACGCCCCGTCCACGTCTGCGCCCCGGATCCGCGCCCATTTCGACGAATGCGCGCGCATTGTGCCAGCGGCGGCACACGCAGGAGGCGCCGCGGCACGGGCCATGGCGCGAGGAGGGCGGAAAAGTCGCGTCAACCGCACGCTTTTCGATGCGCGCGCTCGCGTTAAGTTGATCGGCGCGCGGCCGAAACCAGACTCAGGCGCGCTGCGCCTGCGCTTGCGCGCGGGCCCTCAGAATCCATGCGACTTCCCTGGTCCAGCCCCGACAACGACCGGCCAGCCGGCGGCTCGCTGCCGCTCGGATGCGATCCGGGCACCGCGCCGTCCGCGCTCGAGTTCCCGCGCGCGGACGGTCCGGCGCCCGCCGCCGAGCCGCTCGCCGCCGTGTCGCCGTCGGTGGCAGCAGGCGAGTCCGCTGCGCCGGCGGCCGGCCCGTCGGTCGCCGCCGTGGTCGTGGCGGCGGTGGCGGTGACCACCGCATGGACGCTCGCGGTCGGCTACCACTTCGCCCTCGAAGGCGTGCAAGAGGCGATGCGCGGCGAGGCGCGCGCGCGTTTCGCGATCGTCGCGGCGATCACGCTGGTCGGCGCGGGACTGATCGGTGCGTTCCTGATGCACTACGTGGTCCGGCCGATCCGCCGCCTGACCGCGCGTGCCGAGGAGCTTTCGCTGCGCTATGCGGGTCGCGCGCCGGCGCGCAGCGGCGCCGAGTTCGAGCGCCTGGTCGCGGCGTTCGACGCGATGACCGCCGCGCTGCTCGGGCACTCCGAGCGGCTGAAGCGTGCCCACATGAACGAGCTGCAGAACGGGCTCGAACTGCAGCGGCAGTACGCGCTGATGCGGCTGTTGCGCGGGCTGGCCGCTGCGGCCAACGAATGCGAGACGGTCGAGCAGACGCTGGAGCGCGCGCTGCACGAGATCGGCGAGTATCTGGACTGGCCGGTCGGCCGCGTGGCGCTGCTGCCGGACGAAGGCCGCGTCGAGGATCGGCCGCCGCGCTCGCTGTGGTTCGTGCGCGACGCGGGGCGCTACGAGGCGTTCGTCGCCGCGACCGAGTCGGCGACGATCCGTCGCTCGGTCAACGGGCTGATCGGCCGCGCCTACATCAGCGGCATGCCGCATTGGGTGTCGGACCTGGCGCGCCTCGCCGAATGGGACCGCCGCGACGTTGCGCTGGCCGCCGGGCTGAGGAGCGGCGTCGTGATCCCGGTGACCGCACACGGCCACGTCACCGCGTTCATCGAGTTCTACACCGACCACCGCGTCGAAGCGACCGCCGAGATGCTCGAACTGGTCGAGGCGATCGGCGCCGAGCTCTCGCGCGTCGCGGAGCGTCACCGCGCCGAGCGCGAACTGCTCGAGCGCGAGCGCGAAGCCCACCGGCTCGCGATGGTCGCGTCGCGCACCGAACACATCGTGATCATCCTGGACACGGCGGGCCGCATCGAGTGGGTCAACGATGCCTTCGTGCGGGCCAGTGGCTACACGCTGTCGGAAGTGCGCGGCAAGGTCACGCACACGCTGATGGCGGGTCCGGAGACGGACCCGGCCGCGATCGCACGCGTGGCCGATGCGATCGCTGCGGGACAGCCGTGCCGGGTGGACCTCGTGCTGTACGACCGCGCCGGCGAGCGGCGCTTCCACGAGGTCGAGGGCCAGCCGATGCACGACGAGCGGGGCCGCTACTTCCAGTACGCGCTGCTGTCGCTGGACATGACCGAGCGCAAGCGCGCCGAGGCCGCGCTGCGCGAAAGCGCCGAGTACTTTCGTGCCTTGTTCGACGAGTCGCCGGTGCCGACGATCATTCAGTCGGCGACCGACTACCGCCTGCTGCGCGCCAACGCGGCGTACGTCCGCATGCTCGGCTACGCGCAGGACGAAGTCGTCGGCACTGACGCGCTGGGCGACCGCGTGCACCCCGACGACCTGGCGGAGGCGCGCGTGCTGCGCGAACGGTTCGGCCAGGGCGAGGTCACCGCACGGTTCGAGCGCCGCATGATCGCGCGCGATGGTCGCATCGTCTGGGTCAGCGGGCATTCGGTGCGTTTCCGCGACGCCCAGGGCGCGCCGCACCTGATGACCGTGCTGGAGGACATCACCGAACAGAAGGAACGCGAGGCGGCGCTGCGCACCGCCAAGGAGCAGGCCGAGAGTGCCAGCCGCGCCAAGAGCCAGTTCCTCGCCAACATGAGCCACGAGATCCGCACGCCGATGAACGGCGTGCTCGGCATGACCGAGCTGCTGCTCGGCACGGCGCTGTCGGACAAGCAGCGCCGCTTCGCCGACGCGGTCTACCGCTCCGGCGAGCAGTTGCTGGAGATCATCAACGACATCCTGGACTTCTCGAAGATCGAGGCCGGCAAGCTGGAGCTGGAGAGTCTGGACTTCGATCCGCGCGCCCTGATCGAGGACGTCTTCGAGCTGCTGGCGCCGCGCGCGCACGAAAAGCGGCTCGAACTGGCGTGCCGCATCGCGCCCTCGGTGCCCGCCTCCGTAAGCGGCGATCCGCTGCGGCTGCGGCAGGTGCTGACCAATCTGGTCGGCAACGCGATCAAGTTCACCGAACAGGGCGAGGTCGTTCTCGACGTCACCGCCGAGCCCGACGCGCAGGCCGACCTTGCCGGCGCCGCGCCGGCGTATCGGTTGCACTTCGTCGTGCGCGACACCGGCATCGGCATCCGGCCCGAGGCGCTCGCCAAGCTTTTCACCGTGTTCATGCAGGCCGACCAGACGATGGCGCGGCGTTACGGCGGAACGGGACTCGGGCTGGCGATCACCAAACAGCTCGTGGAGCTGATGGGCGGTCGCATCGGTGCGGAAAGCCGCGTCGGTGAGGGCTCGACCTTCCGCTTCGACGTCGTGCTCGGCACCGGCGACCCGGTCGCCGCACCGCCTGTGGTCGAGGCCGGCGCGCTGGCCGGCAAGCGCGTGATCGTCGTCGAGGACAACCCGACGAACCGCAGCATCCTCGAGACCCAGTTGCGGGGCCTGGGGATCGGTTGCGCGACCGCCGAAAACGGCGTGCAGGCACTCGAGCTGATGCGCGCCGCCGCGCGCGCGGGCACACCTTTCGAAGTCGCGGTGATCGACATGAAGATGCCGATCATGGACGGGCTGACGCTGGCGCGGGCGATGCGCGCCGACCCGCAGCTGGCCGCCGTGCGCCAGCTGATGCTGACCTCGCTCGCCGGCGGCGACGAGGCGCGCCTGGCGCAGCAGGCCGGCATCGAGGGCTACTTGGCGAAGCCGGTGCGCCAGCAGGAGCTCATCGACGCGCTCGCGCGCCTGCTCGATGCGCAGCCGCGCGGCACCGACGCGCCGTCCGCGGCGGCGCTGCAGGGCGTGCGCGTTCTGCTGGTCGAGGACAGCCCGGTCAACCAGGAGGTCGCGCGCGTGATGCTTGAAGATCTCGGCTGCGCGGTCAGGCTGGCGGCCAATGGCCAGCAGGCGCTCGACGCGCTGGCGCACGAGACGTTCGCGCTGGTGCTGATGGACTGCCAGATGCCGGAGATGGACGGCTTCGAGGCGCTGCGCCGCTTTCGCGATCGGCACGATGCACGCCGTTGGGCAACCGGGCCCGCCACGCCGGTGGTCGCGCTGACCGCCAACGCGCTGGCCGGCGACGAGGAGCGCTGCCGCGCGGCCGGCTTCGACGACTATCTGGCCAAGCCGTTCAGGCAGCAACAGCTCGCCGAGCTGATCGCGCGCCACGTGCCCCCGCCGCACGGGCCGGCGGCCGCCACCGACGCCGAATCCACGTCGACGCCCGCGACCGCATCGTCGGCGGTTGCGGCGGAGCCGCCGCAGGACGGCGATGGCGAAGCGCTCGACGTGACCGTGCTCGATCGCATCCGCGACATGGAGCGCAGGGGCGCGGCGCGGCTGCTCGAGCGGCTGATCGAAACCTATGTGGCCACCGCCGCGAAGCTCGTCGCCGACACCGAGCGCGCACTGGACAAGGACGACGCGCCGGCGCTGCGGCAGGCGGTGCACACGCTCAAGTCATCGAGCGCGAATCTCGGGGCCGCACAGCTGGCGCGGCGCTGTGCCGAACTGGAAGCGCTCGCGCGCGCCGGGCGCGTGGCAGCGGCACGCCAGGACTGGCCGGCCGCGCTGGACGAATACCGGCGCGTCGTGCGCGCACTGCAGGCGATGGTGCGCAGCGAACACGTGGTCGAGTAAGGACGAACGACGAGAAAGTGACCCACCGATGGACGGCGACCTCCAAGACCCCGCACCGCGCGCCCCCGGACCGACGCGGGGTACGGCCCTGCGACAGGCTCAGGAGGCCGCCTGGCAGCATGTCGAAGGCGAGCGCGTGCTGCTGGTCGACGACGATGCGGTCGCGCGGCTGCTGACCGCCTCGGCGCTCGCCGAGCGCCGCTGGAACGTGATCGAGGCAGACAGCGGTGCGCAGGCGCTCGCGGCCTTTGTGCGGTACCAACCCGATGTCGTCGTGCTCGACGCGCTGATGCCGGAGATCGACGGGTTTGCGACCTGCGAGCGGTTGCGCAGACTGCCCGGCGGCGAGCACGTTCCGGTGCTGATGCTGACCGGGCTCGACGACGAGGAGTCGATCGCGCGTGCGTACGAGGCCGGCGCGACCGATTTCTTCGTCAAGAGCACGAGCCAGTGGACGCTGCTGTCGCAGCGGCTGCGTTACATGCTGCGCGCCGCGCGGATGCGCGAGGAACTCGCCGCCAGCCAGGCCAAGCTCACCAAGGCGCAGCGCATCGCGCGGCTCGGCAGCTGGGAATGGGACATGACGCGCCGGTGGGTCAAACTGTCCGACGAGTGCTTCGCGATCGCCGGGCTCGCGCGCCAGGAGGAAGGGCTGGCGGACTGGTTCCTGTGGACGCGCGTGCTCGACGACGAGCGCCCGCGGATCGAGGAACTGTTCCGCGAAGCGGTCGCCGGCACCGGGCAACTGGACTTCGAATGCCGCATCGTGCGGCCCAACGGCCAGTTGCGGATGGTCCACGTCGAGGCCGAGATCGATCGAGACGATACCGGCCGCGCAATTGCGCTGCACGGCGTGCTGCAGGACATCACCGAACGCAAGCACGCCGAGGAGCAGATCCGCCAGCTCGCCGATTTCGACAGCCTGACCGGGCTGCCCAATCGCCGCTATTTCCGCGAACAATTCGCGGCGAGTCTGGAGCGCGCGCGCGCATGCGGAACGCATGTGGCGGTGCTGTTCATCGACATCGACCGCTTCAAACAGGTCAACGACACGCTCGGCCATCAGGTCGGCGACCAGCTGCTGCGCGAGGTCGCCACGCGGCTGCATCTGGCCGTGCGCGAGGGCGACACGGTGGCGCGCGCCGACGACGGCGTGCCGGCGGACGCGGGCGCGGCGGCCGCGGTGCGCCCCCGGGCTCCGGAGGCGGCCGCGTGGCCGTCGGCGGACACCCCCGGCGGCGTGGCGCGGCTCGGCGGCGACGAGTTCACGATCCTGCTGACGGATCTGGCCGACGCCGGCGTCGCCGAGCGCGTGGCGGCGCGGCTGCTGGAGGTGCTGCGCGCGCCGATCGCCTGCGGAGGGCAGGAGGTCTTCGTCACCGCGTCGATCGGCGTGGCGCTGTTCCCGCAACACGGCGACGACGTCGAGACACTCGTGCGCAAGGCCGACATCGCGATGTACGCGGTCAAGGACGCCGGCCGCAACGGCTGGCAGGTCTTCGACGACGCGATGAACACCGCCACCGCCGAGCGCTGGCGGCTGGAGACGGCGCTGCACCGCGCGCTCGAGCGCAAGGAACTCGTGCTGCACTACCAGCCGAAGGTCGACGCGGTCGAGGGTCGTATCGTTGGCGCCGAGGCGCTGATGCGCTGGCGGCGCGGCGACGATCTGGTTGCACCGGCCGAGTTCATCGCGCTGGCCGAGGAAACCGGCCTGATCGTGCCGATCACCGAGTGGGCGATCGCCGAGGTGTGCCGCCAGATCGCCGCCTGGCGCGCCGCGGGCGTCGCGGCGGTGCCGGTGTCGATCAACATCTCCAGCCGCCACGTGCAGCGCGCCGATCTGGTCGCGCCGGTGCGGCGCGCGCTCGCCGTCAGCGGACTGCCGGCCCGGATGATCGAGCTGGAGCTGACCGAGACGGTGCTGATGCACAACCTGGCGACCGCGCTGCCGCTGCTGCAAGCGCTCAAGCAACTGGGCGTGTCGATCTCGATCGACGACTTCGGCACCGGCTACTCCTCGCTCGCGTACCTGAAGCGGTTACCGATCGACACGCTGAAGATCGACCGCTCGTTCGTGCGCGAGCTGGAGGCGAGCGGCGACAACGCGGCGATCGTCGCCGCGATCATCGCGATGAGCCGCAGCCTGAATCTGCGCGTGGTCGCCGAGGGCGTGGAGACGAGCGAACAGATGACGCGTCTGGTCGCCGAGGGCTGTCGGCTGATGCAGGGCTGGCTGTTCGCGCGCGCGTTGCCGGCCGACGAGTTCGCGGATCTGCTGCGCGCCGGCGTGCGCAGTGCCGCACTGCCCATGACGGCGCTGCCTGCGCGCGCTGACCCGGAGGTCTGCGCGGCCGCCACGGGCGGTATGCCCGCTGCGCCGGCGCTTGGACCGGCGTGGCCCCTGGGCCACCCGCTCGCGTGCGGTGCAGCCGGCGCGGTGCCCGCCCGTCCCCACCATCGCGAGGCCTGAAATGAACATGAACGAACCTTCTCGGCCCGGGAGCGGGTCCAGCCTCAGCCAGGCCGAAATCGCACGCCGTGCGCTGAAGACGCTGGCCGAGCGCAGGATCATCCCGACGCCCGAGACGTTCACCGACATCTACTACGAGCTCGCCGGCGGCCGCCCGTCGTCGGGTGCGTCCCCTGCGGCCGTCGTCCGGGACGTGCTGAAGGATCTCGTTCGCAGCAACCGCATCGGCTCCCAGGAAGCCAGTGCCGTGCTCGAGCGCGCGCAGCAACAGGACTGGGCGGCCGTGCGCGACGCGATGGACCGGGCGCTGGAGCGCCGCCCCGGCGGGGCGGCGGGCAACTGGCCTCAGACCACGGTCGCGCTGCTGCGGCAGGCCGACGCGCTTCATGCGGGCTGGACACGCGCGCGCAAGCTCGAAGCGGTGATGCGCGTCGTCGACGGCGCGGCCGATGCGCCTGACGTCGCATTGGACCGGCTGCAGCGGCTGATGGAAAGCTGGGGGCCGGCGCTTGCTTCGGCGCCGGGCGCGCGCGACGATTTGACCGTTCGGCAGGCGCAGGACGCGGCCGATCCGCTCGCCGCGCCTACCCAGCCCGCGGCCGTTTCGTCCGCGCCGCCGGCGGCCGCGCGTGCCGAGGGCGCGGCGCTGACGTCGGCGAGCGCGGACGAAGCGACGGCGCGGGCTGAAGCCGACGCGTGGCGCCAGGTCGCCTTCCGGGCGATGCGTCTGCTCGAGCAGTCGTGCGGCGAAGGCACGCCGGCGGCGGCGAAGCTGCGCGCCTACGCCGACCGGCACGCCGGCAGGCTCGCCGGCGAAGACGTCGGCAAGCTGCTGGCGCGCTTCACCGATGCGGTGCGCGAGATCGACCGCCAGATCGCCGAGGAGCACAAGATCCGCGACGGCCTGCAGCGCCTGCTGGCGCTGCTGTGCGACAACATGAAGAGCCTGACGCCCGAGGAGGCATGGCTGGCGGGACAACTGGAGCCGATCCGCGCCCTGCTCGGCGGGCCGATCCGTTCGGCCGCGCTCGAGCAGGCCGAAGCGAGGCTCGCGCAGATCATCGTGCAGCAGGCGAGCGCGCGCCGCAGCCTGCAGGAAGCGAAGTCCGCGCTCAAAGAGATGCTGGCCACACTCGTCGAGCGCATCGGTTCGATGTCGAGCAGCACCGGCAGGTTCTACGAACAGGTCGGCGGCTATCAGAAGCAGATCGAGAGCGCGACCGACCTGCAGACCCTGTCGGCGGTCGTCCAGGGGCTGCTGGCGGACACGCAGATCGTGCGTGCCGACATCGAGCGCTCGCGCGAGGAGCTCGTCGCTGCGCGCAAGAAAGTCGAGACCTACGAGGCGCGCGTGCAGCAGCTCGAGCGCGAGCTCACGCAGGTCTCGGCGCTGGTGCAGAAGGACCCGTTGACCTTCGCGCTGAACCGGCGCGGACTCGAAGAAGCGTTCCGCATCGAGACGGCGCGCGCGATGCGCTACGGCGCACCGCTCGGTTTCGTGATGCTCGATCTGGATGACTTCAAGAAACTCAACGACTCGCTCGGCCACGTCGCTGGCGACCGCGCGCTGATCCACCTCGCTTCGCTGATGCAGGCGACCGTGCGTCCGACGGACTTCATCGCGCGGCTGGGCGGCGAGGAATTCGCGTTGCTGCTGCCGGCCACCGATGTGGCCGAAGCGGCCGCGGCTGCCGAGCGGCTGCAACGCGAACTCGCCAAGCGCGGCTTTCAGTTCGAGCAGCGCCCGTGGACGCTGGCGTTTTCCGCCGGCGCGGTGCGCTGGCGCAACGGCGAATCGCTCGAGGAGATGATCCGCCGCGCCGACGCCGCGCTGTACGAGGCCAAGCGAGCGGGCAAGAATCGCGTGGTGCGGGCGGATTAGCCCGGCCGCGCACGGCCCGTTCGATCCCGGTCCCTGGTCGTTCCGAGCCGAAGGTCCCCGTCATTCCGAGATGAAGGTCCTCGTCATTCCGAGATGAAGGTCCTCGTCATTCCGAGATGAACGTCCTCGTCATTCCGAGATGAAGGTCCTCGTCATTCCGAGCCGAGGCGAGGAATCTCAGCCGC
>JBBIJJ010000100.1:0-11716 GCA_037446035.1 Burkholderiales bacterium
GCATCCGCTCGCGCAACTCCCGCGTCCCTCGTGAAATATCCGGGCTAGCCCGTGGATCGGAAAGAGCCTTGCCAACCGAGCAGCGTGCGGCGCCGCCGCGCCGGCGTGTGCCGCCGCAATGTCGGCGTGCCGGGCGGACCGGTTCTCGCCATTCCGCGCCGATGTCTTCACGTAATTTCGAGCCGGCCCCTTCGCGTCGTTTCGAGCCGAACGCGTCTCGTCGTACCGAGCTCCGGTCTTGAGCCGGGGCGAGGAATCTCGGGCGCTCGCGATGCCGAGATCGTGCTCGGGATGACGAGCGCATGGATTGGGATGACGCAAGAGGGGTCGGAGTGATGCGACGGCGGGTCGTGGTGATCGGAAAGGCAGGCGGGATGGGGGCACGACCGCGCGGGAGGAAACGAGACCGCCGGACGGACATCAGATGAAACGCAGGTACTGGCTCTGGATCGGCAGCGCGAGCGCGCTTGCGCTCGCGGCGTTCGCCTGGGCGTTCGCGCCGCGGCCGCTGCCGGTCGAGGTCGCCGAAGTGCGGCGCGCCGCGTTCGAGCAGACGATCGACGAGGATGGCAGGACGCGCGTGCGCGAACGCTACGTGATCTCGGCGCCGCTCGCGGGACGGCTCGCGCGCATCCGGCTCGAGCCGGGCGATCCCGTGTCGGCCGGCAAGCCGGTCGCGCAATTGACGCCGACCGCGCCGGCGCTGCTCGATGCGCGCACCGTGCGCGAGCTGCAGGAGCGCGTCGGTGCCGCCGAAGCGGTGCTCAAGCAGGCGCGCGCGGAAGTCGCGCGTGCCGAGGCGGCCGCGGCACAAGCGCAGGCGGATCTGGCGCGCAACCGCGCACTCGAGCGCGAAGGCTTCGTGTCGCCGGCGGCGCGCGAGCAGCTCGAACTCGCGCTGCGCGTGCAAACGCGCGCGGTCGAAGCGGCGGTGGCGGCAGCGCAGGCGGCCGAGCACAACCTGGCGCAGGCGCGCGCGGCGTTGCTGCGGGCGCGCGAGCTGCCGAACGGCATCGCGCGCGCCGCGGCGCTGCCGGTCATCTCGCCGATCGACGGCCGCGTGCTGCGCGTGCTGCAGGAAAGCGAGGCGGTCGTGGCCATCGGCACGCCGCTGCTCGAAGTCGCCGATCCCGACGATCTGGAGATCGTCGTCGACGTGCTGTCGACCGACGCGATCCGCATCGTGCCCGGCGCGCCGGTGCGCATCGACGCCGGCGCTCTGGCGCTCGAAGGCCGCGTGCGCCGCGTCGAGCCGGCGGCGTTCACCAAGGTTTCCGCGCTCGGCGTCGAGGAGCAGCGGGTGAACGTGATCATCGACTTCGTCACGCCGCCGGCGCACTGGCGCCAGCTCGGCGACGGTTATCGCGTCGACGTGCGCATCGTGGTACTGGCCCGCGCCGACGCGGTCGTGGCGCCCGTGGCCGCGCTGTTTCGCAGCGACGGCGGGTGGGCCGCGTTCGTCGTCGACGCGGGCCGCGCGCGGTTGCGGCGCGTCGCCCTCGGCGGCCGCTCGGCGCTCGACGCGCGGATCGAGGAGGGGCTCGCGCCGGGCGAGCGCGTGATCGTGTACCCGAGCGACAGTGTGGCCGACGGCAAGCGGGTCGCGATCGTGCGCGGTGCGCGCTGACGTCGGTCTACATCAGATGGTGAAACTCCTGTCCGAGCATCTGCGGGGTGACCAGTGTGACGCCGCGCTCGGTCACCAGGAAGCGGCGGCGGTCGGCGGCAGGATCGACACCGACCTGCAGCCCGGGCGGCAGCCGGCACTCCTTCTCGACGACGGCACGCCGCAGCACGACACCGGCGCCGACCTCGACGTCGGGCAGGATCACCGAATCCTCGATCGTGCAGCCCTCGTGCACGCGCACGTTGGAAAACAGCAGCGAGCGGCGCACGGTCGAGCCGCTGACGATGCACCCGCCCGAGACCATCGAGTCGACCGCCATGCCGCGCCGGCCGTCGTCGTCGAATACGAACTTGGCCGGCGGCAACTGCTCCTGGTAGGTCCACAGCGGCCAGCTCGCGTCGTACAGGTTCAGCTCGGGCGTGACCTGCACGAGGTCGAGGTTGGCTTCCCAGTACGCGTCGATCGTGCCGACGTCGCGCCAGTACGGGCGGTCGCCGACCATGTTGACGCAACTGCTTGCAAAGCGGTGCGCGAGCACGCGGTAGCCGCGCTCGATGACGTACGGAATGATGTCCTTGCCGAAGTCGTGCGACGACGTGCGCGTGGCCGCGTCGCGGATCAACTGCTCGTACAGGAACGGCGTGTTGAAGCAGTACACGCCCATGCTGACGAGCGCGGTGTCGGGCCGGTCGGGCAGCGGCTGCGGGTGCGCGGGCTTTTCCTGGAAGCCGACGATGCGGCCGTCGGCGTCGACCTGCATCACGCCGAACGCGCGCGCGTCGTCGATGGACACGTCGATGCACGCGATCGTCATGTCGGCGCCGCGCGCGACGTGTTCGGTGAGCATCTTGGAGTAGTCCATCTTGTAGACGTGATCGCCGGCCAGCACGAGTACGTACTTCGGCGCCTGCACGCGCAGGATGTCGAGGTTCTGATACACGGCGTCCGCGGTGCCGGCGTACCACTGCGCGGTGACGCGCTGCTGCGCCGGCAGCAGCTCGACGAACTCGTTGAAGCGACCGTCGAAGATCGACCAGCCGCGCTGCACGTGGCGGATCAGGCTCTGCGCCTTGTACTGCGTGCAGATGCCGATGCGGCGGATGCCGGAGTTCACGCAGTTCGACAGCGTGAAGTCGATGATGCGGAACTTGCCGGCGAACGGCACCGCGGGCTTGGCGCGCCACTCGGACAGCGGCCCCAGCCGGCTGCCGCGTCCGCCGGCGAGCACGATCGCCATCGTCTCGCGCGTGACTACCATACGCGGCGGTCCCGTCGGGTCGTTGCGGTACGGGCAGTAGCCGAAATGCAGGCACTCTGCGTCGCTCATGGCCTCCGTCTCCTTGCGGCCGATGCGGTGGACCCGCGCATGACTTCGATCACAGGCTACCCCAAAGCCGTGCCCCTGCGCATGCCGGCGGCCGCATCGGGTGTTACCGTCATTTGACTTTCATCACGTTGATCCCATGCCGCAGCGCATTGTGTTCGCCGCCGCCGAATGCGTTCCGCTGATCAAGACCGGCGGGCTGGCCGACGTCGCCGGCGCGCTGCCGGTGGCGCTGCAGCAGGCGGGCCTGGATGTGCACGTGCTGCTTCCGGGTTATCCGCAAGTGAAGGGGACACTGCGCGCCGCGCAGCGCGTCGCGCGCATCGAGGCGCTCGGGGAACTGCCGGCGGCGGAGCTGCTGCATGCGCGGCCGGACTCCGGTGTGCCGCTGTTCGTCGTCGACTGCCCGCCGCTGTACGAGCGCACGGGCGGCCCGTATCAGGACGCGGACGGCCGCGACTGGCCCGACAACGCGCTGCGCTTCGCGCTGCTCGGCCATGCCGCGGCGCGGCTCGCGGTCGATGGCACCGATGCCGGCTGGCGCGCCGACGTGCTGCACCTGAACGACTGGCACGCCGCGCTCGGCGCCGCCTACGTGCGCTTTTCCGCGCGGCCGCGTGCGCCGGTGCTGTTCACGCTGCACAACCTGGCATTCCAGGGCCTGTTCGACGCGCACTGGCACGCGCGGCTGGCGTTGCCGGCGGCGAGCTGGTCGATCGAAGGCGTCGAGTTCCACGGCAAGCTGTCGTTCATGAAGGCCGGATTGCAGTACGCCGACGCGATCACCACCGCCAGCCCCGCGTATGCGCGCGAGATCCGGTCCGCACCGCTCGGCATGGGTCTCGAAGGGCTGCTCGCCGCGCGCAGCGACGTGCTGCACGGGATCTTGAACGGCATCGATACGGCGGTGTGGGACCCGAGGCGCGATCCGCTGATCGCGGCGAACTACGACGCCGACTCGCTGGACGGCAAGGCGTTGAACAAGCGCGCGCTGCAGCGCCGCTTCGCGCTGGCCGACGACGCGGCGATTCCGCTCGTCGCGATGGTCAGCCGGCTGACCGAGCAGAAGGGCGCGGACCTCGTGGCCGACTGCGCGGAGGAACTCGTCGCGTCGCCCGCGCAACTGGTCGTGCTCGGCACCGGCGAGCGCACGCTCGAGCGGCGCTTCGCGGCGCTGGCCGCGCAGCATGCGGGGCGCATCGGCGCGCACGTCGGCTACGACGAGGCGCTCGCGCATCTGGTCGAGGCGGGAGCGGACATGTTTCTGATGCCCTCGCGCTTCGAGCCGTGCGGGCTGAATCAGATGTACAGCCAGCGTTACGGGACGGTGCCGATCGTCGGCGCCACCGGCGGGTTGCTCGATTCGGTCGTCGAGTGTGCCGATGCTGCGCTCGCCGACGGCACGGCCACCGGATTTTTCATCCGCCCGCTCGACGCCGACGGCCTGCGCGCGGCCTTCGCGCGCGCGCTCGCTACCTATCGCGATGCCGAGCGCTGGCGGCGGCTGCAGCGCAACGGCATGGCGAAGGACTTCGGCTGGAGCCGCTCGGCCGCCGAGTACGCGCGTCTGTACGTGCAGATCGCGGGCAGCGAGCCGCCTGCCGCCTGACGGCCGCGGTGTGCGCTCAGAGCCACACCATCAGCCCCAGCTCGAACGGATGCGCGAGCAGCGGGTGATGCGGATACGCGCGGATGCGGTACTCGAAGCGGCCGCAGCTCCCGGGCGCGAGCTGCAGTTCGTACCGCTGGGCGCCCGCCGCGTCCAGCGGACCCGAGGCGGCGAGCCGCAGCACCTCGGGTTCGGCGGTGCTCGGCCCATGCACACCGTCGGCGAGCAGCAGCTCGACGACCACGTCGCTCGGCGCCAGCCCGTTGAGCGTCAGCGCCACCGCGATGCGCACGCCTTCGCCATAGGCGATGCGGCGCGGCGGCTCCTCGAGCCGCTGCAGCCGCACGCCGGGCCAGCGCGCGCGGACGCGCTCGGTCCAGCGCGCCAGTTCGCGCGCGCCCGCGTGGCCGTCGGCGGCGATACGCCGGCCCAGATCGGCGGCCGGCACGTAGAAGCGCGTCACGTATTCGCTCATCATGCGCTCGGTATTGAAGCGCGGCAGCAGCGTGGCGATCGACGTCTTGGCCATTTCGACCCAGCCCGGCGAGTAGCCCATCGGACCGCGCGCGTAGTACAGCGGGATCACCTGGTCCTGCAGGATCTCGTAGATCGAGCGGACCTCGCCGCGGTTGCGCTCGTCCTGCGGCTGATCCTCCGGGATCGGCGTGATCGCCCAGCCGTTGCCGGGCGCATAGCCCTCGTCCCACCAGCCGTCGCGGATCGACAGGTTCAGCACGCCGTTCATCGCGGCCTTCATGCCCGAGGTGCCGCAGGCTTCGAGCGGGTAGGTCGGATTGTTCAGCCACACGTCCACGCCCGAGACGAGCCGGCGCGCGAGCCGCAGGTCGTAGCCCTCGACGAGCAGGATCCTGCCTTCGAAACGCGGCATGCGCGCGACCTCGGCGATCCGGCGCATCAGTGCCTGCCCCGGCGCATCGGCCGGGTGCGCCTTGCCGGCGAAGACGAACAGCAGCGGCCGCTCGGCAACGTTGACGAGCGCTTCGAGCAGGTCGAGCTGTTCGAACAGCAGCGTCGAACGCTTGTAGGTCGCGAAGCGCCGCGCGAACCCGATCGTCAGCACCTTCGGGTCGTTCGGATCGGCAAAGCGCAGCAGGCGGTCGGCGTGCGCCTCCGAGCCGTGCGCACGCTGCACCTGGCGGCGGATGCGGCGCGCGACCAGATGCAGCATCTGCGCCTTCAGGTACTGATGCACGCTCCAGAAGATGTGATCCGGGATCGCGTATACGCGCTGCCAATAGTCGGCGTCCGACAGTCGCTGCGTCCAATCGGGTCCGAGAAAGCGGTCGAAGATGTCGAACCACTCCGGCGCGAGGAACGTCGGCACGTGCACGCCGTTGGTCAGATGGTCGATCGGGTTTTCGTCGGCGGGCACCTGCGGCCACAGGTCGCGCATCATCGTGGCGCTGACGCGCCCGTGGATGCGGCTCACCCCGTTGCGCCGGCGCGCGCCGCGCAGCGCCAGCGCGGTCATGCTGAACTCCGCGCTCGCCGGCGTGCGCCCGAGCGCGAGCACGGCCTGCAGGTCGATGCCGTGCGCGCGACAATAGCCGGCGAAGTAGTGCCGGATCATGTCCTCCGAAAAGTGATCGTGGCCGGCGGGCACGGCGGTGTGCATCGTGAATACGGTGCCCGCGGCCACCGCCTCCAGCGCCGCCGCGAAGTCGAGCTGCCGGCGTTGCATGCACTGGCGCACGCGCTCGAGCACGAGGAAGGCGGCGTGGCCTTCGTTCATGTGCCAGACGGTCGGCTGCAGCCCCAGTTCGGCGAGCGCGCGCACGCCGCCGATGCCCAGCACGATCTCCTGCTCGATCCGCGTGGCGCGGTCGCCGCCGTACAGGCGGTGCGCGATGAAGCGGTCGTGTTCGCTGTTTTCCGGCAGGTCGGTGTCCAGCAGCACAAGCTTGACGTGTCCGACGCGCGACAGCCACACCTTGACCTGGACCATGCGCTCGGCCATCTCGACCGCCACGTGCAGCTCGGCCCCGTCGGCGGTACGCGCCGGGGCGACCGGCAGGTCGTCGAAATCGGCGTCATGGTAGGTGGCGCGCTGATGGCCGTCGGCGTCGATGTCCTGCGTGAAGTAGCCCTGCCGGTACAGCAGGCCGACGCCGATGAGCGGCAATGCCGCGTCGGCGGCGGCCTTGCAGTGATCGCCGGCCAGGATGCCGAGGCCGCCCGAGTAAATCGGCAGGCTCTCGTGAAAGCCGAACTCCGCGCAAAAGTAGGCGACCAGATCGTCCTTGCCAAGCCAGCTGCCGTTGGGTGCGCGCGGAGTGCGCGCCAGATACGTGTCGTATGCGGACACGACACGGTTGTAGTGCGACAGATAACCCGGCTCCTGCGCAGCGTCTTCGAGCTTGCGCTGATCGACCTGGTTCAGGAACGCCTTCGGACTGTGCCCGCACGCCTCCCACAATGCGGGATCCAGGCGCGCGAACAGGCCGCGCGTGGCGAGATCCCAGCTGTAATAGAGGTCGCCGGCCAGTTCGGCCAGACGCGCCAGCCGCGGCGGCAGCCAGGGTCGGACTTCGAGCGAAAAACGGGTACCCGGGTGTTCCATGTTCGTTCGTGGTGGTGCCGATTCCTGCGAGGCGGGCCGAGCTTAACGCCGCCGCGCTCGACCGTTGCACCCGTTCGCCGTGGCTGTGGTTTTTTCGTAAGGGGGATCACGGGGCGCAACGCCGGCTGATGCCGGTCAAGCGCATGCGAAAATCGCTGCCTACGATGAGTCGTGTAAGCGGGCGAAGACGCCTGAATCAGGAGGTTCGAGATGGAAAACGTCAACCGCGAAAAACTTGTCTCCGACGCCAAGGTCGTGCTCGACGACGTCGACGCGCTGTTGCGGCAGGCGGCCAGCGCGAGCGGGCAGCAGGCGCAGGAGTTGCGCGAGCGTGCCGCCGAGGCGCTGCAGCGCGCGAAGCTGCGGCTGCAGGAAGCGCAGGCCAGCGTGACCGACACCGCGAAGGCCACCGCGCGCGCGACCGACGACTGGGTGCATGCGCATCCGTGGGGCGCGATCGGCGTGGCGGCCGGTGTGGGCTTCCTGATCGGCCTGCTGGTCGCGCGCCGCTGAGTCGTGTCGCCGCGCGTGAAGGGCGGATGAACCGCTGATCGTGCCTTCGCCACTGGCCGCCGTGCGCCGCCTGTCGGCGGCGTCGTTCGCGCTGCTGTTGTCGCGCGCCGAGTTCGCTTCGGTCGAGCTCGCGCAGGCGCGCGCGCAACTGCTGCGCTGGTTCGTGCTGGCGCTCGCGGGCGCGTTGCTCGCGCTGCTGGCGGCGGTCGCCGCGTCGGCCTGGCTGGTGGTCGCGTTGTGGGAGCGCGCCGGCTGGATCACGCTGGCGGCGCTTGCGGCGGCGTTTGCCGCCGCCGCGGGATGGGTACTGTCACGGTTGCGAAGCGAGGTCCGAAACGCGCCGCCGCTGCTCGCGCAGACGCTGCAGGAACTGGCGAAGGACCGCGACGCGCTGGCGGGCTCCGGCATCGACGACGAATCGAAGACGCCTTGAACGTTTCGAACCGCATGGCCCCGCTCGGCGGCCGCCATTGCTCGCCGACGGCAAGGCATCTCGGCGTTGCGCGACGCCGAGCTCCCTCGCATTCGCTCGGGATCACAACGTCATGTCATTCCGAGCCGAGGGCGAGGAATCTCAGCCGTTTGCCGCGCCGGGATCCGTCGCGCCCGCTCGGCATGGCGGCGTTCGGTCGTTGCGAATCGAAGGCGAGGACGCGGTTCGTTCGCTGCGAACGGAAGGCGTTGCCGGGAGCCGCCGCGGTGCTCGAGATGCCTGCAGCGGCCCCGGGCAGCGCGCAACGGACACGCGGCATGCCGCTGTCGCTCACCACCCGGTGCGCGCTGCGCAAGGGCTGGAGATGATGAGCGCGCGCACGGAGACGCTGACGCTTCGGCTCGAGTTGCTGAAGCTGCGTGCGGAAGTCGAACGCGCGGAACTGCGCGCGGCGCTGGCCGACGTGCGCGCGGCGACGGCGGGCGTGCGGCGCGTCGCGTCGCTCGCCAGCGGCGTCGGCGCCGCGGTCGCCGCGGGCGGAGGCGGCGGTTTCGCCTCGTTGCTCGGCGCAGTCAGCGGGCGCCCATGGCTGGCCGCACTCGCGCTGCGCGCGTTGCGCAGCGTACGGCGCCATCGCCTGGCCGGCGTGGCGCTGGCGGCTGCGGCCGCGGCGGCAATCGTGTGGCTGCGCACTTCCGGGCGCAGCGCGCCGTCGGCGCAGCCGCACGAGCGGCCGCCTCCCGAGAACACGTGACGCGGTGGCCTTCGTGCCGCGTTGACCGCGCCCGCCCGCTCCGGTCAGCATCGCGGCTGCACGTTTCGCCCGCTCGACTTTCGTGAATCCATGAAAGCCCTGCTCGCCCAACGTCTGCGTTCGATCGGCGATCGTTCGCCGATCCCCTTCCGCATCGTCTTTGCCGACGGCACCGACTACCGCAACCGCCCGCCCGAGGTCGAGCCGGCGTTCACGCTGCGCTTCAAGACGGGCGCGGCGCAGCGGCGCGTGATCTATCAAGGACACATCGGCCTGCTCGCCGCATACTTCGACGGCGCGATCGACATCGAAGGCGACATCGCGCGCATGTTCGCGCTCGGGCTGGAAAGCGGCTTTTCGGACCCGCATCCGGTCGTGCGGCTGCGCAATCGCTGGCACGAGTTCACGAAGAACAACGCCTCGATCGCGCGCGCCAAGGAAAACGCGCGCTTTCACTACGGCCTGGGCACCGACTTCTACAAGCTGTGGCTCGATCGCGAACTGATGATGTACACGTGCGCGTACTGGAAGGAGGGCACGCGGTCGATCGAGGAGGCGCAGGTCAACAAGGTCGACCACGTCTGCCGCAAGATCCTGCTGGCGCCGGGCGAAACCGTCGTCGACATCGGCTGCGGGTTCGGCGGCTTCATGTTCCATGCCGCGCAGCGCTACGGCGCGCGGGTGGCCGGCGTGAACACCACGACGGAACAGGTCGACTGGGTGCGCGACGAAATCGCCCGCCGCGGCTGCAGCGACGTGCTATCGGTGCGCGAGGCGGACTTTCGCGAAGTCGACCGCCAGTACGACAAGGTGGTTTCGATCGGGGTGCTCGAGCACGCCGGGCGCGACCAGATCATGGAGGTCGTCAAGGCGCACGCCGACTTTCTGAAGCCCGGCGGGCTGGGCATGCTGCACTTCATCGGCCACGTCGGGCAGTACGAGACCGAATTTTTCATCCGCAACTGGGTCTTCCCAGGCGGCTGGATTCCGAGCCTGACCGAAACGCTCGACGCGATGGACGCCTGCGGCCTCGAGATCCTGGACATCGAAAACCTGCGCCGCCACTACGTGCTGACGCTGGAGGCGTGGGCCGAGCGCTTCGACGCGCACTGGGACCGCATCCATGCGCTCGACCCGAACAAGTTCGACGAGCGCTTCCGCCGCATCTGGCGCACGTATCTGGTCGGCTGCGCCGAGATGTTCCGCGCCAGCAACGGCATCACCGGGCTGTTCCAGATCACCTTCGGCAAGGGCCGCCGCACGCCGGCCACTTACCCGATGAGCCGCGCGTTCCTGTACGAAAAAGCCGCCGCACCGGCGCTGGCGCGGGCGGCGTAGTTCGAGGCAGCCGAATCCAATGAATTGCTGGGATGACCGCGCCCTGGCGCTGTCTGCGCGATGCGCCTGGCAGGTGCCCCCGGGCCTGGGTGCTGCGTCGCCGGGTGTGCTGGCGTCCGCGCAACGGCGCCTACTTCCAGAGCTCGATGCGCTGTCCCTGCTCGCGCAGCTTTTCGGCGCGCGCCTGGATGAAACGCTGGAAGCTCGGCTGCTCGCGGTAGGCGCCGGTGGCCACGTACTCGAAGGCCGAGGCGAGATGAAACGGCCGCACGTACGCTTCCACGCGAAAGACCTCGGCTCCCTTCGCGTCGAAGAACACCAGCGCCGGCGCATACGGCAGGCCGAGCGCGCGCGCCCAACTGCGCGCGTCGGTCCTGCGGCCGTCGGGTGCAACGACCGGCGCGGCCGCCGAGGCATCGAGTCGCGCGACCGTGAATCGACGCAGCAACGCGTCGACCTCGGGGCGTTTCAGGCCGTCGCGATGCAGCTCGTCGCAGCTCGCACAGCGGGGGCGTTCGAAGATGACGACGAGCGGCCGGCCGCGCTTGACCGCTGCCGCGAGGTCATACGGTGGCTTCATGAACAGCGGGTGCTCGTTCAGGGTGGCGCTCGCCTCTTCGCGCGCCGCCGCCTGCATGTACTCGGCAAACGGCTGCCGGCTTTCCATGCGCTGCGCCGCGTAGTCGAGCGCCGCCTCGAGCCGGTTGGCCGGGTAGTAGCCGTTCAAACGGACGACCACGCCCGCTTTCTCGTCGAACATCAGCAGCGTCGGGGTGAACTGAACTTTCAGCATCTGGCCGAGCTGCTTCTCGGTCATCTTGCGGCCGTCGACCCAGGTCACTTCGCGGTCGCCCCACAGGTTCAGTGCGACCGCGACGAAGTGGCGCCGCACCTTGTCCGCGATGCGCGTTTCGGCGAAGGTCGTCTCCATCAGCAGCTTGCAGTACGGACAGCCGTCCTGGCCGAAGTACACGAGCAGCCGCTTGCCCTGCCGCGCGGCGTCGGCGACGTCTTCCTTGAAGTCCAGGAAAGTCTCTGAAAACCAGGGCGGGATGGCGATCGCGTGCGTCGACGGCTGCTGTGCCGCGGCCGGGGCGAGTGCGGCGATCGCAACCGCGGTCAGCACGCAGCGCAACGCGCGGACGGCGAATGATCGGATCGGCGACATGGCGGCCACTGTAGCCCGCGCTGCGAAGGCCGTCACGTCGCGCCACACAAACCGCAGCTCGGGCCGACACAGCGGCTTCGTGCACGGCCCTAGTCCTGCGCTGGGATGAGCAGTCCGGGCCACCCTCGGCGCGGAGATGACCGGTTTGCTCGGGATGGCGAGACGGCTGCCCCACGCGACCGAACGCGCATACGAGATGACAGCGCTGCACGCGTGTCAGCCTGCGCCCGAAAGGCGAACCGCTTTCCGGATCTCGCCGAGCCGGTCGCCATGTCTCGGCCCTGCGGCCGCTCACCCGACCGGGCAACGAGATCCGGTCCGCAGGCTGCCATGGCGCGATGCGTGATCTAGAGCCCGCCGAGCGTCCAC
>JBBIJJ010000101.1:0-11684 GCA_037446035.1 Burkholderiales bacterium
GAGGGGTGGTTGGCGCAACATGACAGCGGTGGTCGGTGCGCGGTGATGAAGGGTGGTCCGCGTCGCATCACAAGGGGCGACTGACCCGGAATGCCGACCGGCGAGAGGGATGCGGACGCCGGGCGGCTGGCACGTGTCACGAGGATGAGCAATCCTGAAAGCCGCATCTGAACCACGGCGACGCAGAGAACACAGACGAAGAACTAACGGCGGTGCGAATCGGCTCGCTCACCCGGCGGGTGCGGCGGGGCATGCGAGCCGTGACGTGATGTCTTGGCTGTCTCTGTGCTTCTGTGTCTCTGCGGTGAGGAATCTGGGGCAATGCTCGGCAGGCTTGGGTATGCTGCGTGCGCTCTCCGATTTCCGCTCGTCGCTGGCACAACGCGAGCCGCGAGTGGCACCTTCGCGTGCAACGCATCGACTTTCGCACTGCGCTCTTGCTGACTTTGCCGCCGCTGTTTTGGGCCGGTAACGCGGTGTTCGCGCGGCTGCTGGTGGGACAGGTGCCGCCGCTGGCGCTTTCGCTGGCGCGCTGGGTGATCGCGCTCGCGATCTTTCTGCCGTTCGCGTGGTCCGCGCTGCGCACGCACGCGTCGGCGCTGCGCGCACAGTGCAAGGACGTCGCGCTGATCGGCGTGCTCGGCGTCGGCTGCTACAACTCGTTCCAGTACCTCGCGGTGCAGACCTCGACCGCGGTCAACGTCACGCTGATCGCCGCGTCCACGCCGGTATTCGTGCTGGCGACCGGAGCGCTGTTTTTCGGCGAGCCGACGCGCCGCGCGCAGTGGATCGGCGCGGGCGTCTCGCTCGCCGGCGTGCTGATGGTGCTCGCGCGCGGCGATCCGGCCAACCTGCTGCGGCTTTCGTTCGTCGTCGGCGATCTGATCATGCTGGCGGCAAACCTGACCTGGACGCTGTACACATGGCTGTTGCGCAAGCGCCGGCCCGAGCTGCCATTCGCTCCATTTCTTGCTGCGCAGATGGCCTTCGGCGTGCTTGCGATCGCGCCGTTCGCGGTCGCCGAAAGCGTACTGAGCCCGGCGGCGATCCACTGGAGCCCGACGGTGATCGCGGTCATGCTGTACGTCGCCGTGCTGCCGTCGATCGTCGCCTACAGCGTGTGGGACCACGGTGTCGCGCGCGTCGGTGCGGTCGTTCCCGTGTACTTCGCCAACCTGACGCCGGTGTTCGCCGGCGTGCTGTCCGTGCTGGTGCTCGGCGAGCTGCCGCGCATGTATCACCTGGTCGGCTTGCTGCTGATCGTCGCCGGTATCCATCTGGCGGGCCGGCGCTGAACCGGTGGCAAACTACGGCTGGCCGCGCGAGGAGGAAGCCATGCCGCTGTCACCGCTGCTGCAGTTGATCGGCAACACGCCGCTGGTTCCGATCACGCGACTCGACACCGGCCGGTGCGAACTGTTCGTCAAGCTCGAGAACCAGAACCCCGGAGGCTCGATCAAGGACCGCATCGCCGTATCGATGATCGACGCGGCCGAGCGCGAAGGGCGGCTTGCGCCCGGCGGGACGATCGTCGAAGCCACCGCCGGCAATACCGGGCTCGCGCTCGCGCTGGTGGGGCTCGCGAAGGGCTACCGGACGCTGTTCGTGATCCCGGACAAGATGAGCCAGGAGAAGATCTTCCATCTGCGCGCGCTCGGTGCCGAGATCGTGATGACGCGTTCGGACGTGGGCAAAGGGCACCCGCAGTACTACCAGGACATGGCCGAGGCGATCGCGGCGAAGACCCCGAATGCGGTCTACATCAACCAGTTCGGCAACCCGGCGAACCCGCTGGCGCACGAACGCACGACCGGCCCCGAAATCCTCGAGCAGATGCACGGCCGGCTCGACGCCGTCGTCTGCGGCGTCGGCAGCGGCGGCACGCTGACCGGGTTGACGCGCTACTTCCGCGCGCATGCGCCGAACGTGAAGATGGTGCTCGCGGATCCGCAGGGCTCGGTGCTTGTCGACTTCGTCAAGACCGGAAAGATCGGCACGGCAGGCTCGTGGCTCGTCGAAGGCATCGGCGAGGACTTCATTCCGCCGATCGCGGACCTGTCGGGTGTGGCCGAGGCGTATTCGATTCCCGACGCCGAGAGCTTCGCCGCCGCGCGCGAACTGCTGCGCAAGGAAGGGATCCTCGCGGGCTCGTCGTCGGGCACGCTGCTCGCCGCCGCGCTGCGCTATTGCCGCAGCCGGAAAGCGCCCGAGCGCGTCGTCACGCTCGTGTGCGATAGCGGTGCGAAGTACCTGTCGAAAATGTACAACGACTTCTGGATGCGCGACCAGGGGTTCATCGAGTCGCAGCGCACGGGCGATCTGACGGACCTGATGACGCGCCGCTACGCCGAAGGCACGGTGATCACGGTGCGGCCGGACGACACGCTGCTCGCCGCGTTCGGCCGCTGCAAGCTGTATGACGTGTCGCAGCTTCCGGTGCTCGACGGCGACCGCGTCGTCGGCATCGTCGACGAGGAGGACCTGCTGCACGCGGTGATCAAGGACCCGCAGCGTTTCGGCGACCCGGTGGCGAGCGTGATGAGCACGGTGCTGGTGACGGTCCCGCCGGATGCGCCGCTGGCGCGCGTCACCGAGATCCTCGACAAGGGGTTGGTGCCGATCGTGATGCGCGGCGAACAGTTCATCGGCTTGATCACGCGCATCGATCTGCTGAACTATCTGCGCCGGCGGCTGAAACACTGACGAGGAATCCGGCAGTCCACCGATGGAGTTTGGCGCGAGTGCGTTGTGCTTCCAGGGTTTGCGGCGACAAACGGGCTCACCCAGCGGGTGAAGCCGCGCTCGGTCGGGTTGGCTCGCGCTGGCGCAAGGCGCAGGCTCGGAATGCCGCGCCGGCGACGATCCGAGCGCCGACGCGGCTGTCCCGAGCGCCGACGCGGCTGTCCCGAGCGCCGACGGTGCCGTGCGCAGCACCGAGGTTGTCATCCCGAGCGAAGCCGAGGGATCTCGGCGTGGCGAGCGGGTGGGATTCCTCGCCTTCGGCTCGGAATGACGAGGAACCTCCGCGCGGAATGACCAGGGACTTCGGCGCGGAGTGGCGCGAGGCGGCGCAGCGAACGGGCGACAAATGGCCAACTGCCGAATTTGGGCTGACATGAACGCAAAGAACCTCAGCTTCGCCACGCTGGCGATCCACGCCGGCCAGGAACCCGATCCCTCGACCGGCGCGGTGATTCCGCCGATCTACGCGACCTCGACCTACGCGCAGACGAGTCCCGGCGTGCACAAGGGGCTCGACTACGCGCGCACGCACAACCCGACGCGCTGGGCGTACGAAAAGGCGGTCGCCGCGCTCGAAGGCGGGCGGGCCGCGTTTGCGTTCTCCTCGGGCATGGCGGCGGCGGCGACGGTGCTCGAGCTGCTGGAGGCCGGCAGCCACGTGCTCGCGCTCGACGATCTGTACGGCGGAACGCGCCGCTTGTTCGAACGCGTGCGCCGGCGGTCGGCGAACCTGCGGTTCTCGTATTCGACCTTCGCCTCGCGCGCGGACATCGAAGCGCAGCTTGCGCCCGACACGCGAATGATCTGGGTCGAGTCGCCGAGCAATCCGCTGCTCAAACTCGTCGATCTCGCCGAGGTCGCGGCCATCGCGCGCAGCCGCGGCATCCTCACCGTCGCCGACAACACCTTCGCATCGCCGTGGGTGCAGCGGCCGTTGTCGTTCGGCTTCGACATCGTGCTGCACTCGGCGACCAAGTATCTGAACGGCCACTCGGACCTCGTCAGCGGCGTGGTCGTCGTCGACGACGCGGCGCTCGCCGAACGTCTGGCGTTTCTGCAGAACGCGGTCGGATCGATCCCGAGCGCATTCGACTGCTTTCTCGCCAACCGCGGACTGAAGACGCTCGCACTGCGCATGGAGCGGCATTGCGCCAACGCCCTCGAAGTGGCGCGCCGGCTCGAGCGTCATCCGAAGGTCGAGCGCGTGATCTATCCCGGGCTGCCGAGCCATCCGCAGCACGCGCTCGCGCAGCGGCAGATGCGCGCCGGCGGCGGCATGGTCACGGTGGTGCTCAAGGGCAGCGAGGCCGAGGCGCGCCGGTTTCTGGAGCGCTGCGAGATCTTCATCCTCGCCGAAAGCCTGGGCGGGGTCGAGAGCCTGATCGAGCACCCGGCGATCATGACGCACGCGTCGGTGCCGGCCGACGTGCGCAGCGCGCTCGGCATCGGCGACTCGCTGGTGCGGCTGTCGGTCGGCGTCGAGGATGTCGAGGACCTGAGCGCCGATCTCGAACGGGCGCTGGCGGCCGTCTGATTCAGTCCCAGTACGAGCGCAGCACCGGCGGCAGCGGCGCCTCGGCCAGGTGCGACACGTAGCGCGCGTCGTGGAAGATCAGCGGCGCGCCGCCGATCGTCTGGAAGGCTTCGACGCGGCCGACCAGGATCACGTGATCGCCTTCTTCGTACTGGCTGCGATTGCCGCATTCGAACCACGCGGTGCAGCCTTCGAGCAGCGGCAACCCCTCGTCGGTCGGTCGCCAGGCGGTCGGGCCGAAACGGTCGGCGCCGCGCGTGGCAAAGCGCTTGGCGACGGGCAGTTGATCGGCGGCGAGCACGTGGATCAGATAGCGCTCGCACTCGCGAAACACGTCGAGGCTTTCCGCCTTCAGCGACAGGCTCCACAGCACCAGCGGCGGGTCGAGCGACACCGAGCTGAACGAATTGACGGTCAGCCCGACCGGCGTGCCGTCCGGCGCGCGCGCGGTGACGACCGTCACGCCCGTGGCGAACTGCGCGAGCGCGCGGCGGAAATCGGCGGAGGAATCGGATCGCTTTGGCATCGGCCGCGCGATTCTACGTTCCGCTACGATGCCGGCATGTCGATCTGCGGATCGTTTCCCGGCCTGGACGCGCTGGTCGAGCGGCGGATCGCCGAGGCGGCGGCGCGCGGCGAGTTCGACGATCTGCCGGGCGCGGGGCGGCCGCTCGCGCTCGACGACGACGCGCTCGTTGCCGAGGAGGACCGGGTCGCCTACCGGATCCTGAAAAACGCCGGCTTCGTTCCGCCCGAGCTCGAACACGTCGTCGAGGTCAACCGGCTGCTCGCCGCAGTCGAGCGCGCCGAACTCGGTACGGCCGAGCGCGCGCGCGCCGGCCGCCGGCTGCACGCGCTGCTCGCCCGGATCG
Source organism: Burkholderiales bacterium (assembly GCA_037446035.1). Lineage (GTDB taxonomy): Bacteria > Pseudomonadota > Gammaproteobacteria > Burkholderiales > Burkholderiaceae_F > DSNY01. The sequence goes on from JBBIJJ010000101.1 coordinate 5,149, forward strand.
AAGCGAGCGGCCGCCCCGCCACCGCGACGCGCGCCTGGCTCGAGTATGGCGAGGCGCTGGCGCGGCGGATGCGGTGAGGCTTGTCTCCGATCGTCCCGGTCCCACATTCGGCCCTGGTTCGACCCCACCACCACTGGAGGACACATGCGCCGCGTGTTTGCGCTGATGGCCGTCGGCCTGGCATCGCTTCTGGCCGGCTGTGGCTACAACGAGATCCAGGCCAAGGACGAGGCGGTCAAGGCCGCCTGGGCCGAAGTGCTGAGCCAGTACCAGCGCCGCGCCGATCTGATCCCCAACGTCGTCAATACCGTCAAGGGCGAAGCGAACTTCGAGCAGGAAACGCTCGCGCGCGTGGTCGAGGCGCGCGCGAAAGCGACGTCGATCCAGGCCACGCCGGAGCTGATCAACGATCCGGCCGCACTTGCGCGTTTTCAGCAGGCGCAGGGCGAGCTGTCGTCGGCGCTGGCGCGGCTGCTGGTCGTCGTCGAGAACTATCCGAACCTGAAGACGAACCAGGGTTTCCAGGAACTGCGCACGCAGCTCGAAGGCACCGAAAACCGCATCGGCATCGCCCGCAACCGCTTCATCAAGGCCACGCAGGAGTACAACGTGCTCGTGCGGCAGTTCCCGGTGAACCTGACGGCGATGGTGTTCGGGTACGAGAAGAAGCCGCAATTCGCGGTCGACAACGAAGCCGAGCTGAAGAAGGCGCCGGCGGTCGACTTCGGCACGAAGAAGTGACGCGTTCGTCCGCAAGCAAGCGGCGCGGCCGCGCGGCGCGCGGAAACGAACGCGTCATCCCGGTTTCGGCGCGAGCCGAAGACCGGGATCTGGGGTTTGCGTCCGCAAGCAAGCGGCGCGGCCGCGCGGCGCGCGGAAACGAACGCGTCATCCCGGTTTCGGCGCGAGCCGAAGACCGGGATCTGGGGTTTGCGTCCGCAAGCAAGCGGCGCGGCCGCGCGGCGCGCGGAAACGAACGCGTCATCCCGGTATTGATGCGAGCTGAAGACCGGGATCCCGGGCTTGAGTCGGCCAGCGGGCGGCGCAGTCGGCCGCACGATGCGGCCGCGTCCAGCCCCCTCGCATGACGCGACTGCGCCGAACCCTGCAGCGCGTTGCGGCGGTGCTGCTCGCGGCCGCAGGGCTCGCCGCGACCGCGCAGGCCGCCGCCGCGCCGCGCGGCGCCGACGGCCTGCTCGCGGTGCCGCCGCTGGCGCGGGTGACCGACTACGCGGGCGTGCTGTCGCCGCAGGACAAACGCGCGCTGGAGGACAAGCTCGCGGCGTTCGAGATGGCGCACGGCGCGCAGATCGCGGCGCTGATCGTTGCGGGCACGCAGCCGGAGCCGATCGAAAACTTTGCCCACCGCGTGGGCGAAGCGTGGAAGATCGGCCGCGCCGGCATCGGCGACGGCGTGCTGGTGATCGTCGCGCGTGACGATCGGCGACTGCGCATCGACGTCGCGCGTTCGCTCGAGGGCGCGCTGCCGGACGTGACTGCGCGCCGAATCGGCCGCGAGATCATGGGCCCGTACTTTCAACGCGGTGACTACGCGGGCGGCCTCGCAGCCGGACTCGACGCGATCTTCCGACAGATCGAAGGCGAGGGCCTGCCGCCGCCGCGCGCACGGCCCGCGCACGAAGCGGACGAGGGCCGCTTCGCGCTGCTCGTGCCTTTCGTGATCGGCGGCTTCGTCGTCGGCGTGCTCCTGCGACGGATCATCGGCATTCCGGGCGCGATACTCGCCGGCGGCGGCACCGGATTCGTGGCCGCCAAGGCGCTCGCATCCGGCGTGCTCGGCGCGCTCGCCGGCCTGGCGGTGTTCGTGTTGACGGTGGGCGGCGGCGGCCGCGCCGGCCGCGTGCTGGGCGGACGCCGCGGCGGCGTTTTCGTGCCGGGCGGCTGGAGCGGCGCAGCCTGGTCCGGCGGGGGCGGCGGCTGGACCTCCGGCGGCGGCGGCGACTTCAGCGGCGGCGGCGCCACCAGCGACTGGTGAGCCGATGCGACTCGTCCGCTGGCTTCGTCATCTGTTCGCCACGCCGCTCACGGTGCGGCGGGCATTCCCGGAGGCCACGCTCGCGCGCATCCAGGAAGCGATTGCGCGGACCGAGACCCGCCACACCGGCGAGATCCGCTTCGCAGTGGAGGCGGCGCTGCCGTGGTCCTACCTGCGCCGCAATGCGCCGGTGCGCGAGCGCGCGCTGATGATCTTCTCCAAGCTGCGCGCGTGGGACACGGAGCAGAACAACGGCGTGCTGATCTATGTCGAGCTGGCCGATCACGCCATCGAGATCGTCGCCGACCGCGGTATCGCGCGGCATGTCGCGCGCGAGGATTGGCAGGCGATCTGCGCGGCCATGCGCGAGCGGTTCCGCGCCGGCGACTTCGAGGGCGGCGCACTGATCGGCATCGAGCGCGTCGGTGACAAACTCGCGCAGTTCTTTCCGCTCGTCGAAGGCGCGGTCAATCCGGACGAGCTGGCGAACAGACCCGAAGTCATCTAAGGGCCCGGCTTTTCTACCCCGACTCGCTCGGTTGTCGTCTCGTCCGCTTTCTGTCAGAAAAATTTACGCTTGCGTGCACAGATTTGATCGGTGGGATCACATCCCATTGACTCTTAAGAGGTGTGATTGGGTGGCACGGTCCGTGCGTGCATCGGCTTGCAAGGCAATTTTTCCCAGCACTTGTGTAACCGAGGACGACAAGGATGAGCACGCGCAAGAAACTCGCCGCGGGTCTGCTGGCGGCGCTGTCGATCGGAGGCACGGCATCCGCTGCGGACATTCTTTGCGAAAGCCTGGCACAGAACCATATGCTGATCGACAGCAGCTACGTGTCGGCGTGCCTGGACGCGGGTACGGGTAATCTCACCGGCAATCCGCTGAACGATCTGTTCATCAACGGTGCAGGGGAGGGTTACGGATACATCGGCCCGACCGCGTGGACCCAAGCCGGCGACACCGGCACCTTCAGCCTAAATGCCTCGCTCTGGGGTTCCTACGACTCGATCGCGATCGGGTTCAAGTTCGGAACCGGTAACAAGCCCGACGAGTGGTTCGTCTATGCGCTCAACGACCGCATCAGCGCCGGCAACTGGACCTTCGTCAACGTATTCGACCGCGGCGGCGGAGTGTCTCACGTGAACCTGTACGGCATCAGGGACGGAAACAATGTTCCTGAACCGGGCGTGCTCGGCCTGCTGGGGCTCGGGCTTGCGCTGGTCGGGTTGATGCGCCGGCGCAAGTCTTGATCGCTGCACCGGAGCAGACAGAAAGCCCCGCCTCGCGCGGGGCTTTCTGTTTCCGGCGTCGGCGCCAGTGGTCGCGTGCAACGCGGGTAAGCTCGCCTTCGCGCCCGCGACGAACGCGCATCGCCACGACAGGAACCCGTATGTCGATCCGATTCCCATTGCAGCAAGCGCCGCGCCCCGGCCACGAATTCGCCACGCTCGCCGGCGGCTGCTTCTGGTGTCTCGAAGCGGTGTACGAGGAGCTCGAAGGCGTGGTGGACGTGGAGTCCGGCTACGCCGGCGGGCACGTCGAGGGGCCCAGCTACCGGCAGGTCTGCGAGGGCGCAACCGGTCATGCGGAGGTGGTCCGCATCGAGTTCGAGCCGAAGCGGATCTCGTACCGCGAACTGCTCGAAGTTTTTTTCTCGATCCACGATCCGACGACACTGAACCGGCAGGGCAACGACGTCGGCACGCAGTATCGATCCGCGATCTTCTATCACTCGCCCGAGCAGGAGCGCATCGCGGGACAGGTGATCGCCGAGCTGCAGCCGCACTGCGCGGGCGAGATCGTCACGCAGGTCGTTCCGGCGACGAACTACTTCCGCGCCGAGGACTACCATCAGGAATACTTCAAGCACAACCCCGCGCAGGGCTATTGCATGTTCGTCGTCGCGCCGAAGGTCGAGAAGTTCCGCCAGACCTTCGCCGCCAAGCGCAAGCGCTCCGTCGGGTCGTGAAAGGCGATGCAGCGCGCCCGCCGGGCGAGGTCGCCGTCGAGGTCATTGCGCGCGGAACGCGAGGAATCGCCGGTCGCTTCGTCACCGGGATCCCGCGCTTCGCGCACGATGGCGGCATTGGCTGCCGCAACGGCCGGACGTGCACGCGCGGTGACGTGTTCACGTTCGCGCGGCTAGGCAACGCTTGATGGTGCAGCCTGCGCCGGCGGCAAAGAGATCGTGGATCAATTCGGCATCGGGTTCGGCGCGATGGGCTCGCGCTGCGAGGTTCGTCTGTACGCGCGCGACGAAGCGACCGCGCGCGCATGGGCCGCAACGGCGATCGCCGAGGTGCGTCGGATCGAGGCCAAGTTCTCGCGCTATCGACAGGACAGTGTCACCGCGGCGATCAACCGCGCCGCGGGCGGCGCGCCGATCGAGGTCGACGAGGAAACCGCCGCACTGCTCGACTTCGGCGCGCGCCTGCATGCCGCGAGCGACGGACTGTTCGACCTGACCTCGGGCGTGCTTCGTCGTGCGTGGGACTTCCGCAGCGGCCGCGTTCCGTCGCAATCCGAGATCGATGCATTGCTCGGCTTGGTCGGATGGTCCCGGGTCGAGTGGCGGCGACCCAGCCTGCGGCTGCCGCTCGCCGGCATGGAGATCGACTTCGGCGGCATCGGCAAGGAGTACGCCGCCGACCGCGCGGCCGGGGTGCTGATCGAGCAGGGCGCGCGGCACGGGTTCGTGAATCTCGGCGGCGACGTGCGTGCGTTCGGCGCCCAGCCCGACGGCGCGCCCTGGCGCATCGCGATCCAGCACCCGCGCGCCGGTGCGGGAGCGGCGATCGGCGCGATCGACATCGCGCACGAGGCCGTGGCGACCTCGGGCGACTACGAGCGTTTCTTCGAAAAAGACGGGAGGCGCTATTGCCACATCCTCGACCCGCGCAGCGGCTGGCCCGCGGCGCATTGGCAGTGCGTGTCGGTAAGCGCGCCACTAGCGGTGGCGGCGGGGGCGTGTTCGACGATCGCGATGCTCAAGCCGGTCGAGGAGGCGCTCGCGTTCCTGCGCGGCCAGAACGTCGACTTCCTTGCGGTCGATGCGAACGGGCGCGTACATCGGCGCGGCCGATCGCGCGACTGACTCAACCCGCCGCCAGAATCCGTCGCGCGCGCCGCAGAAAATCCTCGGCCTTTTTCTCGTCGATCGTCAGGCGGATCAGCTTGTAGCAGGCATCCACGCTCATGCCGAGTTCGACCGCGCCGGCACCGCCGGACTCGATCCGCGCGACGACGCGCTCGGCATGGTTGCCGAGAAGCTGGCGCGCCAGCTCGATCACTTGGGCTTGCGGCGAGCGCTCTGTGGCCGGCGGCGCACCGTCGTGCAACGGGCGCGTGATCTCGTGATCGAGCGCGGCGGTGTCGCGGCCCGCCGGCGCGACGAAACCGCGCTCGACGAGCGTGCCGAGCGTCTCGACGAAGTCCGGGATGCCGGCCGCGCGGCGCATCAGCTCGCCGACGCTGGCCTTGCCGTCGACGAGGATCAGCACGCGCCGCAGGCGCAGGTCGAGGCCGAATAGGCGTTCTGCGATCTCGCGCGTTCCCTTGCTCGTCTTGGCGAGCACCAGGTCGGACGTCAGATCCGCCATGCCGCGATCAGCCCGCCAGTTCCTTGATCACCAGGTAGACCAGCCGCACAGTGATGAGCACGTAGATCGCCCCGAACAGGAAGATCAACGACACGATCAGTCGCATCGTCTCGACCGGAAGCATGCCGAAGAACGGCGCCACCAGATAGCCCGCGGTGAACAGCGCGACGAGCAGGGTCAGCACGCGCCATTGGCGACCGACCACGCCGCCCGGCACGCCCTTGCGCAGCGAAACGACCATGAAAAGACAAACGAGCATCACGGCGATGGCCGCGTACGTGATCACCGCAATGAGGTCGGTGGGCATGGGCACCTCGCAGTAGATTGTCTTCGATTCGAAGCCGGCACGACCTCGGCACGCCGCGGCCCGGCTTCGCGCGCATTAAAGCGCCGGTGCGTACGATTCACAAGCGAAGAATGCACGGCTTTCGCGGCACTCACTCGCACTTATCGAGCGGGACGAGTCCCGTGGCACGCGCCAACCGACCGGCGCATCGAGCCGCGCCACGAGCGGTTTCGAGCGTCCGCCCCCGCCATTCAGGGGGCACACCGCTCGTTCATTCCGCGGCGCACGTCGCCCGCGGCGCCGAGGACATCCCCTTGATGTTCCGAGCGCACGCCGCTCGTCATTCCGAGGGTGCTCCCGCCTTCGTTCCGAGCGCACGCCCCGTCTCATTCGAAGCGCACGCCCCGTTTCACTCCGAGCCACGTCGCTCGTCATTCCGAGCCGTCGGCGCGGAATCTCGCCGGTTCGCGCCGCCGAGATCCCTCGCATCCGCTCGGGATGACGGGCGTTCGCCATTCCGAGATACCCACCGTCGTCATTCAGAGCCAACCACGCCTTGTCGTTCCGAGCCAACCACGCCTTGTCGTTCCGAGCCAATCAAGCCTTGTCGTTCCGAGCCAATCAAGCCTTGTCATTCCGAGCCAATCAACC
>JBBIJJ010000102.1:0-11670 GCA_037446035.1 Burkholderiales bacterium
CGTCGAGGCGGCGAGCTGCCGAAGCTGCAGCGCGGCGCTGGCCGCGCCTGGATGCTTCGTGTCGAAATAGCGCGCGAGCAGCGCCTGCGCCTCCGCGAGATCGGCGCGGAACAGCCGGTCATTGCGCGCCAGCAGCGCGATCCGCGCGTCGAGCAGCCGCAGCCGCAACTGGTGCCGCACGAGCTGCTGCTGCGCGCCGGAAAGCAGCAGCGCCTCGGGCGTGGCGACCTCGCGGATACGCACCAGGTCGCCGAATTCGCGCGCCAGCCAGGCGCGCACGCGCGCCAGGAAGTCGTCGGCGGGGACTGCGTCGCCCTTCTTGTCTGCGGCCGCCTTCGCGTCCGCGGTCCGCGCCGGTCGCGCCGCCGGGTCTGCCAGCAGCGGCCAGGCGTCCACCCCCTGCGCGATCTGGTCGAGCTTCAGGGCGATGCCCGTCAGATCGACGGCCGGTACCGCGCGCAGCCGCTCGATGTCGCGCCCGATCGCGCGCCGCAGGTTGCCGAGCTGCGGACGTTCCAGCCGCGCCAGGCGCGCATCGGCGCTTTGCAGTGCCGCCAGCGCGGCGCCGACGTTGCCCGTGAGCTGCAGCTCCTGCGCGGCGAGCCCCAGGAGTCGCTCGACCTCGATCAGTGCGACGTCGTCGCGACCGCGCGTCAGTTCCTGGTAGAGCTGATCGAGCGCGGCGCGGCTGTCCTTGACGCGTTCGAGTTCCTCCTCCAGCCGCGCGATGCGGTTGCGCACCTCGGCGGCCGAGCGCGCCGCTTCGGCGAGCGTGGTCGCCGTTTCGGTCCGCATCTGCTCGAGCTGCTGGCGCAGCCGCCGCGTTTCGCGTAGCTCGTAGACGAGGGCTGCCGCCACGATCCCCGCCAACGCGAGCAGCATCAGCGCACGGCCGAGCCGACGCGGCCGCCGCGCGGGGGTCGTTGCGATGGGCTGGGGAGTTTCGTTCATGGCCGTGCAGCCGGTGCGCGCTGCCGCATGCGCGCATTCGACGAACTCACCCTTTGAGGGGCTCAACGCGGGCTTCGGCGCGGTCCGAGATGGCTCGATTCAGCGCGATTGTACTTGCGCCTCGAGCGCGCCCAGGATCGCAGCAGCGCGCGGCGCCGCGAGCGCGACCCGCGCGAAGCCCGCCGCGCGCAACCGCTCGGCGATGCGCACGTGCGTCGCGAGCGCGAGCCCGGCGTGCAGCCAGTCACGCGCGCCAACGCGGTCGATGTGGCCGACCAGGACCCCGACCGCCTCGCTGCTGGTGACGACGATGGCCGGCGCACGGCCGGCATCCCGCCAGCGCCGCAGTGTGGCGATGTCATCGTCGCTCGCGCCGTGCGCGCGCCGCGAATACACCGCGACCGCGGTGACGCGCGCCCCGGAGTCGGCAAGCCGATCCGCCAGCCACGCGCGCCCGTCCTGCGCGCGCAGCAGCAGCACGCGTTGCGGTCGCAGCGCCGAGCGCGTCAACGCGTCCCAGAAAGCTTCGGAGCCGGCATCGTGTTCGTCGGCCTCGTCGGGCGCGATGCGCGACGCCGACTGCGCGCCGGGGATCGCCTGCGCGACCGCGCGCGCGGTGGCCGCACCGACCGCGCCGATCGCCGTGCGCGCGGGCCAGGTCCCGGCGAGCAGCGCCGCGGTCGCGCGCACGGCGGCGGGGCTGACGAAGATCGCGAGGTCGAAGTCGGCGATGCCAGCCAGCGCGGCGCGCGCCGCCGGCTCATCCGGCGCCGGGCCGATCTCGAACGCCGGCAGCCACAACGCTTCGACTCCGCGCGCGACGAGTTCGTCGGTCAACGCGCGCCCGCCCGCATCGGGACGGGTGACGATGACCGGCGGCAGCGGCGTCACGCCGCGAGCAGCCGCAGCGCGCCGCGCTGCTTCAACTGCGCGACCACGTCGGCGGCGATGCGTTCGGCGTCGGCCGGCGCACCCTCGGCGTCGGCGTCGACGAATTCGCCGCGCTCGGCGTTGCCCACGAGGGCACGCAGGCGCAGCGTCGCGCCGTCGACCTCGGCGTAGGCGGCGAGCGGCACTTCGCAATTGCCGCCGAGCCCGCGCGAGACCGCGCGCTCGGCCGCGGTCGCCGCGCGAGTGGCGGCGTGTTCGAGCGGTGCGACCGCGGCCGCAGCGGCGTCGGCGCCCGCGGCGATTTCGATGCCGAGCGCACCCTGTCCAGGCGCCGGCAGGAACTTCGACGTTGGCAGGATCTGGCGAATGCGCTGCGCGAGTCCGAGCCGCTTGAGCCCCGCCGCAGCCATGATCAGCGCGTCGAAATCGCCGCGGTCGAGTTTCGCGAGCCGCGTGCCGACATTGCCGCGCACCGGCTGCACTGCAAGCCGCGGATAGTGCGCGCGCAGCGCCAGCTCGCGCCGCAGGCTCGAAGTACCGACCCGGGCGCCTGCCGGCAGCTCGTCGAGGCTCACGTAGCGCGGCGAGACGAACGCGTCGCGCGGATCCTCGCGCGCCATCACCGCGGCGAGCCGGAACTCGGGCGCCAGCTCCATCGGCACGTCCTTCAGCGAATGCACCGCGATGTGCGCGCGCCCTTCGAGCAGCGCAACTTCCAGCTCCTTGATGAACAGTCCCTTGCCGCCGACCTTGGCGAGCGCGCGGTCGAGGATCTGGTCGCCGCGCGTGGTCATGCCGAGCAGCTCGATGCGCATGCCCGGATGCAGCTCGACGAGCCGCGCCCGCACGTGTTCGGCCTGCCACAGCGCGAGCGGGCTTTCGCGCGTGGCGATGATCAAAGGGTCGAGTGCGTGCATGCGGATCTCGCTGCGGGCCGATGGCCAGCGGGTTCGCCAGCGCGCATCTTAAGCGCAGAACCGCTGTGGCCCCGCCCGCGGCCGTCGGTGCCCCGGTGGTTCGCGCAGTGCTTTTGCTATCGTGCCGCGCCATGACCACCGGCAACGACAGTGCGCTGCGCGAGGACATCCGCCTGCTCGGGCGGCTGCTCGGCGACGTGCTGCGCCGTTACGAGGGGCCGGCGATGTTCGAGACGGTCGAGAGCATCCGCCAGACCTCGACGCGCTTTCGCCGCGACGGCAACCCCGAGGACGCCCGCAAGCTCGATGCGCTGCTCAAGCGGCTGTCGCGCGACGCGACGATCGCCGTGGTGCGCGCGTTCAGCTACTTCTTGCATCTGGCCAACATCGCCGAGGACCAGCACCAGGTGCGCGAGCTGCGGCGGCTCAAGCGCGCCGGCGAGGCCGCGCGCGGCAGCCTGGCCCACACGATCACCGTGCTCGCCGAACACGGCGTCACCGCCGCGGGCGTGCGCGAGCTGCTCGCGCACGCGACCGTGATGCCGGTGCTGACCGCGCATCCGACCGAAGTCCGTCGCCGCAGCATCCTCGACACCGAACGCGAGATCGCCCGCCTGATCGACGCCCGCGAAGCGGCCGACGCCGACCTCGCCGCGACCGACGAGCGGCTGTTCGCGCTGGTGGCCACACTGTGGCAGACGCGCATGCTGCGCCCGCAGAAGCTGACGGTGTTCGACGAGATCGTCAACGCGCTGTCGTACTGGCGCACGGCCTTCATCGGCCAGCTGCCCGCACTGTACGCCGACCTCGAAAACGCCCTCGGCGCCGACACGCTGCCCCCGTTCCTCGCGCTCGGCTCGTGGATCGGCGGCGATCGCGACGGTCATCCGCACGTCACCGCCGAAACGATGCGCGCGGCGCTGCGCGCGCAGGCGGAAACCGTGCTCGAACACTACGCCGACGAGATCCACGAGCTCGGCCGGGAACTGTCGATGTCGGCGCTGCTGTGCCCGGTCGACCCCGAGCTGCAGGCGCTCGCCGATGCAAGCCCCGATCGCTCGGCGCAGCGCGCCGACGAACCGTACCGGCGTGCGCTGACCGGCGTGTACGCACGGCTCGTCGCGACCGCGCGCGCGTTCGGCATCGAGCTGCGCGTGCGGCCCGCGCTCGCGCAAGCGCCGCCCTACGGGCAAGCGGGCGAGTTCGCCGCCGATCTGGCGGTCGTCGCCCGCTCGCTGCAACGCCACCACAGCGCGCTGCTGGCGCGGCACCGGCTCGCACCGCTGGCGCACGCGGTCGACGTGTTCGGCTTCCACGGCGCGACGCTCGACCTGCGGCAGAGCTCGGACGTGTTCGAGGCGGTCGTCGCCGAGTTGCTCGCCGCCGCCGAGGTCTGTCCGGACTACGCGCGGCTTACCGAGAGCGAACGCGTGCAGCTTCTGACGCGCGAGCTGGCGCACGCGCGTCCGCTGGTGTCGCCGCATCTGGCGTACTGCGAGCGCACGCGAGCGGAGCTCGCCGTGTTCGACTGCGCGCGCGAGCTGCGGCGTCGATTCGGCGCACGCGCGCTCGACAAACACATCGTTTCGCACACGCAGGCGCTGTCGGACCTGCTCGAGGTCGCGCTGCTGCAGAAGGAAACGGGGCTGCTCGCCGGCAACGAGCTGCGCCGCTGCGCGCTGATGGTCGTGCCGCTGTTCGAGACGATCGAAGACCTGGAGCGCGCGCCGGCGATCATGCGCGACCTGCTGGTGCATCCGGGCCTGCGCCATCTGCTGGTTTCCGCGGACAGCGGTTTTGCACGAGCGGGACGCGGTCGCCCGCTGCAGGAAGTGATGCTCGGCTACTCGGACAGCAACAAGGACGGCGGCTTCCTCTCCTCGTACTGGCATCTGTACCGCACGACCCAGCGCCTGCAGCGCGTGTTCGACGAGCATGGCGTGCAACTGCGGCTGTTCCACGGCCGCGGCGGCACGGTCGGGCGCGGCGGCGGACCCAGTTTCGAAGCGATCCTGGCGCAGCCGCCAGGCAGCGTCGGCGGGCAGATCCGCCTGACCGAGCAGGGCGAGATCATCCAGGCCAAGTACGCGGACCCGCGCATCGGCCGCCGCCACCTCGAACTATTGGTCTCCGCAGTCCTGCAGGCGAGCCTGCTGCAAGACGGCGGCGCGCGCAGCGCGCATGCCGACTTCGAGACGGCGCTCGAAGAGATCGCGCAGCATGCGCACCGTGCCTATCGCGCGCTCGTGTACGAGACCGCGGGCTTCGCCGAGTTCTTCTTTTCTGCGACCCCGATCGCCGAGATCACGGAGCTGAACATCGGCAGCCGGCCGGCGTCGCGCAAGGCGACCGGTCGAATCGAGGACTTGCGCGCGATCCCGTGGGTGTTCTCGTGGGGACAGTGCCGCCTGCTGCTGCCGGGCTGGTACGGGTTCGGCAGCGGCGTCGAGGCCTATCTGGCCGGTGCCGCAGGCGCGGCAGCCAGGCGCGCGCGCTTGAAGCTGCTGCAGGACATGCTGGCGCGCTGGCCGTTCTTTCGCGCGCTGACGTCGAACATGGAAATGGTGCTCGCCAAGAGCGACCTCGCGATCGCGAGCCGCTACGCACGGCTGGCCGCCGACGGGAAGCGCGGGCAGGCGATCTTCGCGACGATCCGTGACGAGTGGAAGCTCACGATCCGACACTGGCTCGCGATCAGCGGGCAGAAGCAGCTACTGGAATCCAACCCGGAACTCGCCCGCGCGATCAAGAACCGTGCGCCGTACCTCGACCCGCTCAACCATCTTCAGGTCGAGTTGATCAAGCGCCATCGTGAAGGACAGACCGACGAGCGCGTCAAGCGCGGCATCCACCTGACAATCAACGGGATCTCCGCCGGGCTGCGGAACACCGGCTGACCGGCGGCGACCCGTCGCACTCGAGCGACGACGGCGCAGCGCCGGACCGGCCCGTACTTCAAGCCGGTTTCGCCGACGCCTTGACGGTCGGCCACTGGCGGCGCGAGATCGGCAGGCGCTCGGGTGTGTCCTTCAACAGAACCTCCCAGTGTCCTTCGCTCGCTTCGCCGTCGGCATCGACGGTGCCCTTGACACGCTGGAAACCGAGGATCGACTTGCGCGCGACCAGCGCGTTGCGGTGGATGCGCACGAAGCGCTCGCCGAACTCGTGCTCGAGCGAGGTCAGCGACTCCTCGGTCAGGTGCTCGCGTGCCGGCGTGCGGATCGTCACGTACTTCAGTTCGGCGCGCAGGTAGATCACGTCGTCGATCGGCACCAGGATCATCTTGCCGCGCTCGGACACGGTCAGATGCGTGCGCGCCGCGCCCAGCGTGCGCGCGACCTGGTCGAGCCGCGGCTCGTTGGGTCTGAGCCGCTGCGCGCGCGCGAGCGCGCCGACCAGCCGCTCGGCGCGCACGGGCTTGAGCAGATAGTCCAGCGCCTGGACCTCGAACGCCTGCAGCGCGTGTTCGTCGAACGCGGTGACGAAGATCACCGCCGGCGGCGGATGCTGGGCGGTCGAACGCGCCGCCAGATGCCGGGCGACCTCGATGCCGTTCATGTCCGGCATCATGATGTCGAGCAGCACGACGTCGGGTTTCAGTTTTTCGGCCGCGGCCAGCGCGTGCACACCGCCTTCGGCTTCGCCGACGAGCTTGACCGGAACCTGCCCGGCGCAATCGCCGAGCAGCTGCGCCATGCGCGCGCGTGCCGGCGGTTCATCGTCGACGATCAGCACATTCAGCATCTCTGGTCCTAGCCCTGCGCCTTGTGCTCCACAGGAATGCTCATCAGCAGTTCGAAGCGTTCGCGCCGAACGCGCGTCTGCAGCCGCGCTTCCAGGTCGTAGATCAGCGCCAGCCGGCCGCGGATGTTGGCCAGCCCGATCTGGTTGCCCTCGCGCTGGATCGGCTCCCTGGCTATCGGATTGCTGACGAAAATCTCAAGGTTGAAGCCGTGCTGACGAATCCTAACCACGATGTCGCAGCGGCCAGCCACTTTTTCGGCCCCGTATCGCACCGCATTTTCGATGATCGGCTGCAACAGAAGCTGCGGCACACGGGCGCGCGGGTGCACGGCGCCGATCTGCCATTCGACCCGCAGCCGGTCGCCGAGCCGGGTCTGCTCGACCTCGACATACTTGCGGCACAGATCGAGCTCCTGCTCCAGCGGCACCAGCTTGCGCACGTCGCCCATCACCGCGCGGAACAGCTCGGCGATGTTCTCCAGCATGCGCTCGGCACGGACTGGATCGGCGCGTATCACCGACAACACCGCGTTCAGGCTGTTGAAGAAGAAGTGCGGCCGGATGCGTGACTGCAGCGCCTGGAACTTGGCTTCGACCATCGCCGGCGAAAAGGCGCGCGCGCGCAGCTCCAGGTAGTGCTGCGTGCTGATGCCGGCCGCGAGCGCCACCAGCGGATAAGCGATGCGCACCCAGTCCTGCTCGGCCGGCGCGAAAACGCCGAACACCTGCATCAGCAGCAGCGTCAGCACGAACGGTACGCTCCAGGCGATGCCCCGCTGCACCGCTGGCCGCAGCGGCGGCAGCCCGCGCCGCAGCAGGCACCAGATGACCAGCGTCGTCAGCATGACCGGCTCGACGATCGCGGCGAGGCTCAGAAACAGGCCAAACACTTGATCGACGCGCGCACTCGCCGCCACCGCGACGACGGCCGCAGCGACGTTCGCGCCGATCGCCACGCGCAACAGCACGCCCATGTTGCAGCCGTCGGGGATGACCTGGCGCGGAATCGGCACCGCAGTGTCTGCGCGCGACTCGCTCGCGGCGCCGAGCGCGGGGGGCGTCTTCTTCACGTAGACTTTTGATCCGACAGCGATTTCGAGACCCTTGAGCCGCGGCGTCCGCTGCGCGCCGATTATGTCAGAGCCCTCCGTGACGCCGCCTTCCCCTGCCCCCCTGACCTCGTCGTTGCACGCGAAGGACAGCGCCTGGTCGGGCCGCTTCGCCGAGCCGGTCGCTGACTTCGTCCTGCGCTACACCGCCAGCGTCGGTTTCGATCGCCGGCTGGCGCTCGCCGACATCGAGGGGTCGCTGGCGCACGCGGCGATGCTCGCCAAGGTCGGCGTGCTGTCGGCGCAGGATCTGGCCGACATCGAGCGCGGGCTGGCCCAGATCCGCGGCGAGATCGAGCGCGGCGAATTCGCCTGGCAGCTCGCGCTCGAAGACGTACATCTGAACATCGAGCGCCGCCTGACCGAGCTGGTCGGCGACGCCGGCAAGCGGCTGCACACCGGCCGCTCGCGCAACGATCAGGTGGCAACCGATCTGCGGCTGTATCTGCGCGGCGAGATCGACCGCATCTGCACCGCCCTGACACGACTGCAGTCGGCGCTGGTGGAGCTGGCTGCGCGCCACACCGCGACCGTAATGCCGGGCTTCACGCACCTGCAAGTGGCACAGCCGGTGACCTTCGGCCATCACCTGCTGGCGTACGTGGAGATGTTCGAGCGCGATCGCGAGCGCCTGCTGGATGCGCGCCGGCGCGTCAATCGGCTGCCGCTGGGCGCTGCGGCACTCGCCGGCACCACGTTTCCGATCGACCGCGAATTCGTGGCGCAGCGGCTGGGCTTCGAAGGGCTGTGCGAAAACTCGCTCGATGCCGTCAGCGACCGCGACTTCGCGATCGAGGTCGCCGCCGCGGCGGCGCTGGCGATGACGCACGTGTCGCGGCTGGCCGAGGAGCTGGTGCTGTGGATGAGCCCGCGCTTCGGCTTCGTGCGGCTGCCGGATCGCTTCACCACCGGCTCCTCGATCATGCCGCAGAAGAAGAACCCGGACGTGGCGGAGCTGGCGCGCGGCAAAAGCGCCCGCGTGATCGGCCACCTGGTCGCGCTGCTGACGCTGATGAAGGGGCAGCCGCTCGCCTACAACAAGGACAACCAGGAGGACAAGGAGCCGGTGTTCGACGCGGTCGACACCGTGCTCGACACGCTGCGCGCGTTCGCCGAAATGGTGCCGGGCATCGAGGTCGACGCGGCGGCGCTGCGGCGCGCCGCCGCCGAAGGGCACGCGACGGCGACCGACCTGGCCGATTACCTGGTGAAAAAGGGCGTGCCGTTTCGCGACGCGCACGAAGCGGTCGCGCAGGCGGTGCGGCTGGCGGCCGAGCGCGGCTGCGATCTGGCGGCGCTGCCGCTGGCGGATTTGCAGCGCTTCTCACCCCTGATCGGGCCCGAGGTGTACCAGGTGCTGACGCTGGACGGGTCGGTGGCGGCGCGCGACCACGTCGGCGGCACCGCGCCGCTGCGCGTGGCCGAGCAGGTCGAGCGCTGGCGCCGGCGGCTGGCCGGGCGCTAAGGAAAGCCCGCAACGGCATCGGCGCGCGTCTCAACTAGACTGCCCGCTCCGCCGCGCAAAGGGCGACACTGAGGAGAAGACGCATGCAAACCCTGCTGAAAGTCGCGCGCGCGATCGACCGGATCAACGAGCGCGTCGGCCGCGCCGTGCTGTGGCTGGTGCTGGCTGCCGTGCTGATCAGCGCCGGCAACGCGGTCGTGCGCAAGCTGTTCAGCGTCAGCTCCAATGCCTGGCTCGAGTTGCAGTGGTACCTGTTCGCCGCCGTGTTCCTGCTCGGTAGCGGGTACACGTTCCTGCGCAACGCCCACGTTCGCATCGACTTCGTCTCGGGTCGCTTGAGCGCCCGGATGCGCTCGATCATCGACATCGTCGGCATCGTCGTATTCCTGACGCCGCTGTGCGTGCTGATGATCGACATGTCGTGGCCGATCTTCGTGCGCGCCTGGCAAAGCGGCGAAATGTCGCAAAACGCCGGCGGCCTGATCCGCTGGCCGGTGTACCTACTGATTCCGCTCGGCTTCTCGGTCCTGCTGCTGCAAAGCGCGTCCGAACTGATCAAGCGCGTCGCGTTTCTGCGCGGCCTGATCCCCGACCCGATCGCGCTCGGCGCCGAACACGGTCCGCAGGCGGCGCTTGCGACCGGCCAGGAGGCCGCGCGATGAGCGCTTTCGTCGCGCAGAACTTCGTTCCCCTGCTGTTCGCCGGTCTGCTGGTGTTCCTGCTGACCGGCTTCCCGGTGGCGTTCGCGCTCGCCGCCACCGGCCTGTTCTTCGGCTTGATCGGCATGGAGCTGGGGCTGTTTCCGGCGACGCTGTTCAATGCGCTGCCGCTGCGCCTGATCGGCATCATGCAGAACGACACGCTACTGGCGATTCCGTTCTTCACGCTGATGGGGATCATTCTGGAGCGCAGCGGCATGGCCGAGGATTTGCTCGAGACCATCGGCCAGGTGTTCGGTCCGGTGCGCGGCGGCCTGGCGCTGGCCGTGATCTTCGTCGGCGCGCTGCTGGCGGCGACCACCGGCGTGGTCGCGGCGGCAGTGATCTCGATGGGCCTGATCTCGCTGCCGATCATGCTGCGTTATGGCTACCACCGGGTTGTCGCCAGCGGCGTAATCACCGCCTCCGGCACGCTGGCGCAGGCGATCCCGCCGTCCTTGGTGCTGATCGTGCTGGCCGATCAGCTCGGACGGTCCGTCGGCGACATGTATGCCGGTGCGTTGCTGCCGGCGTTGCTGCTCGTCGCCGCATACGCGGTGTACGTCATCGTCCTGGCGCTGGTGCGACCGCAATGGGTACCGGCACTGCCGCCCGAAGCCAGAACGTTTCGCGAGCCGAACGGCGGCAGCGGCCATCGCTCGCTGATCGCGCTGCTCGCGCTCGCAACCGCGGTGGGTTTTGCCTGGAGCCGCTGGCACGATGCGGTGCTCTCTGCGCTGCTACAGCGCGAAGGTGCAGCGGCGACCGACGAGGTGCTGATCGTGTCGGTCAGCGTCGCCGCGGCGGTGGCGCTGCTGGCAGCGGCCGCCAATCGTCTGTTCCGTTTGGGGCTGCTGTCGCAATTGGCCGAACGCGTGACGTTCGTGCTGATTCCTCCGCTGATCCTGATCTTTCTGGTGCTGGGGACGATCTTTCTGGGCATCGCCACACCGACCGAAGGCGGCGCAATGGGCGCCACCGGCGCGCTGATCATGGCGCTGGTGCGCCGGCGGCTGACGCTGCCGCTGCTGAAGCAGGCGCTGGAAGCCACGGCCCGATTGTCGTGCTTCGTGCTCTTCATTTTGATCGGCGCCACCGTCTTTAGCTTCACGTTCAACGCCGCCGACGGCCACTATTTCATCGAGCGCCTGTTCGCCGACCTGCCGGGGGGTCAGATCGCTTTTCTGATCGTCGTCAATCTGCTGGTGTTCGTGCTCGGGTTCTTCATCGATTTCTTCGAGATCGCGTTCATCGTCGTTCCGCTGCTGGCGCCGACGGCGGAAAAAATGGGCATCGATCTGATCTGGTTCGGCGTGATCCTGGCCGTCAACCTGCAGGCCTCGTTCCTGACGCCGCCGTTCGGGTTCGCGCTGTTTTACCTTCGCAGCGTCGCCCCCCGCAGCGACTACGCCGACCGCGTAACTGGCCGCACCGTCCAGGGCGTGACGACTGCGCAGATCTACCGTGGCAGCGTTGCTTTCGTGGCGATTCAACTGCTGATCCTGGCGCTGGTCATCGCGTTTCCGCAGCTCGTTACCGGTGCGCTCGATCGAGGGCCGAAGGTCGACGTCGACAAGATCAAGATCGAAATCCCGCTTAGCCCCGATTACGAACAGCAAGCCCCGCCCGGGCTGGAGGCGCCGAAGGATCAGCCCGCGCAGGAAGAGGACGCGACCGAAGCGATCCTGCGCGCACTGGAGGGCGAGAAAAAATGAACCCAGATTCCTCACCACAGAGACACAGAGGCACAGAGAAAGGCGAAAAATCAAGTCCTTGCTCGCATTCCCCGCCTCGCCCGCTGGGTGAGAGAGCGTATTCGCACAACGGTTTGTTTTTCCTCTGTGTTCTCTGGGCGATGTCCCGCCGATCGTTGGAACTTTCGGCGGCGGCGTGAG
>JBBIJJ010000103.1:0-11593 GCA_037446035.1 Burkholderiales bacterium
ACGTCGTGATCAACGGCTTTGGCGACGCGGAAGAAGTCGAACGACTGCGCGACGATCTCGCGCGCCGGCATGGGGTCAACGTGCTCTACGACGGGGCCGACATGAGCCGGCCCGAGCAGATCCAAGCGATGATCGCGCGCGCGGTCGACGCCTTCGGCGCGGTCGACATCCTGGTCAACAACGCCGGCATCCAGCACGTGGCACCGGTCGACGACTTTCCGGTCGCGAAGTGGGACGCGATCATCGCGATCAACCTGTCGAGCAACTTCCACGCGATCCGCGCCGCGCTGCCGGCGATGAAGAAGCGCGGCTGGGGCCGGATCATCAACGTCGCCTCCGCGCACGCGCTGGTCGCTTCGCCGTTCAAGTCGGCGTACGTCGCGGCCAAGCACGGGGTGGCCGGTCTGACGAAGACGGTCGCGCTCGAAGTCGCCGAGTCCGGCATCACGGTCAACGCGATCTGCCCCGGCTACGTGCTGACGCCGCTGGTGCAGAAACAGATCCCGGACACCGCGAAAGCGCGCGGCATCAGCGAAGACGAAGTCGTCAAGAACGTATTGCTTGCGGCGCAGCCGACCAAGAAGTTCGTCACGGTCGAGCAGGTGGCCGCGTTGGCGACCTTCCTCGCCGGCGACGCCGCCGCGTCGATCACCGGCGCCGTGCTGCCGATCGAAGGAGGGTGGACTGCACATTGACAGGCCCCTCGCCCGCAGGGACAGGGGCAATGACGGAGCGAGCCGCGGCGGATGACGCGGCCAACCGAGGAGACGGCAATGGACCTGGCAGACGTCATGAACCTGCGGCCGCAGCGTGCGGCGTGCGCAGGCGTCGGCGCGTACGATCCAGCGCAGCACGAGCCCACGTGCGATCCGACAGGAGACCTACGCATGAGCGCAGCGATACGGTCGATCGAGCGAGCCTCGCAATCCGGCCGCCGCAGCGATATGGCCGATCCGGTGGCCGCCGCAGCGCGGCTGCGGTGATGGCGCGCACCGACGCAAGAAACGGAAAGCGCGGCGCAGCGGCGCCGGCCGCGCATCCGCCGGGACAGATCGTGCTCGTTCTGCAGGGCGGCGGCGCGCTGGGCGCGTATCAGGTCGGTGTCTACCAGGCGCTGCACGAAGCCGGCATCGAGCCCGACTGGGTGATCGGCACGTCGATCGGCGCAATCAACGCCGCGATCGTCGCCGGCAACGCGCCGGGCGAGCGGCTCGCGAAGCTGCACGCGTTGTGGGATTCGCTGCAATGGCGCACGCCGTGGGGCGTGCCGGTCGCGCCGCCCGGCGTGCTCAATCCGCTCGCCAATCTGACCACGCTGACCCAGGGCATCGGCGGTTTCTTCGCGCCGAACCCGGCGTCGTGGTGGGGGCCGTTCGCTTCGCTCGGGCTGGAGCGCGCGGCGTTGTACGACACCGCGCCGCTGCGCACGACGCTCGAAAGGCTGGTCGACTTCAAGCGGATCGCGCAAGGGCCCACGCGGCTGACGGTCGGCGCGGTCAACGTGCGCACCGGTGCGATGCGCTACTTCGACAGCCGGCGCGAGGTACTCGCCACCGCGCACGTGATGGCGTCCGGTGCGCTGCCGCCGGCGTTTCCCGCGATCCGCATCGACGGCGAGCCGTACTGGGACGGCGGCGTGTATTCGAACACGCCGATCGAGGCGGTGCTCGACGACAACCCGCGGCGCAGCGCAACGATTTTCGCCGTGCACATGTGGAACCCGAGCGGCAGCGAGCCCGACACGATCTGGCAGGTGCTCGGCCGCCAGAAGGACATCCAGTACGCGAGCCGTGCCGGCAGCCACATCGCGCGCCAGCAGCAGATCCACCGGCTGCGGCACGTGATCAACGAGCTGGTCGCGCGCCTGCCCGAGCGCGAGCGCGCGCGCGACGACGTGCGCGAACTCGCCGCCTTCGGCTGCAGCACGACGATGCACATCGTGCGGCTGCTGGCGCCGCGGCTCGAAGGCGATGACTATACGAAGGACATCGACTTCACGTCGGCCAGCATCCGCGCGCGCTGCGAGGCCGGCTACCGCGACACGAAGGAGGCGATCGCTGAGGCGCCGTGGACCGCGCCGGCCGATCCGTTGCAGGGGGTCCATGTGCACGATCACGCGTCGGCGCACGTGATGTGAGGAGGCTCGCGATGGTGCAAACGGAACGTTTCGATGCAGTGATCCTCGGCGCCGGCCAGGCCGGCAAGCCGCTGGCGCTGGCCAAGGCCGGCTAAAAGACCGCGATCGTCGAGCGCGAGCACGTCGGCGGCACCTGCATCAACGTCGGCTGCACGCCGACCAAGACCATGGTCGCCAGCGCCCGCGTTGCCTATCTGGCCCGCCGCGCCGCAGACTACGGCGTGGCGAGCCGGTCACGGTCGACATGCAGCGCGTGGTCGCGCGCAAGCGCGCGATCGTCGAACGCTTCCGCAACTACGGCACACAGCGGCTGCAGAAAACGGACAACGTCGAACTGATCTTCGGCGCCGCGCGCTTCGTCGACTTCAAGACGGTCGAGGTCGCGCTGCGCGACGGCGGCGCGCGGCGGCTGGCCGCGCCGAAGATCGTGATCAACACCGGCGGCCGGCCGTTCGTGCCGCCGATTCCCGGGCTGGCCGACGTGCCGCGTCTCGATTCGACGTCGGTGATGGAACTGGACGAGGTGCCACGGCACCTGGTCGTGCTCGGCGGCGGCTTCATCGGGCTGGAGTTCGCGCAGATGTTCCGCCGCTTCGGCAGCGCAGTGACGGTGCTGGAAGGCGCGCCAAGGCTGGCGGCGCGCGACGACGAGGACATCGGCGCAGCGCTGCGCAAGCTGCTCGAAGAAGACGGCCTGCGCATCGAAACCGGCGCGCTCGCCGAGCGCGTCGAAGGGCGCGCGGGCGACATCGCCGTTTACTACAAGCAAGACGGCACCGCGCAGAGCGTGCGCGGCTCGCATCTGCTGGTGGCGGTCGGCCGCAAGCCGAACACCGAGGATCTGGCCCTCGCCGCGGCGGGCGTGGCGACCGAACGCGGGTTCATCCCGGTCGATGACAGGCTGCAGACCAACGTCGCCGGCATGTACGCGGTCGGCGACGTCAAGCCCGGCCCACAGTTCACGCACGTCTCGTACGACGACTTCCGCATCCTGCGCGACCGCTGGGTGCTCGGACTCGACGCGAGGCTCGGCGATCGGCTGGTGCCGAGCACCGTGTTCACCGACCCGCAGCTCGCCAGCGTGGGGCTGAACGAAACGGAGGCGCGCAAGCGCGGGCTGCAGTTTCGCGTGGCGAAGATCGGCATGAACGGCATCGCCCGCGCGCTCGAGAGGGACGAGTCGCGCGGCTTTCTGAAGGTGATCGTCGACGCGCAGACCGATCAAATCCTTGGCTGCACGGTCTTCGGCATCGAAGGCGGCGAGATCATGGCGATGTGGCAGATCGCGATGCTGGGCAAGCTGCCGTACACGGTGCTGAAGGAAGCGATCTTCGCCCATCCGACGCTGGCCGAGGGGCTGAACAACGTGTTCCTGGCGCTGGACGGCTGAACGCCGTCGCGCGATCACGCGATCGCGCCGATGGGTCGCCCGTCGATTCCTCCGTAGCGGTCGAGGCACGCGACGCCTACCGTGATCGGCATGCGGGCTGCGCGGCGAAGCGCGTCGCGGCGCATGCGCCGGCGGGCTCGCATCGGAGCCGGTCACCTTCGTGCGTTCCGTGACCACGAGCCGAAGGAGCAAGGCGATGCCAACCAAACGTACGCGCAACGAGTTCGAAGATCCGGTCGAGGGCAAGCCGCCGGAAGAAAGCCACGGTCATGGCGAGGAGTTCGAGCCGCCCGCCGATGCGGCCACACTGGCCGTCGAGGCCGGCGACGCCGAGATGCAAGCCGCGCTCGCGCAGATCGACCCGCAGATCCTGTCGGCGAAGGCGGAGCTGGAGAAGCTGCTCGCCGAGCATGCGCGGGCCGAAGCCGGCATCCAGTCGGCCGAGGTGATGGAGGCGAACATCGTCGGTGTGGGCATCGGCCTCGGCGATCCGGCCGCCGGTGCCCCGCCCGGCGAGCCCACGCTCGAGGTCTACACGATCGAGCCTTCGACCGAAGCGGAGATGAAGGCGCGGCTCGCCTCCGCCGCCGGCGTCTCCGCGCTCGCCGAAGCGGACTTTCCGATGAACGTCGTGTGCACCGGCATCATCGACGCGCAGCCGCACCGGATGCGCCTGCGGCCCGCGCCGGGCGGCATCAGCGTCGGGCACTTCCGCATCACGGCCGGCACGCTCGGCGGTCTGGCGCGCGGCCGCACCGCGCCGCGCATCAACCGGCTGATGATCCTCAGCAACAACCACGTGCTCGCGAACTCGAACGCGGCCGCGATCGGCGACTGCGTCGCGCAGCCGGGGCCGATCGACGGCGGGCGCTGCCCCGCGGACCAGGTCGCCGTGCTCGAACGCTTCGTGCCGATCAACTTCGCCGGCGGCGCGAACGTCGTCGACTGCGCGACCGCGTGGGCATGGCCCGACCGCGTGCGGCGCGAGCTGATGTACATCAGCGGCGGCGTCACGCGCTTGTTCCGCGTCGGCGCCACGCCGGTCGCCGCGGCGCGCGGCATGCTGGTCGGCAAGAGCGGGCGCACGACCCAACTGACGCGCGGGACGATCACGGCGGTCGGTGTGGCGATCAACGTCAACTACGGCGGGCGGATCGCGCGCTTCGTCGATCAGATCGCGATCCGGGCGGCCGCAGGCGATTTCAGCCGCGGCGGCGATTCGGGTTCGCTGATCTGGACCTGGGACACGCGGCGCGCGCCGGTCGGGCTGCTGTTCGCCGGCGGCGGCGGCACGACCTTCGCCAACCGCATCACCCGCGTGCTGGCCGCGCTCGACATCCAGCTTTTCACGTGATCGCAGGCGCTGCGCGGGAGTAGTATCGTGAGTGACAGTGCCGGCGGGGTTCGAGCCCGGCCGGCATCGCACCCGCAGGCAGGAAGGGCGCATGGCCACCCGCAAATCGCTCGGTTCGCTCGACTTTCTCGCGCAGGATCCGGTCCGCGTCCAGACGGAGGGCTCGGCGCGCGGCGACGAAGGCGACGTGCTGCCCGCCGAAACGATCGACGCGCTGATGTGCATCCCCGGCGTCGACGGCGTCTGGGTCGAGGTCGACGCCAAGGGTCAGCGCGAGGTCGTGATCTACGTCGCCGACCTGAAGCAAAAGGTCGCAGTTCCGCCGGTCGTCGCCGGCATGCCGACGCGCATCATCGGCGGCGAGCCGATCCGCGCGCTGTAGCCGCGGACGCGGCTCGCCGGCCGCGCCCCGGCCGCTCGCTTCCCCCGTTGATTCCCACGCGCGCTGCCGCAAAATTGCGCAACCGAACGCGCCGGCGGGTTGCGGCCGTGACGAAGCCGGCCGGCGCTGGCGGGTGAACATGGAGGAGCGCCATGCCAACGTATCTGTACCGCTGCGAAAAATGCGGCGAAACCTTCGAGCGCGTCGAGCACGTGGCCGAGCACGAGGCGCCGCATCGCTGTCCGAAATGCGGCAGCGAGTCGGTGCAGCCTGCGCCGACGGCCTTCATGGCCAAGACATCGAAGAAGAGCTGACCGCCTGCGACGACTCGGTCGCGACGAGGCCTGTCGCAGGCGCACGCGGCACGGTGCGCAGGCACTTCGAGCGGATCGGCAGGTCCGGGAACGCCGTTACGGCGCCGGCTCGAATCGTCGTTGCAGACGTCGAGTGACGCTCAGCCCGGATCCGGCCGTTGAACGCGCGGCAGAGTGTGGCGGGTGCGCAGTCCGCGCCGATTGTCGAGGATGACCCAATCCCGTGACAGCGCTACCGTGCGAGTGCATTTGACCCTCGCGGGCGCCGCTTGCGTCATCCCGAGCAGCGCGAAGGATCTCGGCCTTGCGAGCCGCCGAGATTCCTCGCCTTCTTCGGCGCGGAATGACAAGGGATCGTTGGCTCGCAATGACAGGGTCGTTGGCTCGGATTGACGACGGGTGACGGATGCGGACGCCGGGGGCCGCACGTGTCACGAGGATTCGTGATGCTCGACAGGTAAACGGCGCGGTGCCGCGCCGTTCGGGAATCGAGAGCGCCCGGCGCTACGACACCAACTGCCACTGCCCCTGGCCGTCGCGGCAGGCGCGGCGCACGGCGCTCTCGCTCGCGGCTCCGCGGGTGGCGTTGAGCCGGAAGTTGCGGCAGCTCCTGCCGTCGCCGGCGAGCGGAACGAGCTCGTAGGCGACGCCGGTCTGCGCGTTGTTCCAGCGCACGACCTTGTTGTCGCCGGCCAGCTCGAGCGAATGGCCGATGCAGGCCTGGTCGGCGCGATCCAGCTCGCGGCCGATCTTCGCGCCGATCACCGCGCCGATCGCAGTGCCGACGATGATCGCGACCGCGCGCGAATCGGGATCCGAGCTGCGCGCACCGACGATGCCGCCGATCGCGCCGCCCGCGACCGCGAGCACCGCGTCGGTATTGCAGCGGCCGGAGATCACACCGTAGTCCTTCTCCCAGACTTTGCCGGTGTAGCCGCGGTAGTTCGGATCGTGCTTCTTGCGCCAGCCGTGCGCCTTCGCGTGCGGCGGCGGCTCGGCGGCAGCGGGCAGCGAGGTCGTGAAAGCGAGCGCGGCCGCGGCTGTCGCAAAGAGGCGAAGAGCGTTGGCGCTGAATCGCATCGGAAGGTCTCCGTCGAGTGAAGTCGACGGCAAGGCTAGCGCCGCATGCGCCGGCCGCGAGCCCGCAAAAGGGCGGTTACCGCCCGGCTTTTCGGTCGGGACGACGGCGCATCGTGCGCTGGCCGTCGGTGCGACCGCGCTCGACCCGTCCGATTGACCAGTACTTGTCCTCGGCACACGTGCCGACCGCTTGGCGTGCGCATGCGTGAGCCCTCGTCATTCCGAGCCAACGGCGAGGAACTCCGCTGCTCGCAGTGCCGAGATCCCTCGGCTTCGCTCGGGATGACGGAACCGGCGACAGTCAGCGCAAAGCGAACTCGCAAGGTGGCGGTGTCACGAGCTTGCGTGATCCTCGACCGTCCACGTCGATCATGCTCGCTCGTAGGCCGCCCGGATCGCCTCGCTGCGCTCTGGATGACGGAACCGGCGACAGCCAGCGCGAAGCGAACTCGCAAGGTGGCGGTGTCACGAGGTTCGGTGATCCTCGACAGTCCACGTCGATCATGCTCGCTCGTACGCTGCCCGGATCGCCTCGATGCGCCGGCGGTTGACGCCGAAGTCCTTGCGGCCCACGCGCGAGGCGGAGCGCACGTGGATCACGCCTTCGGCCGGCGAGGCCCAGAACTCGACGTCGTCGACGAACTTGAGCCAGCGCGAGGTGAACTGCGCGTACAGGTAGTCCGGGCGCGCGGCGACGACGCGTGCGCCGGGCATCGCCTCGACGATGCGTTTGAGTCGGCCGATCGCGGCGGCCGGATCGCCGCTGAACGCGAGCGGCACGATCGCCGCGTAGTCCCTCCGCGGCGCGTCCGGATGAAGATGCGCCTGGCTGGAGACGCTGTTGGGCGTGAGCGAAGGCAGCTTGAGCCGCCCGTCGCGCACGCCGAGATCGGCGGGTGCGCGGCCCGCGAGCAGCCCGAGCTGTCCGGCGAGGAAGGCGAGCGCGACCAGCGCAAGCGCGATTCCCAGTGCGATGGCGGGGAACTTCAGCCTGGCGTCTCCTTCGCGGTCGCGCCGATCTGCGTGCGGATTTGAACACGGGATGCGGCGGCGTCGCTTCCGCCGCCGAATGATCCGGCTGCAAAGCACGCGCCCTTCAGCGCGCGTAGCGCGCGACGAAGCGGCGGTCGATGCGGTCCTTCCAGCGCCAGACCCAGCGCCCTTCCGTGCTCAATCCGTCCCAGCTCGCGACCGCATGTTGCGGGCCGGTCGAGATCAGGTACAACGCAACGCGCTGCGGGCTCCAGCGGCGCAGCCGTCTTCCGGCCAGGTATCGCAGCAGGTTGCGCGCGAGCGGTGGGCCGGCGCGCACCGCGTAGACGCCGGATTTCGGACGCGGGTGGCCGACCATCGACGCGCAGTCGCCGGCGGCGAACACGAACGGGTGCGAGATCGACTGCAGCCGCTCGTCGACCGCGATGAAGCCGCGTTCGTCGACGGCGAGTCCCGCTGCGCGCGGCCACTCGGCAGCAGCCGCGCCGATCGCCGCGATCGTCACGTCGGAGGCGATCTCGCCGCCGTCGGCGAGCAGCACCGTGTGGCGCGTGATCTCGGCGGCGTCGTCCTCGATCAGCCGCACGCCGCGCGCGGGCGCGAGCCGCGCGATGCGCCGGCGCACGCCTTCGTTGAGCGTGGGCAGCAGGCCGGGCTTGCCCGTGATCAACTGCACGCGCGCCGGTACGCGCGCGGTGTTGAACCGGTGGGCGATGGCCAGTGCGAGCTCCACACCGCCCGCGCCGCCGCCGAGCACGGTGAGCGTGGCGGCGTCTTCGCCGGCTTCGGCCAATGCAGCAATCCGCGCGAAAAGCCGCGGCCAGGCCTGGATCAGCGCTTCGATCGGCC
Source organism: Burkholderiales bacterium (assembly GCA_037446035.1). Lineage (GTDB taxonomy): Bacteria > Pseudomonadota > Gammaproteobacteria > Burkholderiales > Burkholderiaceae_F > DSNY01. Next base: position 8,500 of record JBBIJJ010000103.1, read on the forward strand.
GCAGCGGAATCGCGTGCTCGCGCAGCCCGGGGATCGCGTCGAGGTCCATCACCGGCCCGGTCGCGATCGAGATCGCGTCGAAGGGCAGCGCCTCCGAAGTCTCGGTGCAGGCGATGCGGCGGTCCAGATCGAGTCGCGCGACGTGCGCCTGCACGAAGCGCGCGCGCGCGCGTTGCGCGAGCGGCGCGAGCGGGATCACGCACTGGTCGATGTCGTGGTGGCCGGCGATCCAGCCCGGCAACATGCCCGAGTAGACCTGCCGGTCGAACGGCGACAAGAGTGTCACCTCGACGTCGACCGCCGGCTCGCGCGCCAGCGCGTCCAGCACGAACACGTGTGAATGGCCGCCGCCGGCCAGCAGGAGCCTTTTCACGGTGCAGCGACGTTCCGGTTTGCCGCCGCACGCCGGCAGCGCACGAGGTGGCGCAGGCGAGGTTTCATGAAGCATGGCCCAGCGCCGCCGCCGGACGTGCCTGCATGCGCGGCCGTGGAACCGGCCGCGCCCCGTCGTTCGTCACCGGGCCGGCATGGCAGGGCGTGCCCGTTCGTCAAGCGCACGGTGGCCCTCGATTCAGGGCATGTCGGTTTGGATCGAGACATCACCAAAGTAGGACAGTGCGGCGCTTCCCGTGTTGTCCGCGTCCGCCGACAGGGCGACCGCGGCGAGCGGCGGCAAGCCGCCTTGGCTTTCCTGCGGAAACGCGGCGGCGAAGTCGGCGCGCAGATCGCGCGACTCTTCGAACCAGCGGCCGGGCGCTCCCTGTCGCAGCACCAGCATGCGGACGCGATCCGTGTACGCATTGGCGAGCCACGTGCCGGGCGCGAGCTTCGCGTCCCACACGTAGCAGATCGCCGCGGCCGGCAGTTTGGGATCGAACAGCATGCGGCCGAGTCGCATGCGCAAGCGGTCGCCGGCCGACAGCCGCGCCAGCGGCAGATCGAACAGCGCGCACACGCGCGCCGGCACGTCGTCGCCCGACTTGCGCGTGAGGTCCGCGCCCTCGACCGCCTGCTCGACGCGCCAGCGCCAGACGATCCGCGTCGCGACCGTCGCCGGCGGCAGCTCGTGCACGAGGTTCGCGTACGAAGCGTCGGCGCGTGCCCGCAGAACGTGCACGCCGTCGAGCGCAACGACTTCGTAGTGCGTGTGGCGCGCGATCTTCGGCGAAGTGGCGAGCTTCCACGGCGCGGGCGGCGCGCCGGTCGGCGCTCTGGAAAAAGGCGTCAGCTCGATCGTCGCGGCGGCCGCGGGCGCAAGCGGCGCGAGCGCAAGCAGCGCGGGGGCGAGCAGCGCGGCGCGCCTCACGCCGCGATCCAGCCCGCGGCGAGCGCGCGTTCGTAGTCTGGCGGCGTATCGAGATCCGGCAGCGGCGGGCGTTCGCACCAGCGCAGTCCGAGCCGCGCCATGCGCTCGCGCGTGGCCTGCATCACCGTCGATCCGCCCCATTCGATGCCTTCGAACAACTGCGCGTGCGGCGCGCGCAATCCGATCAACACGTAGCCGCCGTCTTCGGCCGGCTGCACGACCGCGTCGTGCGCGGCGAGCGCAAACGCCGCCGCGGCAAGATCCGCGGAAGTGAGCGCCGGACAATCGGTGCCGATCAGCAGGCAGCGGTCGCCGTGGCCGCGCGCGAGTGTATCGGCGAATGCGTACAGCATTCGCGCGCCGAGGTCGCGTCCGCGCTGAATCCGGACCGGCACGCCGACGCGTTGCGCCATTGCGACGATGAACGGATGGTCGGCGTTGCCGGCAACCCACAGCGCAACGCGCGCGCCCGCCAGCGCGACCGCCTTTTTCAGCGCGCCTTCGATCAACCGTTCCTGCAGCCGTGCCGCACCGTCGGCGCCAAGCCGCGGGATCAGCCGCGTCTTCGCCTCGCCCGGCACGGGCGCCCTGGCGAAAACGGCGATGTCGAGCGAAGGTGCGATCGAAGCTTGCATCGATTGCAGTGCGATCGAAGGTTACATCGATTGCGGAGCGGTTCCTCTCCGACTTTCGTCGGAGGAACCTGCCTGGCACGACGGAACTGCGTGACGGTGTCATCCCGAGCGCAGCGAGGGATCTCACGCGCTGTCCTTGGCGAGGCGTTTTCATCCGAGAGCGGCTGAGATTCCTCACCCCGGCTCGGCGCCGGGGTTCGGAATGACAGTCGGGCAACGGGTGTCATGAGGGTTCGTACCTCTCAATAGCGTTCGGTTCACCGCGCATCGCGATAACGCCGCGCCAACTCGGCCGGATCGGCGCCGAAGAAGTACGCGAGTCGCAGCCGCCACATCAGCAGGATCGTGCGCCAGACCCCGTGCCTTTCCCAGCGGCGGCCCGACGTGCGCACGCGCGCGGCAAGCGCCAGCGGCGGCGAGATGCGCTTGGCGCGCTTGCTGAACTCGACGTCCTCCATCAGCGGGATCGGCGCGAAGCCTTGCATCGCGAGGAACGCCCCGCGTTCGACGAAGATCGCCTGGTCGCCGGTGGCGATGCCGGTCAGTCGCGAGCGCCAGTTCATCAGCGCCTCGACCAGCCGCAGCCAATGCGAGCGGCCGTCGATCGACACGTCGAAGCGGCCCCAACGCCGGTCCGAATTGGCGAGCGTGCGGAAGATGATCCGGTCGGCGTCGGGCGGCAACTGCGTGTCGGCGTGCAGGAAAAGCAGCACGTCCGCGTCGGCGGCCTCCGGCGCGCGCGCGCCCGCGTTCATCTGCAGCGCGCGGCCGCGCGGCGCCTCGATCACGCGGTCCGCCAGCGGCGCGGCGCGCCGTACCGTGTCGTCGCCGCTGCCGCCGTCGACGACAATAACGCGCGCGCCGCGCGCGCGCAGCTGCGCCAGCCGCGCGAGCGCCGCCTCGATGCCGCGCGCTTCGTTCAGGACCGGGACGATGATCGCGAGTCGCATGGATCGTTCAGTCGAGGCAGGCCTATGGACGATTACCTAACCTCGTGACCGCGCCAGCTTGCGAGTTCTTTTCGACTTCCCAAGCGCAGGTTCCGCCATCCCGAGCAGCGCGAGGGATCTCGCTGCGGCGAGCGGGAGAGATTCCTCGCCTTCGGCTCGGAATGACGAGGGCTGAGAAGGTGTGAAGATTTCGTCGCGAGCGG
>JBBIJJ010000104.1:0-11547 GCA_037446035.1 Burkholderiales bacterium
GCAGCCAGCAGCCCGCCGATGCCGGCGCCGATGACGATCGCGTGCCCTGATCGATCCGCCATGTCGTCCTCCTTGTGCGCCGGGTTAAACCGGCGAGGTGTTGTGAATGCAAGAGTTATACGTTGAAGGGCTAGCGACCCACGACGGCCCCGAGTCATGCGGAGTTGTCTGCGAAGGCAACGTCGAAGCGTTGACAGGGGTACGTACGGGCCGGGTATTGAGCCGCGAAAGAACCTTCCTTCGGGGTGCCGACGCTGTAAGGAGAAGCGGAAGGCCACACCGACTGTCTCGATATCGCGACAGGCAGGCGGACCCCGCGCGGTCAGAGACCCCGAGCACGTACGGAGACACCTCGCGCGAGAACCGGGAGATCCGCTGTCCGCCCGCGGGTGCGGGCCGCGTCGGGAAGTCCAAGGACGTACGCCGACGATGAACGGGCAGCGGAAGTCGGACAGCGCCGTAGTACCGCCGAAGTCGCCGAACAAAGCCGCGGCAGCGGCAGCGCAGGGGGTGGAGCGAAGGGCGCTGGCCAAAGGGAACCTGCGAGAGCAAAACGTGCTCCGGACTCAGGGCCGGGTCAGCGTGCGCAGTGCGCCCGAGCGGGTACGGCAAGCAGCAAAGCAAGACAAGACGATGCGGTTCACCGCACTGCTGCACCACGTCTACAACCTGCACACGCTGCGGCAGGCCTACTTCAGCCTCAAGAAGCAAGCCGCCCCCGGCGTGGACGGGCAGACGTGGCATCAGTACGGCGAGGCCCTGGAAGAACACCTCCGGGATCTCGCCGCGCGGCTCAAGCGCGGCGCCTACCGCGCCCAGCCCGTGCGACGGGTGTTCATTGCCAAAGACGGCGGCGGGCAGCGCCCGCTGGGCGTCACCGCGCTGGAGGACAAAATCGTCCAGCGCGCCACCGTCGAGGTACTGAACGCGGTCTATGAGACCGACTTCCTCGGCTTCTCGTACGGGTTTCGACCCGACGCAGCCAGCACGCGTGCCTGGACGCGCTGTATGCGGGGCTGCTCACGCGGCCGGTGAACTGGGTGTTCGACGTGGACATTCGAGGCTCCTTCGACTCGATCGACCACGCGTGGCTGGTGAAGTTTGTCGAGCACCGCATCGCCGACCGGCGCCTCGTGCGGCTCATCCAGAAATGGTTGAACGCCGGGGTGCTGGAAGAGGGTAAGCACAGGCAAGTCAGCGCAGGCACGCCCCAAGGCGGCAGTGCCTCGCCGCTGCTGGCCAACATCGACCTGCACTACGTCTTTGACTGGTGGATCCAGCGCTGGCGGCGCAAGCACGCGCGCGGCGAGGTGATCGTCGTGCGCTATGCCGATGACATCGTGCTGGGCTTCCAGGTCAAATCCGATGCCGAGCGGTTCCGCACCGAACTGGCCGAGCGTATGCAGCAGTTCGCGCTGCAACTGCACCCCGAGAAGCCCCGCCTGCTGGAGTTCGGCCCGTCTGCGGCCGCGCGCCGCAAGCGGGCCGGCCTGGGTAAGCCCGAGACGTTCAACTTCCTGGGGTTCACGCACAGCTGTGCCACCAAGCGAAGCAACGGACGTTTCACGGTGCTGCGGCAGACGCTGCGCAAGCGGTTGCAGGCGAAGCTCAGCGAGGTCAAAGCCGAACTGCGGCGAGCATGCATGCGCCGATCCCGGCGCAGGGTCAGTGGCTGGGTGCAGTCGTGCGGGGTCATATCGCTTACTACGGTGTGCCGATGAACGCGCCGGCGCTGCATCTGTTTCGCTTCCAGGTCGGGCGGCTGTGGCACCGCGCGCTGTGTCGGCGCGGTCAACGCGGCGGCCGTGTGACATGGACGCGGATGCGTCGGTTGCTGCAACGCTGGCTGCCTGTCGCACGCGTGTGTCATCCGTACCCTCTACGACGGCTTGGCGTCATCACCTGAGGCAAGAGCCGGATGCGGTAATGCCGCTCGTCCGGATCTGTGGAGGGGGCTATGGGTGACCATGGTTCCTGCTCCGACGGGTTGGGTCGGCCCGGCGCGCGAGCGCCGTTGACGCAATACGGAGGACGCTGCGGATCGGATGCAGCGACCGTCGCTGGCTGCCGGCCCGGACGATCGTCGGCGGCAAGCCGTAGCCGGATTTCGGCAAGCGCATACGCAAGCGCACCGTGCGGACCGCTCCACCGCTCGCAATCCGCGATCCGACTATCAGCCCTTCGCCCGCGCCCGCTCCAGATACCTGCCGGTCGCGGTGTCGACGCGCACGAGGTCGCCGGTCTTGATGAACAGCGGCACCAGCACCTCCATGCGGTTGTCGAGCCTGGCGGTCTTCATCGCGTTGGTGTCGCGCTGGTGCGTGGGCTCGGCGGTTTCGGCCACGCGCAGCTCGACCGTCTCCGGCAGCACCACGTGCAGCGGGCGGCCTTCGTGGCTTTCGACGGTCACTTCCATGTCGGGGTGCACGAAAGCGGCCGCCGCGCCGAGCATCGCGCGCGCGATCGGCACCTGATCGAAGGTCTGCGGGTTCATGAAGTAGAAGTCGTCGCCGTCGGCGTAGATGAACTGCCAGCGCGCGCGCTCGACGTCGACCGGTTCGAGCCGCTCGTCGGGGCGAAAGCGGCGCTCGATCGCGCCGCGCGTGCGCAGGTTCAGCAGCTTCGCGTGCACCACGCCGCCGAGCTGTCCGCCGCCGGCGTGAAACGACGCATCGATCGTCCGATAGAACTCACCTTCGAGGCGAAGCACGGTTCCCGCGCGTAATTCGGCTGCGTTCATCCTCGCACCCCCAGTCGTTGCCGCACCGCACTCAGAAGCGGATCTCGAAGCGATGGCCTTTGTACGCGAGCACCGCGGACTTCAGCCGGATCTCCTCGAGCGTCAGGCCGGCCGCGACCTGTTCGCCTTCGCGATAGAGCCGGCCGTCGATGATCAGCGTGCGGTTGGCCGGCGTCGTCGAGTACATCGACCCGCCGACGGCGAGCGGCGGCAACTCGGCGCGCAGCTCGGCTGGCAGTTGTTCGCGCGCGATCGGCGGCGGGCGGTTCGGTGCCGCACTCGCGACGGCCTGCGTCTTCGAGTCCACGCGCGCGGCGGCGGGCGGCGCGGCGGCAGGTTTGGCGGCCGCGCTGCGTATCTGCCTGTCGGGCCAGGGCGCCGGTACGGCGACCGCGACCGGTTCGGGCGGCGCCACCGGCGTCGGTGCCGGCGGCGCCGATGCTGCCTGCGGCACGCTCGCCGCAGGCGGCTCGGCGACGGTCGTCGCTGCCGGCGCCGCGGGGGACTCGCGTCCGGCGAGGTACACGCCGAAGGCCGAGGTCAGCGCCACCGCGGCGCCGATCACGATCCACAGCAGTGGCCGTGCGTTCGCCGGCGCCGGCGCTTCCGTAGACAGCGGCGGCACCGGCTGCGTGTGCAAGCCAGGCACCGCGCCGCGCTCGCGTTCGGCGTCGGCCTTGCGCAGGGCGTCGAGGATCAGCGACATGGCTACTTCCCGCCCGCGAGCCGCGGTTCGTCGATGCCGATTGCGCGGTTCAACTGCATCAGCGTGATCGGGCCGGCCACGCCGTCCGAGGGCAAGCCCTGCGTGAGCTGGAAGGCGTGGATCCAGCCTTTCAGCGTCGCATCGTCGAGTCGATCGCCGACCGGCCGCGCATCGCCGCGCACCGTGGCCAGTTGCAGCGCCAGCCAGCGCGCGGCAGTCCCCGAGCGGCCGGCGCCGATCGCGCCGGTGTAACCGGGCGGCGCGCGCCAGAACGTCGCGTACTCGCCGCGCCAGTAGTCGGCCAACGCGACGAGCGGCACGTCGTGCGCGACACCGTTGACGCTCAGCGTGGCGCGCTTGTCCGACAGCCCGATAAGCAGCGCATGCGCGGCGCGGTTGCCGCCGTCGCGCAGTGTGAGCACCCCGGGGCGGTCGAGCTGGCGGATCAGCGCCAGCGTGGCCGCGCCGCTGCGGTAGCAATGGATCTGCTGCGTGTACGCCGCCGCGCAGGGATCGCCGTCGCCGCTGTCGATGCGCCACGCCTGCGCGAGCTCGCGCCACGCCCGTCGCTCGTTGCCAACCAGCGAGGCGAATCCCCTGGCCAGGTCGAAGACCGGGTGTTCGGCGGAAGCGGCGCTGGTCGCGCCAGCGGGCGCGGGCGCTGCTGCGGCAGCCACGGGCGGCGCGGTCGGCGCTGCCGGCGTGGCGACGATCACGGCGCCGGCACCGCCTGCGCCATTGGCGGCGGCGTTGGCGGCGAGCGTCGCGACCGGTTCGGCCGTGGCGGTGCCGCGCGCGCTGCGGTCGGCGACGAGCGCGATTGCGCCGGCGAGCAGCACGCCGGCGGCCACCCCGCCGCCGATCAACGCCGCGCGCTCGTAACCCGCGCGGCGCGCTGCCGCCAGATCGGGCGCGTCGAGCGCCTCGCGCGCTGCCGCATCGACGATGCGACGATCGACGACCGGCTGGCCTTTCGCGTAGGCGCCGAGCAGCGCGCGGTCGGCGAGCAGGTTGATGCGCCGGGGAATGCCGCGCGAATAGCGCACCAGGCGCCGCAGCGCGCCGGCGTCGAACGGCAGCGCCTGGGTCAGGCCGGCCACCGCGAGCCGATGGCGCACGTATTGCTCGGCCTCGGCGGCGGACAGCGCGCCCAGGTGATAGCGCGCGATCACGCGCTGCGCGAGCTGGCGCAACTGCGGCCGCGCCAGCATCGCGCGCAGCTCGGGCTGGCCGATCAACACGATCTGCAGCAGCTTGCGCTCGCTGGTCTCGAGGTTGGTCAGCAGGCGCAACTGCTCCAGCACGTCGGCCGACAGGTTCTGCGCCTCGTCGATGATCAGCACGTTGTTCTGGCCGACGGCGTGCGTGCGCAGCAGGAACTCGTTGAGCGCGTCGACGTAGTCCTTGACCGTCGGCAGCCCCGGCCCGGCGTGCCGCTCGGGAATGCGGAACTCGGCGCACACCGTGCGCAGCAGCTCCTCGACCGTCAGTTTGGGGTTGAAGATGTAGGCGACGTTGCAGCGCTTGGGGATCTGCTCGAGGAAGCAGCGGCACACCGTGGTCTTACCGGTGCCGACTTCGCCCGTGAGCAGCACAAAGCCGCCGCCGCCGCGCACGCCGTACAGCAGGTGCGCGAGCGCCTCGCGGTGCCGCTCGCTCATGAACAGGTAGCGCGGGTCCGGCGCGATCGAAAACGGCGGCTGCTTCAGCCCGAAATAGCGCGCGTACATACGCTGCCAAGGATACGCGCGGCTGCGCCGCCGGCGCGCCCTGGCGCACAATGTCGGCTGCAAGCAGCGAGGACGCCATGGGCAAGACCGAGCAGACCTTGAACGACATCACCCACTGGATCGCCGGCAGCCGTTTCGCGGGGAGTTCGGAGCGCAGCGGCGAAGTGTTCAACCCCGCCACCGGCGAAGTCACCGGGCTGGTGCGGCTCGCCGACGCGGTCACCGTCGACGCCGCGGTACAGGCGGCGAAGAAGGCCTTCCCGGCCTGGGCCGACACGCCGGCGCTGCGGCGCGCCCGCGTGCTGTTCAAGTTCAAGGAGCTGCTGGAGAGCCACCACGACGAGCTGGCGCGGCTGATCACGCTCGAGCACGGCAAGGTGTTCGACGATGCCAAGGGCGAGGTCGTGCGCGGCATCGAGGTCGTCGAGTTCGCCTGCGGCATCCCGCATCTGCTCAAGGGCGAGTACTCCGAGCAGGTGTCGAGCGGCATCGACCAGTTCTCGCTGCGGCAGCCGCTCGGCGTGTGCGCGGGAATTACGCCGTTCAATTTCCCGTGCATGGTGCCGCTGTGGATGTTCCCGATCGCCATTGCCGCGGGCAATACGTTCGTGCTCAAGCCGTCCGAGCGGGACCCCACGCCATCACTGCTGATGGCCGAGCTGCTGAAGCAGGCCGGGCTGCCCGACGGTGTCTTCAACGTCGTGCAGGGCGACAAGGTCGCGGTCGACGCGCTGCTCGCGCACCCGGACGTGGCGGCGCTGAGCTTCGTCGGCTCGACCCCGATCGCGCAGCACATCCACGACGAGGGCGGCCGTCATGGCAAGCGGGTGCAGGCGTTGGGCGGTGCCAAGAACCACATGGTCGTGATGCCCGACGCGGACCTGGACCAGGCGGTCGATGCGCTGATCGGCTCGGCCTACGGCTCGGCGGGCGAACGCTGCATGGCGATCTCGGTCGCGGTCGCGGTCGGTCGCGTCGCCGACGAACTGGTGCAGCGGCTGGCACCGCGCGTGAAAGCCTTGAAGGTCGGCGACGGCATGGACAAGGGTTCCGAGATGGGGCCGCTCGTGACCGCGCAGCACCACGCGAAGGTCAAGGGCTACGTCGACCTCGGCGAAGCGGAGGGCGCGCAGCTCGTCGTCGACGGCCGCGGGCTGAAGGTGCCGGGCCGCGAGCGCGGCTTCTTCCTCGGCGGGTGTCTGTTCGACCGCGTGCAGCCGTCGATGCGCATTTACCAGGAAGAGATCTTCGGCCCGGTGCTGTCGGTCGTGCGCGTGCCGGATTTCGTGTCGGCGGTCGAGCTGGTCAACGCGCACCAATACGGCAACGGCGTGGCGCTGTTCACCGCCGACGGCAACACCGCGCGCGAGTTCGTCCGCCGCATCCAGGTCGGCATGGTCGGCGTCAACGTGCCGATTCCGGTGCCGATGGCGTTCTACTCGTTCGGCGGCTGGAAGAAGAGCCTGTTCGGCGACACGCACGCCTACGGCATGGAAGGCGTGCGCTTCTACACGAAGTACAAGGCCGTGCTGCAGCGCTGGCCCGCTTCGATCGCCAAAGGCGCCGAGTTCGTGATGCCGACGGCGCGGTGAACCGCCCGACGGCGTCGGGTCGACGGCGGCGGCCGGCTCAGGCGCGGCCGCGTGACGAACGCGGCCGCACGGCGGTCAGCAGCGACACGGCCACGAGCAGTAGCGGCAGCGTGGCCGGCTCGGGCACGGACAGCACGGCGGCCGCCATCGCTTCGCCGAGAACGCGGTGGTGGGCGGTCGTGGGATGCGCCCCGTCCCAAAACAGGAACTGGCTCGCCAGCGCCGGATAGCAACCTTCCACCCAAAGGCAGGGCGTCGTGGTGTCGATCGAGGGGTCAGCCAGGAAGGCGTCGAACAGCGCGGCCACGTCGAATTCGACGACGCGCAGCGACTCGGCCGCCAGGCCGCCGATCAGTTCGTCGAGCACGCGGTTGAAGGTATCCGTGTATAGCGTCAACGCCCCCTGCGTACGCACCGCCGTGGCTGCCGAACCGTGCGTCGGGGGTGCGTCCGAGATCGGGCAGGTTGGGTACGAGAAAACTTCGCGCACCGGCGTCGGCCAGCGCGTCGATGTAGCCGACGACGTTGGCCGCGGCCTGCGCCGCCGTTGCGGCGGCGATGCGGTTCATCTCGTTGGCGTCGTCGGGATCGATGCCCGGATCCTCCAGCGCGAGGTAGGTGTCATTGGCGCCGCCCCAAAGAAAGTACAGAGCGCCCGGATCGCCGGAATGCAGGAACAGATAGCCGTCGATCACCTGGTCACGCAGGCTGACGTTGGGCAGGTCCGGGTTGTAGCGGAAGGTCATGTAGTTGCCGTAGACGCCGCCGGTCGACTGAATCACGGTGCCGCTCGCGGAACCCAGCACGGCGAAGTTCGTACCCGTCGGGTCGATGCCGCCATCCGGCGTGATGACCGGCGCCGCGCTCAGCCCCAATTGCATCGCCAGGTACTCGACCGCGACCGGTCCGTCGGAGGCGCGGCCTTCGTAGTAGGGCGGCGGCGGCACCTGAACCGCTCCGAAGGTGTGAATCTTTCTGCTGCGCGGCCCGCTGGCGTCGTTGCGCGCTGCTCGGGCCTCGCCTATCTACTTGATATGTCTCGGCCCTGCGGCTGCGTGCGCCTAGCCAGCGGCCCGCTCGCGACGAAATCTTCAGACCTTCTCCGTCGGTGAGTGCGTATACGAGGTTGTACAGGTTGCCGCTGTCGGACAGGCTGTCGCCGAACGCATACAAACTCGTGTACGCCGCCTGCGCGCTGCCAATCGTCAGCAGCGCCGCCAGTCCGCAGCCCCACACGCCTTGCCGAATCCTCATCGTTTCCCTCCAGCGTCTTGACCCTATGCCCGCCGTGCTGACGCCGTCGCCTGGCGCGCGCCTGATGGCTTCGACGGGCACGTATACCGGCAAAGGCGACGTACACCGCAGGCGTGTCGGCGCTGCGCGGCCTTGCGCGTCGGCTCACGCAATGGCCCCTGACGCCGGTCGGTCCCCCGCGGTCCCGCCGTGCCGCCCGTGCTCCTCGCGAAGGCTGCGAACCCGTCGTGGTTGAAACCTAGCCACTAGGACATCGAATGCAAGCACGGGCGCTCGGCACTTGATCTCGCGCAAGCCGACCCGAGCCGCCGGCTTCCCGCACACCTGAAGGCGGGCGCTCGCTCGCATGTCACTCTTCTGCGGGGACGACGCCTCGGCTGAACCATGGGCGCCGCGCTGGCGGGAACGGCGGCGCCGGTGCGGCGATCTAAGTCTGCGTCGGTGGCATTCGCTCCACCATCGAATGGAGGGATAGACCATGACGAAACTGAAGCATTGGCAAGACGCGGTCAGTACCGTGCTCGGTGCGTGGTTGGTGCTGTCGCCGTGGATCCTCGGCTTCCAGGCCGACACGATGGCGATGGCAAGCGCGGTCGTTCTCGGTGCGGCGATGATCGTGCTGGGGCTGGCGGCGATCTTCGCGCCGCGTAGCTGGGAGGAGTGGGTCGAGTTCATCGTCGGCCTGTGCGCGATCGCAGCCCCGTGGGCTTTGGGTTTCGAAGCCCTGCGTACGGCCACGTTCAACAGCGTGATCGTCGGCCTGATCGTCGCGGCGCTGGCGCTGTGGGTCCTGCTGGTCGACAAGGACTACAGCCGCTGGTGGCGCGGCACCGCGCATTGAGCGGCGCGGTCGGCGCTTTGCCGATCGAATCCGGCGGGGGGGTGCATGCCTTCCGCCGGGGCGGGGCGCGGCGTGAGGCAAACTAGCGCCTTGCCGACGCCGTACTGTCCTGCCCGATGCCTTCGATCGCACGCCGCCGCCTGCTGAACTCGATTCCCGCGCTGGCCCTGGCGCTCGGCGCCGTGCCTGCACGTGGTCTGGCGCGCCGCGTCTCGGCGGTGCCGGGTGGCGTGGCGCGCATTCCTTTCGACGGTGCGCACGCGGCGCCGCGGGTGCGCCTGGGCGAGCAGCGCGTGCTGGTGCTGCGCGAGGCCGACGCGTGGGTCGCGCACGCCGGCATTGCCCTTTCCACGCTGCCCGGTTCGATCGTGAAAATCGATGCCGAACGCGCGGACGGTGTCGCGGAAAGCGTCGAGGTCGAAGTCACTCCCAAGGCGTACCCCGAGCAGCACCTGAAGGTTCCGCCCGGCAAGGTCGACCTGTCCAAGGAGGACCTGGCGCGTCACGAGCGCGAACGCGCCCATCTGGCGCGGGTGCTGCGCACGTTCAGCGAAGCACCGCCGCCTGCGTTGGCGTTGCAGCTGCCGGTGCAGGGTACGCGCTCGAGCAGCTTCGGGTTGCGCCGCTTCTTCAACGGCCAGCCGCGCAGCCCGCATAACGGAATGGACTTTGCCGCGAGCGCCGGCACGCCCGTGGTCGCCGCAGCAGCAGGCCGGGTGATCGATACCGGCGATTACTTCTTCTCCGGCAACACGGTCGTCGTCGATCATGGCCAGGGCCTGCTGACGTTGTACGCGCATCTGAGCGCGATCGACACGCGCAAGGATGAACCCGTGCCCGCAGGGCGAACGATCGGCAAGGTCGGCGCCACGGGTCGCGTGACCGGTGCGCACCTGCATTTTTCCGTCTATCTGAACGCGGTCGCCGTGGATCCCGCGCTGTTCCTGCCGGATTGAGCCCGCTTTCGCAGGCGGCCGGGCGCGCACGCCGCGCAGGTGCCGGCCGTCGAACTCGAGAGTACGGATTTCGCCATCGCCGATCGATTCGCGCATGTCCGCTGCCCCGCCGGTCCGTGTTGCGGCGCGCAGAGTGCGCCGGCGCCGCCGCTGCCTCCTGCGGCGCTCGTGGCGCCGGATCGCCGCGGTCGCGCCGCGCCCGCGCACGCGCCGCCGAATCCGGCGCGCGCTGCGTTCGACTCCGGTCGCGATCCTCGTGATCGCCGCGGCGATCGCTGCGCTGGCGCTGTGGTACGCGGCCAACGCGGTCGTGCAGGTCGTGCGCAAGCCGACCGAACTGTTCTTTCCGGTGGCGGGCGCGCTGACGAAGACACCGGCCGAAACGTGGCGCACGTACGCACCGCTGTTCCGCGCACACGCCACCGCGGTGATGACGCCCGAACTGCTGGCCGCGCTCGCGCAGACCGAAGGTGCCGGCAATCCGGTCGCGCGTACGTACTGGCGCTGGCGGCTCGTCGCCGAGCCGTTCGAGGTCTACCGGCCGGCGTCGAGCGCGGTCGGCATGTACCAGATCACCGACGGCACCTTCGCCGAAGCGAAACGCTATTGCATCCGCGCCGGCACGGTCGTCGAGGACGGGCCCTGGCACGACTGGCGCTCCTGCTGGTTCAACGCGCTTTACCTGCGCGTGGTGCCGAGCCACGCGATCGAGATGACCGCCGCCCTGCTCGACCGTCAGGTTGCAACGATCCTGGCGCGGCATCGGCTCGTCGCCACGCGCGAACAGAAGCAGGATCTGGCCGCCCTCGTTCACCTGTGCGGCGCCGGTGCCGGCGACCGGTATGCGCGGCGCGGATTGCAGCTTGCCGCGGGCGAGCGCTGCGGCGAGCACGACGTCGCGTCGTATCTGGCCAAGGTCGATGCGATGAAGCGCGTATTCGCGCGGCTTGCCGCGCAAGGATGAGCGCGTGAGACGCGGCATCGGTGCGCGGCTGCGCACGGGACTTGCGGCTGCGGCGAAGCGCCCTTGGCGCGCGTTGCTCGTGCTCGCCGCAGCCGTGCCGCTCGTGGTCGCGCTCTATGCGCTCGCGCTCGTTCCGTTCACGCCGGCGGTCGACCGCGTGCTGCAGGCGCGCAACGACCGGCCGAGCGTGCTGCTCGCGGCCGACGGCTCGCTGCTGGCGACTTTCCGCCGTAGCCACCGCGAGTGGATCGCGCTCGACCGCGTGCCCAAGCACGTCGTGCAGGCGCTGGTGGCCACCGAGGACCATCGCTTCTGGGAGCATCGCGGCATCGACTGGCGCCGCACGCTGGCCTCGGCCTGGTACACGCTCGTTGGCGACCGACAGGGCGGCTCGACGATCACGCAGCAGCTCGCGCGCAACTTCTTTTCCGAGCAGATCGGCCGCGCGCCGACCGTCACGCGCAAGCTCAAGGAGATGATCACCGCGGTCAAGCTCGAGCGCGCTTACTCGAAGCGCGAGATCCTCGAGGCGTACCTGAACACGGTCTCGTTCCACTACAACGCCAACGGCATCGAGATGGCCGCGCGCACCTACTTCGACAAGCCGGCCGCGGAACTGACGCTGGCCGAGGGCGCGACGCTCATCGGCATGCTCAAGGGCACGCGCGCGTACAACCCGGTGCTGAATCCGGAACGCGCGCGCCAGCGGCGCAACCTGGTGCTCGCACAGATGGTCAGGCACGGGCAGCTCGACGCGCAGACCT
>JBBIJJ010000105.1:0-11466 GCA_037446035.1 Burkholderiales bacterium
GGTGAAGTACCGAGAAACGTATTCGCGCCAGAGGCTTGTAGTGACCACGACCATCACCCGTTTGGAACTGCTCCGCAGTCGTCAGAATCGGCTTGAAACCCGCATGAATGCTGGCTTTCTGCCGTTTCGACGTGACGCCAACTGCCGAATTTAGGCTCAGCGGCTCGCAACGCCGCGATTCTTCACGCTGCTCGGGATGGCGGAAGCGGCGACGCGCAATGACCCAGGGCAACGGCGCGGAACGATCGGAGGCAACGATGCGAAATGCCTTGAAGGGCATGCTCCCGAGCGCAGGCAAGGAATCCCGGCCCGTGCACGTACGGCTGATCCTCGCTCCGCTGAAGGTCGGGGCCCGGAATGACCTCGGGTCCGGACGCCGAAGCGCGCCGCTTACGCGAGGTTACGCAGCTCGCGCAGCGCGACCGACGCGGTGGCCAGATCCATCGTGCGCGTTTCCGCGAGCTCCTCGATGAGCCGGCGCGCGCGCGCCAGCGCGTGCGCGTTGGTCTGCTCCCACGCCGCGACCGCAGCGGCGACGTCGCCGCCGTCGTGCAGCTTCGCCGCCTGCGCGGCGAACGCGCGCTGCAGGTCGGCCAGATCGTCGCCGAGCGCGGCCTTCGCGCGCGCCTGCCAGTAGCCGTCGGCCGGCAGCGCGGCGATCTGCGAGCGCAGGCGGTCGAGCCCGAGCCGGTCGCCGAGCGCAAAGTAGGCGGCGGCGACTTCGTCGAGGCTGCGCCGCGCGTGCTCGGCGATCTCGGCGACGTCGAGCGCGCCGAACTGCGCTTCGCACAGAGCGACCTGCGCCGCCAGCTCGGCGGGCACGCCGGCGGCGATCCAGCGATCGCGCAACTGCGCGTTGATCCGCGGCGTGCCGGGCTCGGCGGCGATGAACGCGGCAAGCGCCGCGGCCGCCTGCGCCATCCGCGCGATCGTGCGATCCATCGGATCGGTCAGCCGGCGCGAACGCAGGAACCAGGTCGTCGCGCGTTCCGTGAGCCGCGCGATCTCGAACAGCATCTCGGCCTGCACGGCGTCGGCCACGCGGTTGTCCAGCGCTTCGATCGCGCGCCAGGTCGCGACGACGCCGAAGCTTTCGCGCGCCAGCAGGTACGCGCGCACGACCTGCGCCGGCGTCGCCCCGGTGTTCTCCGCGAGCCGGTGCACGAAAGTGCTGCCGACGCGATTGACCATGCTGTTCAGCACGTAGGTCGCGACGATCTCGCGCTTGAGCGGATGGCGGTCGATGTACGAGCCGTAGCGGCTGCGCAGCAGCACGGGGAAGTAGCGCGCCAGCGCCGTGGCTACCCACGGATCCTCGGGCAGGTCGGAGGCGAGCAGCTCGTCGAACAGCCACATCTTCGAATACGCGAGCAGCACCGCGTTTTCCGGCGCGGTCAGCCCGATGCCGCGGCGCTTGCGCTCGGCGATCTGCTCGTCGCCCGGCAGGAACTCGAGCGCGCGATTCAACCGACCCGCCTTCTCCAGGAAGCGCATGAAGCGCGCCTGTTGTTCGAGAAGCTGTGGCGCGCTGCGCACCGCGAGGCTGATCGCCTGTGTCTGGAAGTAGTTGTCGCGCAGCACCAGCGCGGCGACCTCGTCGGTCATGTCCGCCAGCAGCTTGTTGCGCTGCTTTTCGGTCAGCTCGCCCTCGGCGATCACGAGGCCCAGCAGGATCTTGATGTTGACCTCGTGGTCCGAGGTGTCCACACCCGCGGAGTTGTCGATCGCGTCGGTGTAGATGCGGCCGCCGCTGCCGCTCGCGCCGGTCAACGCGTACTCGATGCGGCCGCGCTGCGTGCAGCCGAGGTTGCCGCCTTCGGCGACGACCTTGCAGCGCAGCTCGCGGCCGTCGACACGGATCGCGTCGTTGGCGCGGTCGCCGACCTCGGCGTGCGTTTCGGTCGATGCCTTCACATAGGTGCCGATGCCGCCGTTGTAGAGCAGATCCACCGGGGCCTTCAGGATCGCGCTGATCAGCTCGTTCGGCGTCAGTTGCTTCGCGTCGATGCCGAGCGCGTGCGCGGCTTGCGGCGAAATCGGGATCGACTTGACCGAGCGGCTCCAGACGCCGCCGCCCGCGGAAATCAGCTGCGTGTCGTAGTCGGCCCACGACGAGCGCGGCAGGTCGAACAGCCGCTTGCGTTCGTCCCAGCTGCGCGCCGGATCGGGATCCGGGTCGATGAACACGTGCCGGTGATCGAACGCGGCGACCAGCTTGATGTGCCTGGACAGCAGCATGCCGTTGCCGAACACGTCGCCCGACATGTCGCCGATGCCGATGACCGTGAAGTCGGTCGTCTGCGTATCGACGCCCAGTTCGCGGAAGTGGCGCTTGACGCTCTCCCACGCGCCGCGCGCGGTGATCCCCATTTTCTTGTGGTCGTAGCCGGCCGATCCGCCGGAGGCGAACGCATCACCGAGCCAGAAGCCGTACTCCTTGCTGATCGCGTTGGCGTAGTCCGAGAACGTCGCCGTGCCCTTGTCGGCAGCGACCACCAGGTACGGATCGTCGTCGTCGTGATGGACCACCTGCGGCGGCGGCACGACCCTGCCCGCGAGCAGGTTGTCGGTCAGGTCGAGCAGTCCGCGCAGGTAGTCCTGATAGCAGGCCACGCCTTCCTTCATGTAAGCGTCGCGCTCGGTCGGCGGCGGCGCCTTCTTCAGCACGAAGCCGCCCTTGCTGCCGACCGGCACGATCACCGTGTTCTTCACCATCTGCGCCTTGACCAGCCCCAGCACCTCGGTGCGGAAGTCCTCGTGCCGGTCCGACCAGCGCAGCCCGCCGCGCGCGATCTTGCCGCCGCGCAGATGCACGCCCTCGAAACGCGCCGAATACACGAAGATCTCGAACATCGGCTTCGGCTCGGGCAAGCCCGGCACCTTCGACGGGTCGAACTTGAACGACAGGAACTCGCGCCGACCGCCGCGCCCGTCGGTGCGCCAGAAGTTCGTGCGCGCGGTCGCCAGGATCAGCGCCAGGTACTGCCGCAGCACGCGGTCCTCGTTCAGGTTGGCCACTTTCTCCAGCGCCTGCTCGAGCGCGCGCACCTGCCGCGCGACCGCCTCGGCGCGCGGCGCGCCGCCGCAGGCGCCCGCCTCGTCCGGATCGAAGCGCACGCGGAAGAGCTGAATCAGCAACCGTGCGATGCGCGGATGCGCGTTGAACGTGGCCTCGACGAACGCCGGCGTCAACGCAAAGCCGATCTGCCTGAGGTACTTCGCATACGCGCGCAGCACGACGACGTCGGCGGCGTCGAGTGCCGCGCGCAGCACCAGTCGGTTGAACTCGTCGTTCTCGATGCGGCCGTCGAACACGCGGATGAAGGCGTCCTCGAACAGCGGCTTGACGGTATCGACCTCGAACTCGTCGGTCGACAGCGCAAGCAGCTCGAAGTCGTGGATCCACATCGGCCCGCCATCGGCGGGGCGGACCTGCGCCGGATGCTCGGTCAGCACGCGCACGCCCATGTGCTCGAGCATCGGCAGGCTGTCGGACAGCACGACCGGATCGCCGGCGCGGTAGATCTTGAAGCCGAGCGCGCCGGCGCGCGCGCCGAGCGGGCGGTACAGCTTGACCGCGAGCTGACCCGCGGCCAGACCGTCCATCTTGCGGATGTCGGCGACCGCCGCGCGCGCCGCGGTGCGTTCGCGATAGGCGCTCGGGAAAGCGCGCTGCCAGCGCTTGTAAAGCTGCATGCCGCGGCCTTCGCCTTCGGACTCGATCAGCGCTTCGGCCAGTTCGTCTTCCCAGCGGCGCGCCGCGGCGGCGAGCTTCGCCTCCAGCTCGCGCCGATCGACCGCGGGCACCTGCCCGGGGGTCGTGCGCACGGTGAACAGGATGCGCGCGAGCACGTCGTCGGTCAGCAGCACGTCGAACTCGTTGCTGGTGCCGGCGAACGCCGCCATCAGGATGTCCTGGAACTTGATCCGCAGCTCGGTGCCGTACTTGTCGCGCGGCACGTAGATCAGGCAGGTGACGAAGCGCTCGAACGGATCGCGCCGCAGGAAAAGCCGCAGCCGCTGGCGTTCGCCGAGCTGCAGGATGCCCTGCGCGGTCTCGTACAGTTCGTCCAGCCCGATCTGGAACAGCTCGTCGCGCGGGTATGTCTCGAGGATGTGCACCAGCGCCTTGCCGAGATGGCTGTCGGGCGCCAGCCCCGCGCGGGCGATCACCGCCGCAGCCTTGCCGCGCAGCAGCGGGATGTCGACGACGCGCGCGCTGTATGCGGTCGACGTGAGCAGCCCGAGGAAACGGTGCTCGCCGACGACCTTGCCCGCGCGCGAAAAGCGCTTGACGCCGATGTAATCGACGTAGCCGGGCCGGTGCACGGTGGCGCGCGCGTTGGCCTTGGTCACGATCACCAGCGGTGTCGGCGCATGTGCGAGCACGCGCGCCTGCTTGGGCAGCGCGGCGAAACTGCCCGACACCTGCTCGGCGCCGGTCTCGCGCAGGATGCCGAGCCCGCTGCCGGGGACGAGCTTCAACGCATCTTCGCCTTCTGCGACGACCAGATCGTGGCAGCGGTAGCCGAGCAGCAGGAAGTTGCCGTTGGCCAGCCACTCGAGAAAGGCGCGGCTTTCCGCGAGCTCGTCGGCGGCCGCCGGCGGCGCGCTCGCGGCGAGTTCGGCGGCGGCTTCGCGCAGCCGCGCGAGCATCGGCTTCCAGTCCTCGGTGGTCGCGCGCACGTCGCCCAGCACGCGCTCGATGCCGGCGGCAAGCTGCGCGCGCGCCTGGGACTCGACCAGCCGGTCGACCTCGATATGCATCCACGACTCGAGTTTCGCCTCGGGCGCTTCGCGACGCGGCCGCAACGACACGAGGCGGCCGCCCGCGTCGCGCTCGACGGCGAACACCGGATGGATGCGCAGGTGCAGCGTCAGCCCCTGACGGTTGGCTTCCATCGTCGCCGAATCGACCAGAAACGGCATGTCGTCGTTGACGACCTCGATCACGGTGTGCCGCAGCGCCCAGCCGTGTTCGGCCGCACTCGGGCTGTAGACGCGCACCTTGGGCGTGCCCGGCGCGCGCACGCGGCCCAGCTCCCAGTGCGACAGGGCCGCGCCGGCGAGATCCTCGGGACGGCGCGCGGCGATGTCCTCCGGATCGACCTGCCGGTAGTACTCGCGCACGAACACTTCGATCAGCGTGCGTTCCGCCGCGGCGACTTTCTGCTGTGCGTGCGCCACCGCGGCGTCGATCAGCTCTTCGTGGGGCGTTGCCGGCTTATTCATCGGCGTCTTCCGTGTCGTTCTTGTGTGCGATCGGCCGAGTATGCCGCCGCGACGCCCCGCTTGGGAAATGTCGGCAGCGGCGGCGCGCACACCCGCCCGCGCCTCAGCGGCCGGCGACGACCACGCGGTTGCGGCCGAGACGCTTGGCTTCGAGCACCGCGTCGTCGGCCGCTTTCAGCAGTGCCTCGATCGAATCGGGCGCCCGGCGCGTATCGGTGACGCCCGCGGAAAACGTGCAGCCCATGATCGTGGGCCCGTCGTCGCCGTCGGCCGCGAGCACGAACGCCCGCCACTGCTTGAGCAGCGCGCGCACCTTCTGTGCCGCGGCTTCTGCGTCGGTGTGCGGCATCAGCAGGCAGAACTCCTCGCCGCCATAGCGGCACGCGACATCGCTGCCGCGGATGCGGCGCGCGAGCAGTTGCCCGAAGGCGGCGAGCAGGCGGTCGCCCGCGCCGTGGCCGTAGCGGTCGTTGACCGCCTTGAAGTGATCGAGGTCGATCAGCGCGACCGCGAGCGGCACACCTGCGCGCCGCGCCAGCGCGAACAGCGCGGGCAGCACCTCGTTCAGGTGCCGGCGGTTGTACAACCCGGTCAGGAAGTCGCGCAGCGCCTGCTGCTTCAGTTCGGCCTGCAGCGACTGCACTTCGCGCACCTTGCTGGCGAGCTGGCGGTTGATCGCTTCCAGCTGCGCCTTGGCGCGCTCGCTGGCGCGGCGGCGGGCATCGATCGCGTCACGCTCGCGCCGGATGCGCAGCAGTTCGGTCTGCAGCGAAGCGGCCTGGAAGCGCGCCCGCGATGCGCGATGCGCGCGCTCGACGTGCAGCGCCTGCCAGGTGCGCAGATGACGCAGCGCGGCCCGCGCGTCGCCGAGCCGCTCGTGCAGGTCCGCCAGCGCGCCGAAATACAGGCAGCGCGCACGCAGGCTCGGCCCTTCGTCCGGCAGCGGCAGCGCGCGCTCGAGCAGCGCGGCCGCACCGGCCGCATCGCCTTCGGCACGCAGCAGTTCCGCCTCGGCCACCGCGAGTTCGATGCGCTCCTCGGCCACCGCGCCGAGCGCGAGTGCGGCGCGCGCCTGCCCGACCAGGCGGCGGCCGAGCGCGGTATCGCCGGCGCGCAGCGCGGCGATCGCCATCGTCTCGAAGGCCGCGCCGTGCGCGCCGCGTCCGCTGGCGTCGGCCGGCGCCGCGAGCAGCCGCTCGATGTCCGGCAGCGCCTCGCGCGGGCGCCCGAGGTCGGTCAGGCAGACGACGCGGTTGACCAGCAGCACTGCGAGCAGCCGCGCGTTGTCGAGGAAGGCGCAGCGCTCGATGCCTTGCGCGATGTAGCGCAGCGCTTCGTCGTAATCGCCGAGCTGGTACAGCTCGTGCGCGAGATTGCAGTACAAGACCGCATCGAAGCCGTGATTGCGCGCCGGGCTCGACTCGCGCAGCGCCTGGTACATGTAGGCAAACGCCTCGGCAGAGTCGCCGAGCGCCGAATACGAGCCGGCGAGGCCGTTGAGCAGCATGCCGCGCTCTTCCTGCCGCAATACACGCAACCCGTCGGCGCGCAGCGGCAATACGAGGTCGAGCGACTCGCGCGCGCGGCCTTCCATCAGCCAGCAGCGGCCGATGCCCACCTGCGCGAGGATCGCGCCGGCGCGATCGCGCACCGTCTCGAAGCAGCGTTGCGCGGCGGCCAGCTCCTGCAGCGCCGCGCGCGGCGTCGCGTAGCGCATCCGGTGAAAGCCGCGCGCCAACCGCGCCCAGCCTTCGGCCGGCACGTCGCCGGCGGCGACGGCGCGCGCGAGCGCCTGCTCGGCCAGCGCGGCCGAGGCGCGTGCGTCCGGGTACTGCAGACGCCAGGCCCGGCGCGCCAGCCGCAGCGCCGGCGACGCGCGCGGGGCGCCGCGTGCGATCGGTGCGTTCATCGCGGCCATTGTCGGGCGCCGGGCGTGCGCGTCAACACGCGCGCCGCGGTGCAGACCCCGGCACGGGCTACCGCATCGCTGGCGCAGCGCCCAGCGACAAGCCCAGCGAAGGCAGACCGTTGCCCCCGCCTTGTGCCAGCGCGCCATCCGCTCGCCAGCGCGCCGGAGGGCGAGTCGGCAGTCAGCCCGGCGCAACGAAAGTGGGAAGTTTTTCTTTCTTCGCTCGATCAATTGTTTACAAGTGATTTTCGATAAGTTACTTTAGCCGCCGTGCCGATCCTCACCTCTTCTGCCGCATGAGCGCGACGCGCCTGGTGGAGCCATGTCTTCCCCAGCCGCGTTGATCGAACGGCGCCACGGCGCCTCCCCGCACTCGGCGCAACGCCCGCGCGTCGTCGCGCATTCCGCCGATCCGGCCAACCAGCCGTCGGCACCCAATCACGCGTCGTTCGTTGCACCGGCGCCGTTTTTCGAGCGGTTGCAGAAGGCGACGGCGCAGGTGCCGCCGGCGCTCGCGCTGCTCGTCGTCGACATCGACGGCTTTCACGACGTCAACGAGATCTACGGCTACGCCGCCGGCGACCGCCTGCTCGAAGCGCTCGGCCAGCGGCTCGCGATGCAGCTTCGCGTCGAGGACCTGGTCACGCGCATCGGCGGCGACGAATTTGCGGTGTTCGCAGCCGATGTCACCGAGCCCGGCAATGCGGCGGTGATCGCGCGCCGGCTGCTCGCCGGACTGCGACGTCCGTTCATGCTGGGCGGTCGCCCATGTGCGCTCACCGCGCGCGCGGGCATCGCGTTGGCACCCGAGCACGGCCGCGATCCGCGCGCGCTGATGCGCGCGGCGCGCAACGCGGCGCGCCAGGCCAAGCACGCCGACCTCGACGTCGCGATGGTGCCCTCGCGCGCGCACGCGCTCGCCGAGGAGCACGACGCGCAGGTCGGCCGCGAGCTGCGCGCGGGCATGCTGCGCGGCGAGTTCAAGGTGCACTACCAGCCAATCCTGAACTTCGCGAGCGGCCGCGTCGACACGGTCGAGGCGCTCGTGCGCTGGCGGCACCCGACGCGCGGGCTGCTCGCGCCCGACGAGTTCCTGCCGGTCGCCGAGCGCTGCGGCCTGGCGCGCGCGATCGGCGCGCGCGTACTCGACTCTGCGTGCGCGAACCTGCGCGGCTGGCGCGCGGCCGGCCACACCGAGCTGCGCGTCGCGGTGAATCTGTCGGCGCGCGATTTTCGCCAGCCGGACTTCGTCGACGTGGTGGCCTCCACGCTCGCGCGCCATGCGCTACCGGCGAGCGCGCTCGATCTGGAGCTGACCGAACACGAGCTGCTCGACGGCACCGCCGCCGTCGAGCAGGCGGCCGAGCTCGCGCGCCGCGGCGTGCAGCTTTCGATCGACGACTTCGGCACGAAGTACTCGTCGCTCGGCTATCTGCACCGGCTGCCGGTGCGCACGATCAAGGTCGACCGCAGCTTCGTGCGCGACGTCGGCCACTCGCCGGCGAGCGATTCGATCGTCTCCGCGGTCATCGGCATTGCCGGCAAGATGGGGCTGCGGCTCATCGCCGAAGGCGTCGAGGAACTGCGGCAGCTCCACGAGTTGCGCCGCCGCGGCTGCCACATCATGCAGGGCTTTCTGTTCAGCCCACCGCTGCCGGGCACCGCCGTCGACGGCTATCTCGCCAAAGCGGCGCGCGCAGGCTGAGCGCACTGCGCTCCGCCTCCTTTGGACAAGGGGGAGCGAGGTGCAATCGCGCGCCGTTCGGTGACGGCAGCGATCCGCCCTGCCGCCCTTGTTCAAGACGGCGTGGATGAGCGCAAGCGCGGCATCGTCAGGCTCGACCGGCTTGAGTACAGTCGCGCGCTCGCATCACGGACCGTTCCGATGGCACAGATCACCGACCGCGACGACGAAGGCGTCGTCTTCCCCGTCGGCAGCGCTGGCCGGCGCAGTACGAGCGAGACCGGCCGCGCGATCTTTGCCGACGCGCTGCGCGCCGTGAACCCGGCGGCGGCCGCTGGAATCGAGCGCGAGCGCCGCTGGCGCGCGCGCTACCTGGTGCACGCGCGCCGGCTCGTCGAAGAAGCCGCGGGCTCGCCCGCCGCGGCGCTGACGATCGCGGCTGCCGGGCTGCAGTCGGCGCATCGCCGGCTGCAGTTCGCGCGCGCCGGCGAGGTTCACACGCTCGAAGCGGCACTCAAGCACCCGCGCGACCGGCTGCATACGCATACGGTCGCCGGCATCAGCAAGGCCGGCCCCGCCCCGGTGACCGTGCCCTACCGCGGGCAGGTGCTGACCGGCGATGCACTGCGGCGGCAGATCGACCGCTGGGCGGCGGACGGGCTCGTCGAACCGTCGTTCGCGCAGGCGCTGTGGCGGGTGCAGGCACATCCGGAATGGTTCGATCTGTCGGACCAGCGCTTCGCGCTGCTCGGCGCGTATGCGGAGATGGGACCGTTGCCGTACCTGCTGCGTTGGCGCGCGACCGTCTACGCCGTCGATTTGCCGCGCGCCGACCTCTGGCAGCAGATGCTGCGGCTGGCGCACGCAGGCAACGGCGCGCCGTGCGCGCCGTGCGCGGCGGCACCGTCGGACGACAGCGAGATCGCGCAGCGCGCCGGCGCCGATCTCGTGCGCGACACGCCCGAGATCGCCGCGTGGCTCGACGCGATCGACGGCCCTCTGACGATCGGCGCGTACGGGTATCTGCACGGCGCGCAGCACGTGCGCGTGGCGGCGGCAATGGATGCGATTCAGGCAGCGCTCGCTGCGCGGCGCGGCGATACGACGCTCGCGCTGCTCGCCACGCCGACCGACGCCTACGCAGTGCCCGCCGCCGCGCTGCGCGCCGCGCACGAACGCTATGCGCGCCGCGGCGGGTTGGCGCGCGCCGTCCACGCCGTCACGCTCGGACAAGCGTTCGCGCGCAACGGCACCGCGCTCGCCGCGCCGGGCGCAGACCGGACCGACGCCGAGCCCGGCGGCATCGTCGACGCGCTGATCGCGCAGCAGGGGCCGAACTACGTGCTCGCCAAGCGGCTACAGCACTGGCGCGCGCTCGTCGCGCGGCACGCCGGCATCCGCGTGTCGATCCATGTGGCGCCGCCCGCACTGACGCGTTCGGTCACGAAGAACCGCCTGCTGGCCGCGGCGTATCGCGCCGCGCAGCGCTTTGGCGCCGAAGCCTTCGAGCCCGCGACCGCGGCTGCGTTGATGGCCGCGCTACTGGTGCACGACCTGCGTCATCCGCAGGCGGTCGCGCATTCGCACGTGCCGCTCGCGCATCCGCTGCAACTGCTCAGCGAAGCGGCCTGCCACGGTGGCCTGTGGCGAATGCCGTACGCGGCGCGCTCTGCGCTGCTCGGGCTGTTCCGACGCTGAGAAGCGACAAACGCCTCGCAGCGAGGAAATCGTCAACGGTCATCCACGTCGCGCTGTCCGGACGAGATACGCGCCGATCCGCCGATCACATCCCAGCCCGGACACTTCACGAGGGACGCGGGGAAACGAGCCGCGCCGGGGCGCGGCGATGTTTCGAGCGCAGCGGCCATCGCGCGAGCGGGCGCGCGGCAGACAGCGAAGCTGCGGCGTAGGCTGATGCCGGCGCAGCCGGCGTGACGTCGCGCAGCGGCGGCCCGGGCCAATGCGCGAGACGGGCGCAGTCGAACACCAGGCGGCATTCGCCAGCCACTTCATCGCAAGATGACCGCGCAGCCGCCACGCAAACCCGCGTCGCCCGGCGATCCAAATCGGATCGCGGCCAGCGCGCTGCCCGTGCCGTCGAAGCACAGCAATGCACGCATGCGGCCGCGACCTCGTGAAATGACCCGGCTAGCCCGGATATTTCACGGGGGCGCGGGAGTTGCGCGAGCGCATTGCGCGCGGCAGGTTGCGCGAGACGGTCGCAGCCAAGGCCAGAGGGCCTTGGCGAGAAGTTGAGCGCAAGATGACCGCGCAGACGCCGCGCAAGCCCGCGTAGCCCCGGCGCGCCAGATCGCTGCGCGCCGCGCTCGTTGCAAGTGCTCGACGAAGCTGCCAAAACGACGCATTCGGGGGCGACCTCGGTAGAGTCGAGATGTGGCGCGGTGACTGTAGGTCGAGGCATCGCTGTTGCCGCCCCTTTCGGTTGGCGGTGCCCTATGAGCCCGACCGTGGCTCCGTTTCCACATCCCGCTCAGCGAACCGGACGTGCGGTTTGCCCGCATCCGGCTCTCGGACAAGACACTCATGCGTTCGCCCACGGGAGGTCGTGGGTGCGAGGGGCCAGATGAACCAGCCCGAGTACCTTGTGCAGGTACTCATCGGGGTAGCGCGACGTGCCCGT
>JBBIJJ010000106.1:0-11358 GCA_037446035.1 Burkholderiales bacterium
GGTCGGGATCGAGGATTCAGGACTTGGCCGGCCGCGCCGTGCCGGCATCGTCACCGCACGCCTGAATCCTAAACGGCCGATCGTATTCAGTCTTACAAATCCTTGTGACACGTGCCAACGGTCCGGCGCCCGCAGCCCCGAGCCCTGGTCATTCCGAGCCAAAAGCGTGGAATCTCCGCCGCTTGCAGTGCCGAGGTCCCTCGCTGCGCTCGGGATGACGGACCCGACCACGACGAGTGCGAAGCGAACATGCAAGCCAGCGGTGTCACGAGGTTGGGTAATCCTCGACAATTCCTGGCTTTCAGAGCAGCACCACCTGCCGGATCGCCCGGCCTTCGCGCAGGCGGTCGAAGCCTTCGTTGATTTCTTCCAGCTTCAGCGTGCCCGACAGCAGCCTGCGCACCGGCAGTCGCCCCTGCCGGTGCAGCGCGACGAAGCGCGGCAGATCGCGCAGCGGCACGCAGGTACCGATGTAGCTGCCCTTGACCGTGCGTTCTTCGGCGACCAGGTTCACGAGCGGCAACGCAAGCGTCGCGCTCGGCGGCGGCAGTCCGCCGGTGACGGTCATGCCGCCGCGGCGCGTGATCTTGTAGGCCAGTTCCATCGCCTTGACCGCGCCGGCGAACTCGAACGCGTAGTCCACGCCGCCCGCGGTCGCGGCGCGTACCGCATCGGCGCAGTCCGCCGAACCCGCGTCGAATACATCGGTCGCACCGAGCGAGCGCGCGGTCTGCAACTTCTCCGCCGACAGGTCGACGGCGACGATGCGCGCAGCCCCGGCCGCGACCGCGCCAATCAGCGCGGCGAGCCCGACGCCGCCCAGCCCGACGACCGCGACGGTCGCGCCCGCCGGCACCTGCGCGGTGTTGACGACGGCGCCGACGCCGGTCAGCACCGCGCAGCCGAACAGCGCCGCTTCTTCGAACGGCAGCGCCGGATCGATCTTGACGACCGAATTGCGCGACACGACCGCGCGTTCCGCGAACGCCGAGCAACCCAGGTGATGGTGAATCGGCTGGCCGTTGCGCGACAGCCTGCGCGCGCCCGACAGCAACGTGCCCGCGCCGTTGGCGGCCGCGGCGGGCTCGCACAACGCGGGGCGCCCCTCCGCGCACGGCAGGCAGTGCCCGCAGCTCGGAACGAACACGAGAACCACATGATCGCCGAGCGCGAGATCGGTCACGCCCGGCCCGAGTCCTTCGACCTCGCCGGCCGCCTCGTGCCCGAGCGCCATCGGTGTGGGCCGCGGCCGGTTGCCGTCGATCACCGACAGATCCGAGTGGCACAGCCCCGCGGCGCGGATCCGCACGAGCACTTCGCCCATGCCGGGCGGGTCGAGGTCCAGCTCCTGGATCGCCAGCGGTTTCGTCTGCACATAGGGCGGCGGCACGCCCATTTTCTCGAGCACGGCAGCGCGGCATTTCATCGTCGACACCTCCGAAAGTCCTGTTCACCACGGAGACACAGAGGCATAGAGAAAGGATCTTCCGACCTTCCTCGTGCTCCGTGTGCTCCGTGTCGATACACCCTGCTCGCACGCAGGGCCGAACGGATACACGGAGAGTACGGAGGGCAATTCATCGCCTTCCTCCGTGCCTCTGTGGTGCATCCAGCCCGTTCATCCGTCGCCGAACCGCGGCTTGCGCTTCGCGATGAACGCATCCACCCCTTCGGCAAAGCCGGCGGTCGCCGCGCATGCCAGGAACGCGGCGCGTTCGGCGTCGAGCTGGCCGCGCAGGTCGCGTTCCAGTGACGTGCGGATCAGCCGTTTCATCTGCGCGATCGACTCGGCCGGGCCTGCGGCAAGCCGCCTTGCCAGTGCCAGTGTCTGCGCCTCCAACTCGGCCGCCGGCACGACGCGGTTGATCAGACCGAGCCGCAGCGCCTCGGCCGCGTCGAACACGTCGCCGAGCAGCGCGATCTCGAGCGCGCGGCGGAGCCCGACGAGCCGCGGCAGCGACCACGAGGCCGACACGTCGCAGCTTGCGCCGATGTTGACGTACGCGAGCGTGAACTTCGTGCCTTCGGCGGCGAGCGCGAAGTCGCACGCCATCGCCAGGCTCAGCCCCGCGCCGGCGACTGCGCCGTGCAAGCTGGCGACGACCGGCGCGCGCATGTTCGCCAGCAGCGGCAGCGCTTCGTGCATCGGTCCGATCAGCGCTTCGGCCGCTCCCAACGGATCCGCTTTCAACTCCGTGAGATCGCCGCCTGCCATGAACGCGCGCCCCTCGCCGCTCAGCACGAGCACGCGCACCGTAGCGTCTGCGGCGAGCGTGCGGCAGAGGTCGAGAAACGCGCGCGCGGTCGCACGGTCCAGCGCGTTGAGCACCTGCGGGCGGTTGAAGCGAAGCCAGACGATGCCGCCATCGCGGCGGACGATCAGCGGGGAGGATGCGTCGCTCATGAAGCGGAGGTTACGCCGGTGGCCACTTGGTCGCGCAGCAGGCGCTTGAGCAGCTTGCCGTTGGCGTTGCGCGGCAGCGGATCGCTGCTCAGCGTAAAGGTCTCCGGCACCTTGTAGTCGGAAAGCTGCATCGCGCAGTGCGCGCGCAACGCGTCGGCGGTCGCATCCGCGCGCAGACAGACGAACGCGTGCACCCGTTCGCCGAGAACCGGGCACGGTTTGGCGACGACGGCCGCTTCGACGACGGCCGGATGCGCGGCGAGCACGCTCTCGACCTCCGCCGAATAGATCTTGTAGCCGCCGCGGTTGATCAGGTCCTTCTTGCGGTCGAACACGCGGACGAAGCCCTCGGCGTCGATCGAGCCGAGATCGCCCGAATGCCAATAGCCGGCGGTGAACTCGCGCGCGGTCGCCCGCGCATCGTTCCAGTAGCCGCGCACGACCATCGGCCCGCCGATCCAAAGCTCGCCCGTTTCGCCCGGCGCCACCTGTCGGCCCGCGTCGTCCATCACGACGATGTCTCCGCACGCGACCGCCAGTCCCACGCTGTCCGCGTGAGTCGCGCTGAAGCGCGCCGGCATGATCGTCGCCGGCGAAGTCGTTTCGGTCGCGCCGTACAGGTTCATCAGTTCGAGCTGCGGCAGCTTCCGCGCGCAGCGCTCGATCGTCGCCGGCGGCATCGGTGCCCCGCCGTAACCGCCGATGCGCCACGCGGACAGATCGAAGCGGGCGAACTCGGGCGCGAGCAGACACAGGTTGTACATCGCCGGAACGAGCACCGTGTGCGTCATCCGCTCGTGCGCGGCCAGCTCCATGAAGTTCACGGCCTTGAATTCGCGCAGCAGGATCAGCGTGCCGGCGCAGCGCAGCATCGTCGCGACGAGCGCAATGACGCCCGTGACGTGCGACAGCGGCACCGCGGCGACCGCGCGATCGCTCTCCGTCAACCGCATCGTGGACGTGTAGTGCAGCGCGGAGTGCACGATGCCCAGATGTGTGAGCATCGCGCCCTTGGGCCGTCCGGTCGTGCCGGACGTGTACAGGATCGCTGCGGTGTCTTCTTCGTCGCCGACGGCCGCCTCGGCGCGCTGATCGCCCAGCAACGCGGCAAAGGGCTCCGAACCGGCGCATTCGGCGACCGCAAGCCGCGTTCGCAGCGCCGGCGCGGCGGAACGCGCGGGCAACCGGTCGGCCAGCTCCACCTCGTGGACGATGGCCGAGGCTTCGCACTGCGCGAGCATGTACGCAAGCTCGGGTCCCTGCGCGCGGATCGACAATGGCACGACGATCGCGCCGAGTCGCGCAGCCGCGAGCCACGCGATCACGAACTCCTTGCGGTTGCCGAGCAGCAGCGCGACGCGGTCGCCGCGCGCGATGCCGCGCCGCGCGAGCCCCGCCGCGGCACGGGCGGCGATGTCGTCGAGCGCGCGCCAGGTCAGCCGGTCGGCGCCGTCGATCAGCGCTTCGCCGTTGGCGTTGCGCGCGACCGCTTCCGCGAACAGCGTATTGACGTCGCGCGGCCGGTCGACGAAGCAGCGCACGATCCGGTCGCCGAAATGCGCTTCGACGCGCATCGGCGGCGCCGACTCACGCCACGAAGGCATGGCGTTCACCCCGCTCAAGCGACCCGGTAGTACGGCGCCGTCGACCCGCGATTCGCCTTCGCCTTGGCCAGTTCCGCGCGCGCGACGGTGCGCAGGTGCACCTCGTCGGGTCCGTCGATGAAGCGCAGCGCGCGCCCCCAGGTCCACAGATACGACAGCGGCACGTCGGGGGTGAGCCCCATCGCGCCGAAGACCTGCATCGCGCGGTCGACCACACGCGTCTGAAGCTGCGCGGCGACGACCTTGATCGCAGAAACGTCCACCCGCGCGGCGGCGTTGCCCTGTCTGTCCATCAGCCAGGCTGCGCGCAGCACCAGCAGCCGCGCCTGGTCGATCTCGATGCGCGATTGCGCGATCCAGTCCTGCACGTTGGCGAAGTCGGCGAGGTACTTGCCGAACGTGCGGCGCTCGAGCGCGCGCTCGCACATCAGCTCGAGCGCGAGTTCGCACTGACCGATCGTGCGCATGCAGTGGTGCACGCGGCCGGGGCCCAACCGCGCCTGCGCGAGCTTGAACCCCTGCCCTTCCTCGCCGAGCAGGTTCGACACCGGCACGCGCACATCGCGGAACAGCAGCTCGCAATGCCCGTCGGGCGAGTGGTGATGCATGATCGGGATGTTGCGAACGACCGTCAGCCCCGGCGTGTCCATCGGCACCAGCACCATCGAGTGCCGGCGATGCGGGTCGGCGTCGGCCCGCTCGTCGGTGACGCCGAGCACGATCGCGATCCTGCAGTTCGGATGCGCGGCGTTCGTGATGAACCATTTGCGGCCGTTGATCACGTACGAATCGCCGTCGCGGCGGATGCTGGTGCGGATGTTGGTCGCGTCCGACGAGGCCACGTCGGGCTCGGTCATCGCGAACGCGGAGCGGATCTCGCCCGCGAGCAGCGGTTTCAACCAGCGCTCGCGCTGCTCGGCATTGGCCGCAAGGTGCAGCAGTTCGATGTTGCCGGTATCCGGCGCGTTGCAGTTGAACACTTCCGACGACCACGGGATGCGGCCCATGATCTCGGCCATCGGCGCGTAGTCGAGGTTCGACATCCGCGTGCCCGGCTCGTCGCGCTTCAGCCCTGGCAGAAACAGGTTCCACAGCCCGGCAGCCCGCGCCTTCGCCTTCAGCGGCTCGATCACCGCGAGCGGATACGTGCCGGCCTCGGCGAGCCGGTGCCATTCGCTGTTCGCCGGCAGCACCTCGCGTTCGACGAAACGGCGCAGCGTCTGCTGCATGGCCAGTGCTTCGGGGGAAAACTCGAAATCCATGTTCCACGCTCCGGGGGTGTCCGTGCTCGACGCCGCCAACCGATCCCGCCGGCGCCACGGCGTGATTCTGAACCGCGCCCGCGCGCCTTGCACGGTCGGCCAGCGACGGACGGACCCTGGGCATCTGCCGCACGGCCGCGCGGCGATCGCGCGAGCCGCGCGAGCGACGCGCGGCCTGCGCGGGGGCATCCAAACCTGTATCGCAAACCCCTCTTTTCGCCAGGGCCACGCGCGAAGATAGTGCCCTTGCCGTGGCATTAGAATCCGTCCACTGACAGAACTGCCGCGCCGCGAAGCCCCTGCACCATGACTCACGTCGTTACCGAGCCCTGCATCAAGTGCAAGTACACGGATTGCGTCGACGTGTGCCCGGTCGACTGCTTCCGCGAAGGGTCGAACTTTCTCGCGATCGATCCCGACGAGTGCATCGACTGCGCAGTCTGCATTCCCGAGTGCCCGGTCAACGCGATCTACGCCGAGGAGGACGTGCCGGAGGACCAGCGCCAGTTCATCGCGCTCAACGCCGAGCTGGCGAAAAAATGGCCGTCGATCACGCGAATGAAGCCGCACCCGCCCGATGCCGACGAGTGGAAGGACGCGCGCGACAAGCTGAAGTACCTGGAGCGCTGACGCGGGCGCGGCGCGCACGCCGGCCACCCCGATGGTTGCACCGGACAAGTACACCGCGGAGAAGATCCTCTGGATCCATCCGTGGGCGCCGAACCTGTTTTCTTTCAGGCTGACGCGCCACAAGGGCTTCCGCTTCACCCCGGGGCAGTTCGCACGGCTCGGCGTGCGCAAGCCCGACCTCGACAATCCGAAGAACCCGACGGGCGAAAAGATCGTCTGGCGCGCGTACTCGATCGTCTCGGCGAGCTACGACGAGCACCTCGAGTTCTACTCTATCGTCGTGCCCGGGGGCGAGTTCACCAGCGAGCTGGCGCGGCTCGCGGTCGGCGACACCGTGTACGTCGAGAAGACCAACTACGGGTTCCTGACGACCGACCGTTTCGAACAGGGCCGGGACCTGTGGATGCTCGCCACCGGCACGGGGCTGGCGCCGTTCATCTCGATCCTGTGGGACATGAAGACCTGGGACGACTATGAGAACCTGATCGTGGTCCATAGCGTGCGCTATCCGAACGAGTTTGCTTACGCCGACACGATCGAAGGCTTTCGCACGCACGAGCACTTCGGCGCCCAGGGTCACAAACTGCATTACGTGCAGACAGTCACCCGCGGCACGGCGCCCGGTGCGCTCGACAAGCGCATCCCCGCGCTGATCGAAAGCGGCGAACTGGAGCGGCGCGTCGGACTGAAGTTCGACCACGACCGCTCGCGCATCATGATCTGCGGCAACCCCGAGATGGTCGACGACACGCGCAAGCTGTTGCAGTCGAGGGGCTTCGTCACCTCGCGCCGCGGACAGCCCGGCCACCTCGCGGTCGAAAACTACTGGTAGTGGCGCCGTCAGCGCAGCGCCCGGTGGACCGGGGTTCGCCCGCGCTGCCCCATTTGGTCAGGCCACCGGACCGAACGTCCGCGGCGCAATTCGGGTACTTATCTGCCGATTTGATGCGGCGTTGCGGCGCGAGCATAATTCGCGGTCGTCTGAATGCGCCGGGACGAGGAGGTAGCACGTTGACGGGAGGCGGGCATGCTGTATCACCTGCATGAACTGCAGCGCAAGTTCCTGAACCCGCTTTCCGTGTGGGCGCAAGCGACGTCGGAGCTGTTCTCCAGTCCCTACAGCCCGCTCGCATACACGCCTTTCTCGCGCCGGATGGCGGCCGGCTACGACCTGCTGCATCGGATCGGCAAGCACTACGAGAAGCCCGCTTGGGGTCTGCCGACGACGACCATCGAAGGCCGCGAAGTGCCAGTCACGATCGAGACTGCGATCGAAAAGCCGTTCTGCCGGCTGCTGCACTTCCGCCGCGGGCTGAAGAATGGCCAGGCCAAGGGCGCGAACGATCCGACCGTGCTGGTCGTCGCACCGCTGTCGGGCCACCACGCGACGCTGCTGCGCGATACGGTGCGCGCGTTGCTGCCCGAACACGACGTCTACATCACCGACTGGATCGACGCGCGGCTGGTGCCGATCGCGCACGGCCCTTTCCATCTCGACGACTACGTCGACTACGTGCAGGAGTTCGTCCGCCATCTCGGCCCCGACGTGCACCTGATTTCGGTGTGTCAGCCGACGGTGCCGGTGCTGGCCGCGGTGTCGCTGATGGCCTCGGCCGGCGATCCGAAGCTGCCGAAGTCGATGACGATGATGGGCGGGCCGATCGACACGCGCCGCAGCCCGACCGCGGTCAACGCGCTGGCTAAGCGCAAGACCTACGAGTGGTTCGAGAACAATGTCATTTTCAAGGTGCCTTCAAGCTATCCGGGCTACCTGCGCAGCGTCTACCCGGGCTTTCTGCAGCATGCCGGCTTCGTCGCGATGAATCCGGACCGGCACCTGAATTCGCACTGGGACTACTACCTGGACTTGGTCAAGGGCGACCAGGAGGACGTCGAGTCGCACCGCCGCTTCTACGACGAGTACAACGCGGTGCTCGACCTGCCCGCCGAGTACTACCTCGACACGATCCGGATCGTCTTTCAGGAGCATCGCCTGCCGAACGGCACCTGGTACGTGCGCGGGCAGCGCGTCGCGCCCGAGGACATCCGGACGGTGGCGCTGTTCACGATCGAGGGCGAACTCGACGACATCTCGGGTAGCGGCCAGACGCAGGCCGCGCACGAGCTGTGTCGCAACGTCCCCAAGTCGCGGAAGAAGCACCTGACCGCGCTCGGTGTAGGCCATTACGGGATCTTCTCCGGGCGCCGCTGGCGCGAGATGATCTACCCGCAGATCCGCGACTTCATCCGCGCGTCGGCGTAAACGCGCGCGGGGATCACGGAAGCACCGCCAACCCCAACGAAGGAGACCCGCAAATGCCCACGATCCGCCGTACCGTCGCGCTGCTGTCGGCCGTCTGCGTGCTCGGCTCGAGCCTGCCGCTGCCGGCGTTCGCCAGCGCGCCGTCGAGTCTGGTGACGACCGAGGAAGTGGTTCGCGACACACCGGTCCAGCAACGCGTCACCGAGCTGCTGGCGCGCGCCGACGTGCGCGCGGCGCTGGTCGAGCGCGGCGTCGATCCGGCGCAGGTGCAGGCGCGCGTGGACGCGCTGAGCGCGGACGAGGCGCAGCAACTGGCCGAGCGGCTCGACCAGTTGCCTGCCGGCGGCGACGTGCTCGGCGTGCTCTTTGCGGTGTTCCTGATCCTTCTGATCACCGACATCCTCGGCCTGACGAAGGTCTTCCCGTTCACGCGCCCGGTCCGCTGACGCGCCTGCCGATGCCCCGGACCACCCCCAGGCGCTTGTCCATGGGCAGGCACTTGGGGGTTTTCGTTTGCGCCTTGCTGCTCGTGGGCTGCGCCACGCCGCCGCAGACCGACGCGCTGCGGGCGGCGCCGCCGGCGTGGCTGGCGGCAAGCCATCGCATCGCTTCGGTGCCGTTTTTTGCGCAGGACGAATACCAGTGCGGCCCGGCGGCGCTGGCAATGGCGCTGGGTGCGAGCGGCGTCGACGTCACGCCGGCGGCGCTCACGCCGCAGGTCTACCTGCCGGCGCGCGCAGGTTCGCTGCAGCCCGAGATGCTCGCGGCCGCACGCCGCCATGGTCGGCTCGCGGTCGTGCTGCCGCCGCGGCTCGACGCGCTGCTCGCCGAGGTCGCCGCGGGCACGCCGGTCATCGTGTTGCAGAACCTGGCGCTGCCGGTCGTACCGGTCTGGCACTACGCGGTCGTGATTGGCTACGACCTCGGACTCGAGGAAATCGTGCTGCATTCGGGACTCACCGCCGAGCAGCGCATGCCGCTGGCGGTGTTCGAGCGCACCTGGGCCAGAAGCGGACGCTGGGCAATGGTCGCGACCACACCGGATCGCCTGCCGAGCACGCCGACCAGCGAGATGCTGGTCGGCGCCATTGCGGCGCTCGAACGCGTCGACGCTGCCGCCGCGCGCCGCGCGTACGCTGCGCTCATCGAGCGCGCCCCGACGCTGTACGCCGCGTGGATGGGGCTCGGCAACGCTGCCTACGCGCTCGGCGATGCGGCCGCCGCAGCGCAGGCCTTCGCGCGCGCCACGCAACTGCAGCCGCAGACCGCCGACGGCTGGAACAACCTCGCGCTCGCCCTGCTCGCCGACGGCCGCCCCGACGCTGCGCGCGCCGCCGCGCAGCGCGCCGTCGCGCTCGGCGGTGCGCGCAGCGAGCGCTATCGCGAGACGCTGGCGACGATCGAACGCGCAACGCGTTGACCCGGATCGAGGGGGCAATCCCGCCTGCGGTCCGTGTCCGACCGCGGCAGCGACCGACGCAGCCGCATCGCCGCTGCGTGCTGGAATAATCCGCGCATGGACATCGCCGCCGATTCCGCACTCGCCGACGCGATCGACGCGCTGCTGCCGCAGACGCAGTGCACGAAGTGCGGCTACGCCGGCTGCCGGCCGTACGCGGAAGCGATCGCCGCCGGCGAAGCGCAGATCAACCAGTGCCCGCCCGGCGGTGCAGCCGGCATCGAGAAACTGGCCAGGCTGCTCGGCCGGCCGGCGCTGCCGCTGAACCCGGCCAACGGTGTCGAGCGGCCGCTGCGCGTCGCGCTGATCGACGAGCGCCTGTGCATCGGCTGCACGCTGTGCATCCAGGCCTGCCCGGTCGATGCCATCGTCGGCGCCGCCAAGCGCATGCACACGGTCGTGCCGCAGTGGTGCACCGGCTGCGATCTGTGCCTGCCGCCCTGTCCGATGGACTGCATCGCGATGATCCCGGTCGAGCCGCCGCGCGCCTGGACGCGGGCGGATGCGGACGCGGCGCGCGCGCGCTACTACGCGCGCAACGAAAGACTGCGGCGCGAGAAGGCAGAGCACGACGAACGTCTCGCCGCGAAAGCAGTCGCGAAGATCGCACAACCCGATGGGCGCGACGATCTGCCGCGCGTGCAGATCGAGCAGAACAAGGCGATCGTGCAGGCGGCGATCGAGCGGGCGCGGGCGCGGCGGGCCGCAGCCGCGCAGCCCGCTCCGCGGGCGCTGTTGACGGGCAGCGAGGGGGCTCGGCCAGTTCCACGGCCAGCCTTGCAGGGCGGTCAGGCGACAGCGGCGCGCAGCAATGCTGCGCGAAACCCCGCTTCCGCCCCTTCTTGCTCCGCCAGCCATGACGACGAGAAGGACGCGAAAGCGTGAATCCCGCCAAGCGCCGCGCGATCTTCGAGCGGCTGCGCGCAGCCAATCCCGAACCGACGACCGAACTTCGCTACTCGACGCCGTTCGAACTGCTGGTCGCCGTCGTGCTTTCCGCGCAGGCGACGGACAAGAGCGTCAACCTCGCGACCCGAACTTTGTTCAAGGTCGCCAACACGCCGGCGGCGATCGCCGCGCTCGGCGAGGACGGGCTGATTCCCTACATCCGGACCATTGGCCTGTACCGCACGAAGGCGAAGAACCTCGTCAAGCTCAGCCGCATCCTGCTCGACGAGTACGGCAGCGAAGTGCCCGCCACGCGGCAGGCGCTGGAGAGGCTGCCCGGCGTGGGCCGCAAGACCGCCAACGTGATCCTGAACACCGCGTTCGGCCAGCCGACCATCGCGGTCGACACGCACATCTTCCGCGTCGCCAACCGCACGGGACTTGCGCAGGGCAGGACCGTCGAGGAGGTCGAACGGAAGCTGGACAAGCTTGTCCCCGAGGCGTTCAAGAAGGACGCGCACCACTGGCTGATCCTGCACGGCCGCTATGTCTGCAAGGCGCGCAGGCCCGAGTGCTGGCGCTGCCTGATCGCCCAGTGGTGCGAGTATCGATCGAAGACGACGGCACCGGACTGACGCGCGCCTCACACGCTCGCCCCGACGCCCGCCGGCGGCGACCTCGAGCGTCGCGCCGATCGAGCGCCAGCCAGATTGCGGTGCCTATCACCAGCGCGCCGCCGAGCGCCTGCATCGCGCTGACCGCTTCGCCCAGCACGAGCGCCGCGAGCAGCACGCTGACGACCAGTTCCAGCGTCGACAACACCGATGTCAGCGACGCGCCAAGCCACT
>JBBIJJ010000107.1:0-11274 GCA_037446035.1 Burkholderiales bacterium
TTCAGTCCTTCGAACGCAAGGCTCTGCGATCGAAGCTGCGCGCGGCCGCGCTCGCCGGGCAGCGCGAGCGTGCCGCGCGCGGCGAAGCGCGTTTCGACCGGCGTGGTCGCGAGTCGGGTCAGCGGCCTGCCGCGGAAGTGGGTCGGCCACTCGATCGCGGATCGAGCGCCGGCCGCCGGGGCCGCCGCATCCGCCGCGCCTGCGCTTGGCGCGACGAACGCAGCCCGCCCCGGCCACACCGCCGCGGCGAGGCAGGCGCCGACGAAGAAGGCTTTCATGCGCGCCGTCACTGCACGAAGGCGACGACCGGGCCGATCGCGGCGGCGAATGCCGCGAGCCCGATCGCCTCGTGCGCCTGCGCGGGCGCGCACGAGTCCGCTCTGCGGGAACGACAGCAGCGCGTTGCGCAACACGGTTGCCGGCAACGGCCCGGCCGCAGCGACGAGACCGACGGCGAGGGTGCGAGGCGCGCGGCATCGGGCGGCAGCCCAGCGCGTCGCCCGCCGCGAGCCCTTCGATCTCGATTGTCTATCGAGGGTTACGCAATCCCGTGACACCACCACCGTGCGCGTGCGTTTCGCCCTTGGGGGCGCCGCTGTTCCGTCATCCCGAGCAGCGCGAAAGATCACGGCGCGGCGAGCCGCTGAGATTCCTCGCCTTCGGCTCGGAATGACGTGCGAGTGTCGGCTCGGAATGACGTGCGAGTGTCGGCTCGGAATGACGTGCGAGTGTCGGCACGGAATGACGTGCGAGTGTCGGCTCGGAAGGACGTGCGCGTGTCGGCTCGGACCGACGAACGCGTGTCGGCTCCGAGTGACAAGGGGTGTTGGATGCAGACGCCGAGCGGTGGACATCGGTCACGAGGGTTCGTAATGCTCAATCGCTTACCGATCAGCACGATCGTCCGCTGCGCGAACATGGCCGGGATGCCCCGCGCATCGGGGTCCTACCCTTCGAAGC
Source organism: Burkholderiales bacterium (assembly GCA_037446035.1). GTDB lineage: Bacteria > Pseudomonadota > Gammaproteobacteria > Burkholderiales > Burkholderiaceae_F > DSNY01. Next base: position 961 of record JBBIJJ010000107.1, read on the forward strand.
GTTCGAAGCGCGAACCGGATCGACACGGCGGCTGCCGTTCAGCGCGCGCGCGGATGCGCTTCGCCGCCCCATGCGGCCGTTGCGGTCGTGCCCGGCGGGTCGCCCAGTTCGAACTCGACCGCGAAAAACCGCCCTTCGTAGACGCGTCCTTCGGGCACGGTGAGCGCCGCGCGCCGCGCGCCGAGGCCCGAGACGTGCCCGCCGTGCGTGGCGGACGCGAGCGCGGCGATCGGCCGTTCGGCTTCGATCCGCACCTCCGCCGAGAAGCGCGGCGTGAACGTCGCGTCGCGGTGGGCGACGAGCGGCAGCACCAGGCGATGGCGGCCGTTGCGCACGAGCAGCTCGGCCGGCCGGCGCAGCTTGACGGTGACCTCTTCGCCGGGCTCGATCCATAGCGTGCCGGCTTCGTAGCCGCGCGGATCGATTTCGCCCGCCTCGGCGAACTGCGCCGACTCGGGTAGTTCGTCGCCGCCACAGTCGACCGCCGCCGCATCGACCGGCCACGACGCGATCTCCCCCGGCTGCAGCACGAGCGCGGGCAGCGGCACCGTGTAGCGCGCCTCGATCGGCAACGTGCCGTCGTTGCGGTAGGTCAGTTGCGTCAGCACTTCCGCGCGTGCGTCGGCGATGCGCACCTCCACGTGGTTGGCGACCAGCGTCAGCGGCGCACCGGCCGGCAGCGCCTCGATCACCGCGGCCGCAGCGGTGCCCGGCGCGAGCGCGACCGCACGCGGCAACTGCGCCGCGGCCGGCGTGACGCCGTTGAATGCGAACAGCAGGGGGACGAGCCGCGCGGCCTGCGCCGCGCCATCGGCAAGCATGCGGACGAACGACATGAAAGCTCTCCTCGGCGGATTGACCGCGCGGATCGCGCGGCGGCGAGAAGGACTGTCGTGCACGCACGCGAAGCGCGTGCGAAGGCGGCGTGCGACGAACGTGAAGAAACCGTGAACCGATGCCGGCGGCGCGCGCTCGCGCCGCGGACCGGGCTCGATACCGAATCGACGGGGAAACGGCGAAGTACCCGTGTGCGCTTCTCGGCGCGTGCGGGGTCTGCCTGGCAAGCTCGGCGGCGCTTGCGGAACCGCCTCGATCGAGCGCTACGAATCCGCCTGACGTGTGCGATCGGCCGGCTGGCATCCGCATTCCTCCCCGCTCGTCATTCCGAGCCGAAGACGAGGAATCGCCGCCGCTCGCAGTGCCGAGATCCCTCGCTTCGCTCGGGATCACAGCCAGCCATTCCGAGCGGTGGCGTCGTCATTCCGACCTCGCGACACTCCTCGAGCCGAGCCGGTGACTCCCGTCATGCCGAGCTCATCACCCTTGTCATTCCGAGCCGATGACCCTCGTCATTCCGAGCCCATCACCCTCGTCATTCCGAGCCCATCACCCTCGTCATTCCGAGCCGAAGGCGAGGAATCTCCGCCGCTTGCGACGCGGAGATCCCTCGCGCTGCTCGGCTGACGAAAGCGGCGGCCGCGAGGGCGAGCCGAACTCGCAGCGAGGCGGTGTCACGAGGTTGGGTGACCCTGCACAGGACGCCGACACACGGCGCACACGGCAGACGGCCTTGTCGGGCTTTCTCGACGCACTCGGCGGAGCGCTTGCGAACTGCGCGGTTGCGCAAGGCTGCGGCGACACCGCCGCCACATGGCAGGCGCAAAGACAGAACGCTTGGCGTTTCCCGGCGCTCCGGCGGTGCCGATGATCGGCCGCGCGTCAGCGTGCGGGTGCAGCGCGCGGTAGCGTCAGCGTGGCGAGCGCGCCGCCATCGGCATGGTTTACCAGCTTGACGGTGCCGCCGTGCAGTTGCGCGACTTCCTTGACGAAGGCGAGGCCGAGCCCCGTGCCCTTGCGTCCGGTGTCGGGGCGCGGCAGCGAGAAGAACTTCTCGAAGACGCGCCCGCGCGCGTACTCGGGCAGGCCAGGCCCCCGGTCGCGCACGCGCAGCTCGACGTGCTCGCGTGTCTCGAAGGCGGCCACGTCGATCACGCTCGCCTCGGGCGCAAAGTCGATCGCGTTGCGCACGAGGTTCGCCAGCGCCCGCTGCAGCAGAAACGCGTCGCCACCGACGGTCAGGTCGGGCTGCAGTTCGAAGCGCAACACGACCTTCTTGCGTTCGGCGAGCGGGGCGAGCTCGTCGCGCACGGCGGCGGCGAGTGCGGCGATGCCGACGGGCTCGATGCGCTCGAGCGCGCCACGCCGTTCCAGCGCCGACAACTCGAGCATGCGGTCGATCAGGTCCTGCGCGCGGCCGACCTGGTCCTCGATGTTGCCGGCAAAGCGCGCGCGTGCGTCCGCGGACATCGGCTCGCGCAGCAGCTCGGCCGCGCCGCGGATCGCCGCCAGCGGGCTCTTCAGCTCGTGCGCCAGCGTCTGCACGTACTGGTCGACGTAACTGCGGCCGGCGAGCGTGTCGCGCACCTCCGCGAACGCGGTGCGCAGCGCCTGCAGCACTCGGCGGCCGAGCGCGAGCGGCGAGCGCGCACCTGCGCGTCGGGACGCGCGCCAGACGTCGCGCACCAGCCCGAACGGCCGCACCAGCCAGACGGTGGCCAGCAGCAGAAGCAGCGCAAACGCACCGACCGAAAGCGCGCCGAACTGGATCAGCTTCGCGCGCGCGTTGGCGATGAACGGGCTGAACGCGGCGACCGGTTTGCCGACCGCGACCATGCCGACGATGTCCTCGCCGGCTTCGACGCGTGCGCCGGGCGTGCGCTCGCGGATCGCCGCGCCGACGTACATCACGCTCGAGGTCGGATCGTCGGGATTCGCCAGCGTCGTACGCGCGCCGTACGCGCCCTGCAGCGTGAGGTACACGTCGCGCCACGCGCCGTAATAGGCGCCGACGTCCTTGCCGTTGGAGTCGAACAGCACGAAGCCGTCGCGGTCGGTCACGTACACGTGCAGGTCGACCGCGGTCTTCTCGATGTCGAAGATGCGCGCGTACACGGGCCGGCTCGCCAGTTGTCTGAGCGTGCGCTCCAGCTCGTCGGTCGGAATGATGCCGTTGTAGGTGCGGCGTTCGAGCAGCGTGGCCAGCAGGTTGGCGGTGTCGACCAGCGATTCCTCCGCCGACTCGCGGTAGCGCGGGTCGAGGTCGACCATCACCCGGTACAGCAGCAGGCCGACCACTGCGAGGTAGACGACGAAGATGCCGAGGAAGATGCGGGTGCGGCGGCTCATGCGCGCGGCTCGCCGGCCGGCGCGACCGCCTGCGCCGCGCGGGCGCGTGGGGCAGCGACGGCGACACTTGACGCGCTGCCGACGCACGCGCGCGCGGCGCAGTCGGCGCAGTGCAGTCCGCGCGCCGCCATCACTCCTCGCGCAGCGAGTAACCCAGGCCGCGATGCGTCTGGATCGGGTCGGCCTGCGGGTCGATCGCGCGCAGCTTGGCGCGCAGCGTCTTGACGTGCGCATCGACGGTGCGATCGAAGCTCGCGCCCGGATCGTCCCAGGCCTTGTGCATCAATTCGTCGCGCGAAAAGACGCGCCCGGGGCGTTCCGCGAGCGCCTTCAGCAGCCGGTACTCGTAGCGCGACAGTTCCAGCGCGCGGCCGCGGTAGCGAATCGTCTTGCGTTCGTCGTCGATAACGAAAGCGTCCGTCGCGGCGGGTGCCGCCGCCGCGCGCCGCGCCCTTCGCAGCACGGTGCGCACGCGCGCCACCAGTTCGCGCGGGGAAAACGGCTTGGCGACGTAATCGTCGGCGCCGAGTTCGAGTCCGACGACGCGGTCGATCTCGCCGGCGCGCGCGGTCAGAAAAATGGCCGGCAGGTCGGGGGCGACCTGTGCCAGGCGCTTGAACAGATCGAAGCCGTGGGTGTCGGGCAGCCCGATGTCCAGGATCGCCAGCGCGCACGGCGTATCCCGCGCCGCCGCGAGCGCCGCGCTGCCGGTCGTGCACCACACCGGCTCGAAGCCCTCGGTCGACAGCGCATACACGATCGTGTCGGCGATCGCCGGTTCGTCTTCGACGACGAGAATTCTGGGCCTGCTCATCGCGCCAACGATATCGCAGCGAGCCGACAGGCAAGGCGAGGCCTGGCCGCGCGCGTCGGGGGGCGAGACCGCCGGCGCCACGCGGCCGCAAGATACCGCCGCGCCGGCGGCGCGAGCGCGCAGCGTCTAAGCGACCCGCAGCGGCAGCGCCATCTGCGGCTCGCGCCCGGACACGATCGTGCGGTTGCGCCCGGCCCGCTTGGCCGTGAGCAACGCAATGTCGGCCGTGCGCAGCAGCTCGTCGGGCGGATCGGTGCCGTTCCAGGTCGCCACGCCGGCGGAGAACGTCTGATGCTCGGGCATCAACGGGCGCAGCCGTTCGATCAGCGCGACCGCATCGTCGGCGTCGCACGCGGGCAGTACCAGCGTGAACTCCTCGCCGCCGTAACGCGCGAGCAGGTCCGTCGGGCGTAGCTGGCGGCGCCACGCCTGCGCGGCGCCGCGCAGCAGCGCATCGCCGGCGCCGTGGCCGCGCTTGTCGTTGAAACGCTTGAAGTGATCCAGATCCAGCATCGCGACGGTGAGCGGGTAGCCGAGCCGCTGCGCGCGCGCCATCTCCACCGGCAGGCGCTCGTCGAGTCCGCGCCGGTTCAGCACGCCCGTCAGCGCGTCCTCGTGGGCCATCTGGTCGAGCTGCCCCATCAGTCGCCGGCTGGCCTCGAGCGTGCGCCTCGCGCTGACGGCGAACGCAGCCCCGAGCGCCAGGATCAGCGCCGCGCCTACGCCAAGCACGGTCTGCGCAAGGGCGTTGAAGCGTCCGGCATCACGCGCCGCCTGCTCGGTGCGGCCGCGGACGCTGACCACCAGCGCGTGCAGCGCGCGGTCGATCGCGACGTAATCGCCGTCCGCGAGCGTGGCGGCGTCGGCGGAGCGCAGCACTTGCTGCAGCAGCGCCACGTGTTCGCGTTCCTGCGCAGTCAGTGGCAGATCGGCCATGGCCGCGATCCGCGTGTCGATGGCCTGCCGCAGGTCGGCGACGGACTGCACGTGCTCGGGATCGTTCGCACGCGAATGGCGGGCACGCAGGTCGGCGACGAGATGCTGGACCTCCAGGGAAAACTGCGCGAGCGCGAGCGCGTGGTCGTAGCGCTCGTGCAGCGCGCGGTCCGACCGGATCGACTGCACCGCCAGCACGAAGCCGGCCACCAGCAGCACGAACGCGAATGCGCCGAGCCAGACCTGGCGGCCGAATCCGCGTTGCACGGCGGTCAGATGCGCCGACATTCCGGCTTCTCCCCTACGCCCCGGTCGATCGCGCGCCGTGGCCTCGCGGTCATTTTATTGGCGATTACCCAATCTCGTGACGCCGACCGCTTGCGAGCTGTTTCGCCCGTGCGGGCGCCGGATCGGTCATTGCGAGCAGCGCGAGGGATCTCGGCGTTGCAAGCGGGAGTGATTCCTCGCCTGCGGCTCGGAGTGACGGCGGGCATCGGCTCGGTAAGACGCACTCGATGGCCTTGTCGTCGTATTCGCCAGCTTTGTCGTCTCAGAAGGTGTGAATCTTTCTGCTGCGCGGCCCGCTGGCGTCGTTGCGCGGTGCTCGGGCCTCGCCGATCCACTTGATATGTCTCGGCCCTGCGGCTGCGTGCGCCTGGCCAGCGGACCGCTCGCGACGAAATCGTCACACCTTCTCATTCGCCGTGTGTTCCATGCCGAAGCCGACTTCGTTTGTCATCCCGAGCAAAGCGAGGGATCTCGGCACTGCGGGCAGCCGAGATTCCTCGCCGTTGGCTCGGAATGACGAGGGCTGAGGCATGCGGGCGCCAAGCGGTTGGCGCGTGTCACGAGGATAAGAAATGGTCAATAACTTCAACGACGTTTTCCCCCACTTGCACAGGGAAGGCGTCCATGTATGACAGCGGGCATCGGCTCGGTATGACGAGGGTGGGTTGGCTCGAAATGACAGCGTGATGGCGTCGAATGACCCTAGATTCCTCACCACAGAGGCGCAGGGACACGGAGAAAGCCCAGCGTTCAGGTCCGTGCTCGCGTTCCCCGCCGCGCCCGCTGGGTGAGCGAGCGCATTCGCACAACCGTATGCTTCTTTCCTCTGTGTTCCCTGTGTCTCCGTGGTTCAAATGCAGCTTTCGAAATGACAAGGGGTGATTGGCCCGGAGCGACGAGCTGCGAGCGATGAGCACGCCGGGCGGTCGGCAGGCGTCACGACGATGATCAATGCTCGATGCGCGGCCGGCCAAGCGAAGCGCACCGAGCGCAACGTCGAATCCGGGCGCACCCGCGATCGAGGCTGCTCGAGGGCGCGCCAGGCAAGCCGCCGAAGCGCGGAAGCCGGAGTCCCTCCGCCGCGCGGGCGCGCCGGCGGCGTCTTGCGCGTGGCTCGTGTCGCGCCCGCACGCGGTCGATGGCCGATGCCGCCGCGGCTGCATGCCCCGGAACGCGACGCGCGGCCGCAGGCGTTCGCGAGACAACGTGCGCGGCTTTTCAGACGCCCCAGGTGACGTCGACCTTCTTCTTCTGCGCAGCGCGCAGCATTTCAATCAAGGGATACGCGCGTTGGGCGAGGGTGATCGTGCGAGCAGCGGCGCCCGCGTCTTCGTCGCCCCTTCGTTCGGCCTCCTCGGCCTGCGCCTGCGCCGCTTTCAGTTGCGCCTTTTCTTCCTCGACCGCGGCGGTCAGGCGCGCGAGCGCCTCGGGCACCTGCTCGGCCGTGATCACACCGCGCGGTGCATTCGCCTTGCCGATGATCTCCAGGATGCGGTTTGCGGTTTCCGCGAACATGAAGATCTCGCCCGCGGCCTTGGATCGGAACACCACCAGCCCCATGAGTTCTCCCGATCGCGTCGTCGTGGGGATTCTATTGGGGATCACCGCAGCACGGGTCGGCGGCCATCCGGCGTGTCCGTTCGATCGACGCGAGCGCCCATCGTGTCACCCCGGGCCATTCGAAGAATCCCGGCGCGGCGAGTGGTCCGGATGCCTCGCGTTCGACCCGAGGTGACGGGGGACTTCGCTCGGAACGTTCCGGGGGTCCCGCCTCGCCATGACGCGCGAGCATCGGCTCGAAACGGCAAGGAAGGCGGAATACGGACACGCCCACCGCTCGAGCGATGCGAGCGGTTCCGGCGTTTCGAGCCGCCGAGAGCCCTCGCTCTCGGCACCGGATGACGCCATGAACCCGGCTCGGAACGACGAGCAGAAGACGGCTCGGACCGAAGCGGGTGGCACTGGCTCGCGATGGCGCAAGGCAAGGCGCCGGACGCAGCGTTTGGTTCGGAACGAACGACGCGCACGGTTCAAGGCGACGAAGGTTTCGGTTTGGCATGCGATCGGCGACATCGGTTCGGCGTGCTGGTCGGTGGCGGCCATCGTGCGGCGTCGCTCGTTCCATGGGCAAGGGCCGGCTTCAGCGCTCGTCGCGCTCGAAGGTGCGTTCGACGATCTCGTCGACGTCGCGCCCGTAGGCGCAAGGAATCAGCGCGATGGCCGCGGCCATCGCGAGAATGAACAGCGCGAAATCCCCGATGAGCAACGGCGTCAACAGCAAGACGCCTGCGACCTTCGGGTAATGCTGGCGGAGTAGTTCCCACATGCCGGCCTCCGCGTGACGACGGCGCCGGCCGCCCGGTGCGAACCGATGCCTGTTGTGACCATAGTCGCTACGCGGTGCAGCAAGCAAACCGCGTGGGGCCCATGCGCACGCGGCCGACGCCGGCGCAGGGCGGTCCGCGCGACCGCGCCCATATGATCCTGGAAACCGCAGTTGACCGCTTGCGGCGTCGATCAATGCAAGGCTTGCGCAATCGTTTCAGCGCTTCGGTGTGTTGACCCGGAAGGTGAGACCGCTACGCACGGCATGGCGCGCACGGCAGGCCGCCTGGCGTCGTTGCTCCTCCTGGCGGGGGACGACGGTCCCGCGTCGCAGTCGCGTCTAGCCCGGATTTCTTAACGAGGGTCGCGGATGGTCGCGCCGGGATCGGGGCGATCCGGACGAGCGCGGCAGCGAGGAACGTAGCGGTCGCTCCGTTCCGAGTGAAGCGCCGGCCGGGTGGCGCGAGACCCAGCGAGCACCGCGACAGCGAGCGCCCAGGCGCCCTCTGTCGCGAGGCCATATCGCGTGGAACACCGCATGCCGCAACGACTTCAGCCACATCAAGCGAGCGCCTTGTGAGAAATCCGGGCTAGCCAGCCGGCCTGCCGCACGCACTCTGCGGCGCGTTCAACGGCCGTTTCCAGGATAATCGTGGCCTTCGCTGGCGGGTTCAAACACGGAGAGTCGAACGATGGGCAAGGGCGATCTGCGCACGCGGCGCGGCAAGATCTACAACGGCAGCTACGGCAAGACCCGTCCGCACAAGCAGAGGAAAAAGGCGAGCCCGGCGCCGCGCACCGCGGGTCCGCGCAAATAGGCGCGCGGCTGCCCGAGCCAGCCGGGGCCGCCCGGCTTCTTCCGATGCGCCGTTTCGCTCGCGGGCTGTGGCTGCGGCCGGCGCTGCGCGCCTCGGCTTGGGCGTGCGCCGAAGCCGGCGTGTGGCGGCGCGCCGGCGTTGTGGCTGCAGCCGCGCTGCTCGCCGCGTGCAGCCCGAAGTTCGACTGGCGCGAGATCCGCTCGGCCGAGGGCGGCTTCGTGGTCCATCTCCCCGACAAGCCGCAGACCGTCGCCCGCGAGATCGACTTCGACGGCGCGCGGATCGCGATGACGATGACGTCGACCGGTGTCGGACCGACGATGTTCGCGGTCGGCGTCGCGCGGCTGCCGGCGCAGGCGACCGCCGATCCGGCCGCGGTCGCGCGCAGCGTCGCGTTCTTCCGCGATGCCCTCGTGCGCAACATCGGCGGCGACGTCACGTCCCGGCGGCCCGCGCCGCTGGCCGCCGCCGGCGGGCGCACGCTGCGCGGGGCCGAGGGGGTGGAGGCGCACGGCAAGATCGGTGCCGACGGCCGTGCAGCGCAGCTTGCCGCGCGCTTCTTCGTGGTCGATGATCGCTTCTACCAGGTCGTCGCCATCGGTGCCGAGGGCGAGCTTGGCGACGACGTGCTCGAAACCTTCTTCTCTTCCTTCCGCCTGCTGCCGCCTTGACGAGGCCCCCGATGAAACTCGACAACCCGCTGACCGGCACGATGATTTCGCTCGACGAATGGTGGATGCCGTTCACGGCCAACCGCTCCTTCAAGGCCGCGCCGCGCCTGCTGGTGCGCGCCGATGGCATGTACTACTGGACGCCCGACGGCCGCCAGATCCTCGACGGCACCGCCGGGCTGTGGTGCGTGAACGCGGGCCACAACCGCAAGCCGATCGTCGAGGCGGTGCACAAGCAGGCGGCGACGATGGACTATGCGCCGCCGTTCCAGATGGGGCACCCGCTCGCCTTCGAAGCGGCGACGGTGATCGCGCAGCTCGCGCCGGCGGGCATGCAGCGCGTGTTCTTCACGAATTCCGGCTCGGAGTCCGCGGATACGGCGATCAAGATGGCGCTCGCCTACCACCGCGCGCGCGGCGAACCGGCCCGCCGCATCATCGTCGGCCGCGAGCGCGGCTACCACGGGGTGAACGTCGGCGGCACGATGGCGGGCGGCATCCCCGGCAACCGCAAGGCGTTCCCGGCGCTGATGGCCGGCGTCGACCATCTGCGTTCGACGCACGATCCGGCGCGCAACGCGTTTTCGCGCGGGCAGCCCGCCCACGGCGCGGAGTTCGCCGACGAGCTCGAGCGCATCGTGGCGCTGCACGACGCCAGCAACATCGCTGCGGTGATCGTCGAGCCGATGGCCGGTTCCGCCGGCGTGCTGATCCCGCCGCAGGGCTACCTCGAGCGGCTGCGCGCGATCTGCGACAAGCACGGCATCCTGCTGATCTTCGACGAGGTGATCACCGGCTTCGGCCGGCTCGGCGCCACCTTCGCCGCGCATCGTTTCAATGTCACGCCCGACATCCTGACCTGCGCCAAGGCGATCAACAACGCCGCGGTGCCGATGGGTGCGGTGATCGCGAAGACGAGTGTCTTCGACACCATCGTCGATGCCGCGCCCGCCGGGCAGATCGAGTTCCTGCACGGCTACACCTATTCGGCGCATCCGCTCGCGTGCGCCGCGCTGCTCGCCACGCAGAAGCTGTTCGCCGAGGAAAAACTGTTCGAGCGCGCGCGCGACATGGCGCCGCACTTCGAGGCCGCGCTGCATTCGCTGAAAGGCGCGCACCACGTGATCGACATCCGCAACCTGGGGCTCGTCGGCGGCATCGAACTGCAGCCGCGTCCGGGCGCACCGGGCGCGCGCGGGCTCGAGGCGCACGTCAAGTGCTTCGAAGCCGGCGTGCTGGTGCGCTTCACGGCCGACATCCTGGCGCTGTCGCCGCC
>JBBIJJ010000108.1:0-11264 GCA_037446035.1 Burkholderiales bacterium
TGGTCAACAACTTCAACGACATTTTCCCCACTTGCACGGGGGAGGCGTCCATGTATGACGAGCGTCGAAGGTTGGACCTGACGGGAATCGAGGGATCGTCGTAAAACGGTCGGCGGCTCGCTCTGACGAGCGGCGGGCGCCTTCGCTGCTGGAGCCGGCCGCTCCGTCCGCAGTTTCGGACGGATAATCCGGGCAACGCAACTCCGATGCAACCGCCGCGCACCCCACGATGAGAGGAGGCATGCCGCCCGTCGGGCACGTCCCGCGGCTTCCGCCCGAGCCGGGCGCTGCGCGCAGCGGGTGGCGCGCGCTCGCCACGCTGCTGCCTTATCTGTGGACCTACCGCGGCCGCGTGCTGTTCGCGATCGCCTGCCTGATCGCCGCCAAGCTGGCGACCGTGTCGGTGCCGGTCGTGCTCAAGCACATCGTCGACACGTTCGCGCGGCCGGCGCAGGCCGCGGTGGCGGTTCCGCTCGCGCTGATCGTCGGCTACGGGCTGTTGCGGCTGTCGACCACCGTGTTCACCGAGCTGCGCGAGTTCTTCTTCGCGCGGGTGACGCAGTCGGCGGTGCGCACGCTGGCGTTGAAGACGTTCCGTCACCTGCATTCGCTGTCGCTGCGCTTCCATCTGGAGCGGCGCACGGGGGCGGTCACGCGCGAGATCGACCACGGCATCCGCGGCATCTCGTCGCTGATCAGTTACACGCTGTATTCGATCCTGCCCACGCTCGTGGAGCTGTCGCTCGTGCTGGGCTACCTGCTGCTGAATTACGAGGTGTGGTTCGCGGTGATCGTCGCGGTGAGCCTGGTCGTGTACGTCGCGTTCACATTCACGGTGACCAACTGGCGCACGCGCTTCCGGCGCGAGATGAACGAGCTCGACGCCAAGGCGAGCTCGCGCGCGGTCGACAGCCTGCTGAACTTCGAGACGGTCAAGTACTTCAACAACGAGGACTACGAGGCTCTACGCTACGACGCCACGCTGGCGCAGCAGGAGCGCGCGGCGATTTTGTCGCAGCAGTCGCTGAACGTGCTCAACGCCGGCCAGGCGGCGATCATCGCGGTGGGGCTGACGCTGATGCTGTGGCGTGCCGCGGTCGGCGTGGCCGATGGCTCGATGACGATCGGCGATCTGGTCCTGGTCAACGCCTTCATGCTGCAGATGTACCAGCCGCTGAACTTCCTCGGCGTGATCTACCGCGAGATCAGGCAGGCGCTGGCGGACATGGAGCGCATGTTCCGGTTGATGCAGGTCGAGCGCGAAATCGCCGACCGTCCGGACGCCAGGCCGCTCGTCGTGCGCGGCGGCGAAGTGCGCTTCGAGCACGTCGATTTCGCGTACGACCCGCGCCGGCAGGTGCTGTTCGACGTCGATTTCGCGATCCCCGCCGGCACGACCACCGCGGTGGTCGGCCCCACCGGTTCGGGCAAGAGCACGCTCGCGCGGCTGCTGTTCCGCTTCTACGACGTCGACCGCGGCCGCATCATGATCGACGGCCAGGACATCCGCAGCGTGACGCAGAGCTCGCTGCGCGCGGCGATCGGCACCGTTCCGCAGGACACGGTGCTGTTCAACGACACGATCGAATACAACATCGCGTACGGCCGCCCCGGCGCCTCGCACGAAGAAGTCGTCGCCGCGGCGAAGTCCGCGCACATCCACGAGTTCATCGAGCGGCTGCCCGACGGCTACGCGACGGTGGTCGGCGAGCGGGGGCTGAAGCTGTCGGGCGGCGAGAAGCAGCGCGTGGCGATCGCGCGCACGTTGCTGAAGAACCCGGCGATCCTGGTCTTCGACGAGGCGACTTCCGCGCTCGACTCGCGCACCGAGCGGGCGATCCAGGCGGAACTGGCCGAGATCGCGCGCGACCGCACCACGCTGGTGATCGCGCACCGGCTGTCGACGGTCGTCGACGCCGACCAGATCCTGGTGCTGGACCACGGCCGCATCGTCGAGCGCGGCACGCACGCCGAGCTGCTCGCGCGCGGGCCGCAGGCGAGCGTCTACGCGCGCATGTGGCTGCTGCAGCAGGAGCAGGCCGAGCGCGAGCTGCCCGCGGCGGCGTGAGCGCGCAGGCACGCGCGCGACGGTGGCCGCGTGCACGCGTGGCGGCCTTTGCGCCGACCCCGGCGGCGCGGCGCCCGGTGGGTCGAAGTGCGCGCGAATCGGCTTCGAATTCACGGCCAGGCGGGCACGCGCCGGCGCGAGCCCGGACATTGCACGGGGACGCGGGAATTGCGCGGATGCATGCGGGATGCGGATTGCGCGAGACGGCCACAGCCAAGGCCCGCAGGCCTTGGCGAGGAGTTGAGCGCAAGCCCGCGCCTGCAGGCGTCGCGCAAACCCGCGCAGCCCCGGCGGTACGCACCGGATCGGCACGCCGTGGACCACAAGTGCCGATTCACCGAGACGCAACTCGCACATACGGGGGCGACCTCGTGAAATGTCCGGGCTAAACTGGCGCGCGAGTTCCGGCCCCCTCGCGTTTTCCGGGCCGCTTCATCGAGTCGACTCCATGAGCCGTGCGCAGCGCTTGTCCCGTTCCGTCCTTGGCGGTATCGCCGTCGCGTTGATGACCGTCGCCGTTTCCGCTGCCGCGCAGACCGCCGCGCCCGCCAACGGCGCCGTCAAGCTGCCGCCGCGGCTCGCCAAGATCCGCGAAACGGGCGTGGTGACGATCGCGCATCGGCCCGACGCCTTCCCGGTTGCCTACCTGGACGCGAGCAAACAGCCGGTCGGCTACGGCATCGACGTGTGCCGCGAGATCGTGCGGCTGCTCGAGCGCGACCTGAAGAAGCCGCTGCGTCTGGCCTGGGTCGAGGTCAACGCGCGCACCCGCTTCGAGGTGATCGCCGGCGGCAAGGCCGACCTCGAGTGCGGCAACACGATCAACGACCCGCAGCGGCGCAAGACGGCCGGCTACTCGATGCCGTACCTGTTCACCGGCCCGCGCTTCCTGGTGCGGACCGACTCGAAGATCCGCGGCATCCACGACCTGGCCGGCAAGCGCATCGCGGTCGTGCCCGGGACCAACTCGGTGCCGCTGCTGGAGGCGCGCATCAAGGGCGGGATCCTGCGCGGCACGGTGCTCGTGGAGTACAAGAGCTACGACGATTGCACGCGGGCCGTGGAGCGCGGCGACGTCGACGCGTTCGCGACGATCGACCTGCTGCTCGCCGGGCAGCGCGCGCGGTCGAAGAACCCCGAGGCGCTGCAGATCGTCGGCTCGTTCCTGGTGCTGGAGCCCGCGGCGATCCTGCTGCGCAAGGAAGACACGGAATTCAAGCGCACGATCGACCGCCATCTTGCGGCGTTGATGCTCGACGGCACGGTCGAGCGGCTGTACGAGAAGTGGTTCATGCAGCCGATCCCGCCGGACAACCTCACGCTCGACCTCGCGATGAGTTCGGCGATGCGCGACCAGTTGCGCTGGCCGACCGACCGCATGGGCGACGAGCTGAACCGCTGACCGGGCGCACGCCCGTTCTCCGTCTCGCCGTTGATCGACCGCGCTGCGCGGGGCGTAGTGCCCTTCGCGCATGCGCACTGCACCATGTCGAAGCGTCGGACCGCATTCGCGAACCGCCTTCGTCTGGCCCGCGACGCTCCGGGGATGGCATGATTGCAGCCCTTTTCGGGTGGGTGTTACATTGGCCCGCCCCGCGCTTGCACGGATCGCGGACGAGCGGCCGGAGGCCCGGTCGAGCCAACTTCAAAGGAGGAGCGTTTTCTCATGATGACCAACACAGGCAAATGGCTGTTCGGCGGGTTGCTTGCCGCCGGCGTCCTCGCGGCGGGTCCGGCGCAGGCCGGCAAGACGCTGGACGCGATCAAGAGCCGCGGGCAGCTGATCTGCGGCGTCAACACGGGTCTGGCGGGTTTTTCGCAGGCCGACAGCCAGGGCAACTGGAGCGGGCTCGACGTCGACGTCTGCCGTGCGATCGCCGCTGCCGTGCTCGGCGACGCGAACAAGGTCAAGTGGGTGCCGCTGACCGCGCAGGCGCGCTTCACCGCGCTGCAGTCCGGCGAAATCGACATCCTGTCGCGCAACACCACCTGGACGCTGACGCGCGACGCCTCGCTCGGTCTGCACTTCACCGGCGTCACCTACTACGACGGCCAGGGCTTCATGGTGCCGGTCAAAAGCAAGATCAAGAGCGCCAAGCAGCTCAAAGGCGCCACCGTATGCGTGCAGTCGGGCACTACGACCGAGAAAAACCTGACCGATTTTTCGCGCGCCAACAACCTGAACATCAAGCCGGTCGTGTTTGAGAAGGTCGAGGCGGCCACCGGCGCCTACTTTGCCGGCCGCTGCGTCGCTTACACGACCGACGCGTCGGGCCTGGCCTCGGTGCGCAACAAGGAAGCCAAGAACCCGGCCGAACACGTGATCCTGCCCGAGCTGATCTCCAAGGAGCCGCTCGGCCCCGTCGTGCGCCGCGGCGACGACGAGTTCTTCGCGATCGCCAAGTGGGTGGTGTTCGGTCTGATCGAAGCCGAGGAATACGGGGTCACGCAGGCCAACGTCGACAAGATGCTGGCCGAAAGCCAGGATCCGGTCGTGCAGCGGCTGCTCGGCAAGAGCGAGGACACCGGCAAGCTGCTCGGACTGGACAAGGACTGGATGGTGCGGGCGATCAAGGCGGTCGGCAACTACGGCGAGATCTTCGAGCGCAACGTCGGCCCGAAAACACCGCTTAATTTGCCGCGCGGCGTTAACGCGCTGTGGAACAAGGGCGGCATCATGTACGCGCCGCCGGTGCGCTAGCCCGTCATCCCAAGCGCGCGACGCGAGGGTTCTCGGGCGCGGCGTCCCGTCCGAGATCCCTCCTCGCTGCGCTCGTCGGGATGACAGTGGCGACGCCATCGTAAGCAGCCATGGCGCAGACACTTCCCCCGCGCGCGCCGCCCCGCCGCCGCGACTGGTCCTGGCGCAGCCAGGCGTTTCGCGGGATCGTCTATCAACTGATCGCCGTCGCGGCGGTCGGCCTCGTCGTCTGGTATCTCGCGCACAACACGCTGGCCAACATGGCCGCGCGCGGTATCCAGAGCGGGTTCGACTTTCTGCGCACACCGGCCGGTTTCGACATCGGCGAGAGCCTCGTCCCGTACGACGCGCTCGATCCGTACTGGAAGGCGTTTCTCGTCGGCGTGCTGAACACGCTGCGCGTGGCGGTGATCGGCATCGTTCTGGCAACGATCCTCGGCACACTACTGGGGGTGGGTCGCTTTTCGCGCAACGCGATCGTGCGCGGCTTGTGCTACGCGTACGTCGAGTTCTTTCGCAACGTGCCGGTGCTGCTGCAGTTGCTGATGTGGTACCTGATCCTCACCGACGTGCTGCCGCCGCTGTCGGAGGCGATTTCGATCGCCGGCGTGTTTTACCTGAGCAACAACGGCTTCAAGTTCCCGGTTCCGGTCTGGGGGCTCGGTCAGGCGCTCGCCGGCGTCGGCGGCGCGCTCGGTATCGTGCTCGCCTGGGTCTACCGCCGCTGGGCGGTCCGCCAGTTCGAGTTGACCGGACGCGCGCACAGTCTGGTGCTGGTGCCGGTGGCCATCGTGATCGCGGCGGCGACCGCGGGCTGGATCGCCGGCGGCGCACCGACCGCGTGGAGCGTGCCCACGATCGACGGCTTTCTGACGACGGGAGGCGCGACCGCCACCCCCGAGTTTCTCGCGGTGCTGCTCGGGCTGGTGCTTTATACGGCCGCGTTCATCGGCGAAGTCGTGCGCGCGGGGATCGGCTCGGTATCGCACGGCCAGGTCGAGGCGGCGTCGAGCCTGGGGCTGACCAAGGGGCAGTCGATGCGGCTCGTGATCCTGCCGCAGGCGCTGCGCGTGATCATCCCGCCGATGACCAGCCAGTACCTGAACTTGACCAAGAACTCGTCGCTGGCGGTGGCGATCGGCTATCCGGACGTGGTGTCGATCGCCAACACGTCGCTGAACCAGACCGGACGCGCCGTCGAGTGCATCGCGATCATCATGGCGGTGTACCTGACGACGTCGCTGTCGACCGCGGCGTTCATGAACTGGTACAACAAGCGCGCGGCGATCAGGGAGAGATAAGCGGGTGGCCGTCGTCTTCCAGCCGATCGCGCCGCGCCCGGCGCCCGTGAAGACCGAGGGCCTGGTCCCGTGGGTCCGCGCGAACCTGTTCGGCGACTGGAAAAGCGGCCTCGCGACGGTGGCAATCGTCGCTGTCGCGATCTACTACCTGCCGGGGTTCTTCGCGTGGGCGGTGACGAACGCGGTGCTGACGCAGGACGCGAACCTGTGCCAGCAGGCGCGCGGCGTCGGCGCGTGCTGGGCGGTGGTCGGCGAGAAGTTCCGGCTGATCGTCTTCGGCCGCTACCCGTACGAGCAGCAGTGGCGGCCGGAACTGGCGACGCTGATCCTGCTTGCGCTGCTGGTGGCGAGCTGCATCCGCCACTTCTGGAAGCCGTGGCTCGCGCTGGTGTGGATCGTCGTCGTGCCGGCGTTTTTCGTGCTGATGGGCGGCGGCTGGTTCGGGCTCGAGTCGGTGCCGACCGACCAGTGGGGCGGGCTGCCGCTGACCATCATGCTGGCGACCTTCGGCATCGTGCTCGCGTATCCGCTGGCGATCGTCGTGGCGCTGGGGCGGCGCTCGACGCTGCCGGCGATCCGCACGCTGTGCATCGTGTACATCGAGCTGGTGCGCGGCGTGCCGCTGATCTCGGTGCTGTTCATGGCGAGCTTCATGTTTCCGCTGTTCCTGCCGGTCGGCAAGTCCCCCGACGTGCTGCTGCGCGTGCTCGTCGGCATCACGCTGTTTTCGGCCGCGTATCTGGCGGAGGTCGTGCGCGGCGGACTGCAGGCGATTCCGAAGGGCCAGATCGAGGCGGCCGAATCGCTCGGTCTGACCTACTGGCAGACGCAGCGCAAGATCGTTCTGCCGCAGGCGCTCGCGATGGTCGTGCCGGGCATCATGAACAGCTTCATCGCGATCTTCAAGGACACGTCGCTGGTGACGATCGTGTCGCTGTACGAGCTGACCGGCGCGCTCGGGCTGGCGCTGAACTCGGACGCCGACTGGCGCCCGTTCAAGATCGAAGGCTATCTTTTCATCACTGCGATCTACTTCGCGTTTTGTTTCGCGATGTCGCGCTACAGCCTGTGGATCGAGAAGCGGTTGAACGTCAGCAGGACGCGTTAGGCGTCTTCCCTCCGTCCTCCCCGCGCGAGCCGCGCCAATGACCACCGACAACATCATCGTCTTCGACAAGGTCAACAAGTGGTACGGCAACAGCTTCCACGTGTTGCGCGACATCGATCTGGCGGTCAAACGCGGCGAGCGCATCGTCATCTGCGGGCCGTCGGGCTCCGGCAAGTCGACGCTGATCCGCTGCATCAACCGGCTCGAGGAGCACCAGCAGGGGCGCATCGTCGTCGACGGCATCGAGCTGACCGACGACGTCCGCGCGATCGAGAAGATCCGCCGCGAAGTCGGCATGGTGTTCCAGCAGTTCAACCTGTTCCCGCATCTGACGGTGCTGGAGAACCTGACGCTGGCGCCGATGTGGGTGGCGAAGCTGCCGAAAAAAGAGGCTGAGGAACGCGCGATGCAGCAGCTCGCGCGCGTGCGCATCGCCGAGCAGGCGCACAAGTATCCGCTGCAGCTTTCCGGCGGCCAGCAGCAGCGGGTCGCGATCGCGCGCGCGCTGTGCCTGACGCCGAAGATCATGCTGTTCGACGAACCGACCTCGGCGCTCGACCCGGAGATGATCAAAGAAGTGCTCGACGTGATGGTCGAGCTGGCGGGCCAGGGCATCACGATGCTCGTGGTCACGCACGAGATGGGTTTCGCCAAGGCGGTGGCCGACCGCGTGATCTTCATGGACCAGGGGCAGATCGTCGAGGAAAACACGCCCGAGGAGTTCTTCTCGCGCCCGAAGAGCGAGCGCACCAAGGACTTTCTGTCGAAGATCCTCGGGCACTGAACGCGGTCGCCGCGCCGCCGGCCCGCGCAGGACGGTCGAGGCTGCCCCGCGGACATGCCCTTGGCGTCACCGCCGATCCCGGCAACCGGCTGCGCGGTCACGCCGAGCCGACGCCCTGCGTCATCACCCGTCCGTGGCAACCGCCGTCGTCATTCCGAGCCGTCCGTCCCCGTCATTCCGAGCCGCCTCTCGCTCGTCGTTCCGAGCCGCCTCTCGCTCGTCGTTCCGAGCCGCCTCTCGATCGTCATTCCGAGCGGCAGGCGAGGAATCTCAGCCTCTCGCGACGTCGAGATCCCTTGCGCTGCTCTGGATGACCCCAAGGCGGTCATTCCGAGCCGCCCGCCCTCGTCATTCCGAGCCGAACGCGAGGAATCTCAGCAGTTCGCAACACCGAGATCCCTCGCGCTGCTCTGGATGACCCCAGGGCGGTCATTCCGAGCCGCCCATGCGCGTCATTCCGAGTCGAAGGCGAGGAACCTCAGCAGCTCGCAACACCGAGATCCCTCGCGCTGCTCGGGATGACCCCAGGGCGGTCATTCCGAGCCGCCCATGCGCGTCATTCCGAGTCGAAGGCGAGGAACCTCAGCAGCTCGCAACACCGAGATCCCTTGCGCTGCTCTGGATGACCCCAAGGCGGTCATTCCAAGCCGCCCGCCCTCGTCATTCCGAGCCGAACGCGAGGAATCTCAGCAGTTCGCAACACCGAGATCCCTCGCGCCGCTCGGGATGACCCCAGGGCGGTCATTCCGAGCCATGAACTTGGGGGCCGGCGCGACGAATCATTCCGAGCCGCCTCTCGCTCGTCATTCCGAGCCGCCTCTCGCTCGTCATTCCGAGCGGCTGGCGAGGAATCTCAGCCTCTCGCGACGTCGAGATCCCTCGCGCTGCTCGGGATGACTGCAGAGCGTCATTCCGAGCGCCGGCCTTGTGCCGGGGCGAGGAATCTCAGCCTCGCGCAACGTGCAATTCCATCGCGCCGCTCGGAACCGCCGCGGTGTTGACCGGCCCTCCCTGCGCAGTCGGGGATAATCCGCCCGTGTGCGTACGGGCCCGGCAAGACGCCGGGCCCGTTTCGCATCCACCGATAACGACAACGCTCGCATGCATGCTGCCACCGTGACCGCGACGCCGCTCGCGTCGCGCGCGATCCTGCCGTACGCCGGCACGATCTTCCTGTCCGCCTTCCTGCTGTTCCTGGTGCAGCCGATCATCGCCAAGCAGATCCTGCCGTGGTTCGGCGGCTCGGCGGCGGTGTGGACGACCTGTCTGGTGTTCTTCCAGAGCGTGCTGCTGGCCGGTTACGCGTACGCGGACGCGACGACACGGCTGGGGGTGAAGCGGCAGACGCAACTGCACCTCGTGCTGCTGGCGATTTCGCTCGCCACGCTGCCGATCCTCGCGGCGGACGCGTGGAAGCCGCAAGGCGACGAGGATCCGATCGTCCGCATCCTGCTGCTGCTGGCGGCGACCATCGGGCTGCCGTACTTCCTGCTGTCGACGACCACGCCGCTTCTGCAGGCGTGGTACTGGCGGCGCTTCCGTTCGGCGGTGCCGTATCGGCTGTTCGCGTTGTCGAATTTCGCGTCGCTGCTGGCGTTGCTTGGCTTTCCCGTGCTGTTCGAGCCCTGGCTGACGCTGCCGCAACTGGGCTGGAGCTGGTCGGCGATGTACGCGGTCTTCGTGCTCGTGTGCGCGGCGACCGGCTGGCTATCGATGCGCGCGGCCGCGGCCAGCGAAGGCGACACGCAATCGCTCGCCGGTGCGGCGCCCGAACGCGCGACCGCGGCGCCGACGCTCGGCGCGCAATTGCTGTGGCTCGTGCTGGCCGCGATGGGCTCGATCATGCTGCTGGCGGTCACCAACCACGTGACGCAGAACATCTCGAGCGTGCCGTTCCTGTGGGTGCTGCCGCTGTCGCTGTACCTGATCACGTTCATCCTCTGTTTCGACCATCCGCGCTGGTACGTGCGGTGGCTCTTCGTCGCGCTGCTGATCCCCGGTATTCCGTGGATGGCGTACTTCATCTCGTCGCTGGAGCTGCTGTGGGCGGCGGCGACCTATTTCGTCGGCCTGTTCGTCGCGTGCAT
Organism: Burkholderiales bacterium; assembly: GCA_037446035.1. Lineage (GTDB taxonomy): Bacteria > Pseudomonadota > Gammaproteobacteria > Burkholderiales > Burkholderiaceae_F > DSNY01. The sequence continues at coordinate 10,050 of JBBIJJ010000108.1, forward strand.
GTTCTGCCATGGCGAACTGGCGCGGCTCAAACCCGATCCGCGCCATCTGACGCGCTTCTACCTGATGCTTTCCCTCGGCGGCGCGGCTGGCGCGGTGCTGATCGCGATCGTGGCCCCCCTCGTGCTCGACGGCTACTACGAGCTGAACGTCACGCTCGTACTGCTGGCGCTGCTGGTGCTCGCGCGACTGGCCGGCCCGGCGCGTCTCGCCGGCGTGCTCGTGCTGCTGCCCACCGCCTGGTTCGCATGGCAGGGCGCGCGTGAGTACGGCCGCGACGTGCGGGTGATGGAGCGCGACTTCTACGGTGTGGTGCGCACGCGCGACCGCACGGTCGACGGCGTCGCCTACCGGGCGATGTACCACGGCGGCATCATCCACGGCGGACAACTGCTCGGCGAGGAGTACAGGAACACGCCGAGCGACTACTTCGGCCCGACCTCCGGCTACGGCCGCCTGTTCGCGACGCTGAACGAGATCAGGCCGCAGCCGCGCCGCGTGGGCGTCATCGGGCTGGGCGCCGGCGTGATCGCCGCCTACGGCCGCGCCGGTGACGAGATCGTCTTCTACGAGATCAGCCCCAAGGTGATCGAGATCGAACGTCGCGAGTTCACCTTCCTGCGCGATACGCCGGCGAAGACGCAGGTGATCCTCGGCGATGGCCGCCTGTCGCTGGAACGCGAGCTGAAGCAGCGCGGCTCGCGCGGCTACGACGTGCTCGGCATCGACGCGTTTTCGGGCGACTCGATCCCGATGCATCTCGTCTCGCGCGAGGCGATGGCGCTGTACGTCAGCCATCTGGCGCCCGACGGCGTGATCGTGTTCCAGGCCACCAATCGCTACATCGACCTGATGCCGGTGGTGAAACGCCTGGCGACCGAGTTCGGGCTCGAAGCGGTCGTCGTCTCCGACATTCCCGAATCCTCGGCCGCCGCCGACTACTGGCTGTCGTCGACCGACCAGATCCTGGTCACCCGCAACCGCAAGCTGCTGGCGCATCCGCAGATCGCCGAGGCGGCCGAACCGATCGCCGATCGCAGGGAACTGCCGACGTTCACCGACGCGCATCACAATCTGTTCCGGATACTCAAGTAGCGCGTTGTGTGCGCAACGCTGCGCCGGCGCTGTGCGCCGAATGAGCCTGGATCCGCAGTGGGCCGGTGGTCGTCGGTCCGCTCCGGCGCCTCGGGTCATTCCGTGGCGAAGTCCCTCTTCAC
>JBBIJJ010000109.1:0-11213 GCA_037446035.1 Burkholderiales bacterium
AGCGGCGCGCGCCGCGGATCGAAGCGCACGCGCGACCGCCCCGCCCGGGCTCGCCGCCCGCTGCGATGACGACTCACCAAGCGAACGGACCGTCCGCGTCGGGCCGCTGCAGGCTTCGCGCGTTCACCCTAAATCCGGCAGTTCGCCTCACGTCGAAACGGCAGAAAGCCAGCATCCATGCGGGTTTCAAGCCAATTCCGAGGACTGCGGAGCAGTTCCAAATGGGTGATGGTCGTGGTCACTACAAGGCTTTGGCGCGAACGCGTTTCTCGATACTTCACGGACTTCAACTGCCGTTTCTAGGTTCACAGCATTCGCACGCGATCGGGCCGCGTATACACGTCGAACGTCGCTCCGCGCGCAAACCCGATCAAGGTCTGGCCGCAGCCCTCGGCGACGCGAACGGCGAGCGCGGTCGGCGCCGAAACCGCCGCCAGTAGCGCGATGCCCGCGGTCGCGCTCTTCTGCACCATTTCGACGCTGGCGCGGCTGGTCACCAGCACGAACCCGGCGCGCGCATCGATGCGGGCGCGCGCGAGCGCGCCGATCAGCTTGTCGAGCGCGTTGTGGCGACCCACGTCTTCGCGCGCGGCGACGATCGCGCCGTCGCGATCGCACCAGATTGCCACGTGCGCGGCCCCGGTCGCGCGCTGCAAGGGCTGGACCGCCGCCAGCCCCGCATGCGCGCGCGCCAGCGCGGCTGGCGTCACGCGCAGTGCGATGCCGGTCAGGTCGGGCAACGGGCGCAGCACCTGCTCGAGGCTCTCGGTGCCGCAAATGCCGCACCCGGTGCGCCCGGCGAGCGTGCGCCTGCGCGCCTTCAATTGCACGAACGCTTCGCCGGCGATCTCGATCGCCAGCGTGATGCCGGCTTCGGTCGGCTGCACGTCGATGCCGTAGCACTGCGCCGACGTGGCGATGCCCTCGCTCAACGAAAAGCCGAGCGCGAAGTCCAGCAGGTCGGCCGGCGTCGCGAGCATCACCGCATGCGAAATGCCGTTGTACTCGAAGGCGATCGGCACCTCCTGCGCCAGCTCCGCCGCGACGACCGACTCGCCTTCCGCGCTGCGCCGGATGCGCACGCGCGGCTCGGTGGCGGCGCCCGCGGCAAGCCCCTCGCAGCCGGCGGCCGTGCGCGTCGAATCGATCGCGCCCATCGCGCGCCTCAGCCCGCCGCCAGCTCGCGCAGCAGACGCTGCGCGAGCACGATCGCGACCTGGCGCCGATAGTGCGACGACGTCACGGTCGTGCGCATCGGGCTGACCTGCTTGCCGACGCGCTTGCCCAGCGCGGCGAGCAGCGCGTCGTCGACCGGCGCGCCGCACAGCGCCTGCGTGTCGGCGAGCAGCAGCGGCTGCGAGCCGGTGCCGGTCAGTGCGACGCGCAGTGTCGCGAGCGCACCGCCGGGGCCGCCGCGGTCCTGCGCCCAGCTCGCGCGGATCGCCACGCCAGCCAGCGGAAAGTCCAGCGCGCCGCGTACGCGCGCCTTGCGATAGCCCGATCGCGCGCCGGCCGGCTGCGGCGGCAGTTCGACCGCGACGATCAGCTCGTCGGCAGCGAGCGTCAGGTGATGCGCGCCGTCGTCGACATACAGCTCGGCCAGCGGCAGTCGGCGCGATCGCTGCGCGCCGGCGACCTCGAGCTGCGCGTCGTACGCCAGCAGCGCCGCGGCGAGGTCGCCGCAGTATGCCGCGTGACAGCGGCTGCCCTGCGGCGCGACGTGGCAGGTGGTGCCGCCCAACTTCAGACAGTAGTCGTTCGACCGCCGCCACCACTCGCTCTGGTTGTAGTACACGCAGCGCGTGTCCAGACACAGGTTGCCGCCCAGCGTCGCCACCGTGCGATGCGCGGGGCCGGCGACGGCGGCCGCCGCCTGCGCGAGCGCCGGCAGTTCGCGCTCGACGTGCGGATCGGCCGCGAGCGTGGCGAGCGTTACCCCCGCGCCGATGCGCCAGCCGGAGCCGTCGCGGCGCATCGCATCGAACCCGGGGATCGCCGACACGTCGACCAGCGCGGCGGGCGCACCGATGCCGCGCCGCAGGTTCGGCACCAGGTCGGTACCGCCGGCAACGAGGCGCGCACCCGGCAGCCGCGCCAGCAGCGCGGCCGCGTGCGGCGCGGACACGGCCCGATGCAGCGTGAACGGCGCGAGCGTCGGCATCTCAGTGGGCGCACCGTGCCGCGTGGGCTGGGCGACGCGCGCAACGGAAGGCACTGAGCGAACGCGCAGGCGCGGAGGCCGCAACGGGACACGGACGAAAAGCGTCCGCAGACGCCTGCCCGTCCCTGCGCTGCTCCGCGCCCACTGCGTTTCTGCGTTCGCTAGTTTTCACGCCGGATCTCCGCGCCCGCCTACGCCGGGACAGGCTTCTGCTTCCGCTCGGCGATCGCCTGCCGCACGCGCTGCCTGCGCGCGCGCGCCTGCAACGCGGAGAGCAGCCGGTCGGGCGTGACCGGCAGCTCGTGCAGGCGCAATCCGGTGGCGTCCGCGATCGCGTTGGTCAGCGCAGGAAGGAAGCCCGACAGCGAGCCCTCGCCCGCCTCCTTGGCGCCGAACGGCCCGTTCGGATCGGGCGCTTCGACGATGAAGGTCTCGATCGGCGGCGACTCGACGATCGTCGGCACGCGGTAGTCGAGAAAGTTCGCGCGCACGGGCAGTCCCTCGTGGTACTGCGTCTCCTCGGTCAGCGCCTGCCCCATGCCCATCCAGACGGAGCCCTGCACCTGCCCTTCGACCGCAAGCGGGTTGATCGCTCGTCCGCAGTCGTGCGCGACCCACACGCGCACGACCCGCACGACGCCCGTGTCCTCGTCCACGTCGACCTCGACGACCTGCGCCGCGTACGAGTAGCCCGCGCCGGTGCCGACTGCCGCACCCTTGAACTTGCCGCCCTGCACTTCGAGCGGGGTCGACCAGATGCCCTTGACCGTGAGCGTGCCGGTGTCCTCCAGCGCGGCGGCGACGACCTCCTTGTACGTCAGCGTCCGCTCGCTGCCGCCGGCACGATACAGCTCGCCGAGGCATTCGACCTCGTCGGTGGCCGCACCGAGCTTGCGCGCCGCCGCCGCGACGAGCGCCTCGCGCAGCGCGCGCGCGGCACGGATCGCGGCGTTGCCGACCATGAACGACACGCGCGACGAATACGAGCCGTTGTCCTTCGGCGTCACCGCGCTGTCGTTGGCGACCACGCGCAACCGCGCGAGCGACAGCCCTAGCACCTCGGCGACCGCCTGCGCGAGCAGCGTCGAGGAGCCCTGCCCGATGTCGGCCGCGCCGGTCAGCACGGTGATGCTGCCGTCGAAGTCGAGCTTCAGATTCACGACCGCGTGCGGCTCGCCGGTCCAGTGCACCGGCTTGGCCGATCCGCTGACGTAGTGCGAGCAGGCCATCCCGAGCCCGCGGCCTTTGGGCAACTTGCCGCGCCGCTCGCGCCAGCCGGACGCGGCCTCGACGCGATCGAGGCACTCGGCGAGCCCGCAGGAATTGACCTGCAGCTCGTTGATCGTGCGGTACGGCACCGTCAACAGATTCGCGCGGCGCACCGCGAACGGATCAAGCCCGAGTTCCGCGCTCATTTCGTCGAGCAGCGCCTCGAACGCGTGTCGCACGTCGACCGAACCGTGGCCGCGCATCGCGCCGTTGGGCGGCGTATTCGTGTACACGCGCAGGCCGTGGTAGCGGCTCGCCGGCACGCGGTAGATCGCATGCAGCAGCGCGCCCGCGTACAGGATCGTCACCAGCCCATAGCCGGCGTAGGCGCCGCCGCGCTGGATCACCTCGCAGTCGACCGCGGTGATCGCGCCGTCGCGGGCGAGCCCGATCTTCAGCCGTACATCGGTTTCGGGCCGGCCGCGATGCGTGAGGAAGGTCTCCTCGCGCGACAGCTCGAGTTTCACCGTGCCGGCCGCGGCACGCGCGAGCAGCGCAGCGACGATCTCGAAGTTCAGCGTTTCGGTGCGGTGCCCGAAGCCGCCGCCGACGAAGGGCTTGACCACGCGGATCTGCGACTCGTCGAGCTTGAGACACCGCGCCAGCGCCAGGTGCACGTAGTACGGCACCTGCGTGACCGAGTGCAGCGTCAGCCGCTCGCGCTCGGCGTCCCATTCGGCGAGCGCGGCGTTCGGCTCCATCATCGCGTGCGTGACTTCGGCGTAATGGAAGCTCGCCTCGCGCACCAGCGCCGCGGCGGCGAAACCGGCGTCGACGTCGCCGAACGTGTGGTCGACCTCGCGCTCGACGTTGCGCGGCTTGTTGGCGTGAAGCTGGATCGCGTCGGGCGCAAGCGCCGCTTGGGCGTCGAAGACCGCCGGCAGCGGCTCGAGGTCGAGCGTGATCAGCTTCAGCGCCGCCTGCGCGGTCGCTTCGTCGACCGCGGCGACCGCGGCGACCGGCTCTCCGCGATAACGTACGCGCTCGCGCGCGAGCGGAAACTCGTTCTGTGCGATCGGGATCACGCCGTACGGCACGTCGCAGTCGGCGCCGGTGACGACCGCGCGCACGCCGGGAGCCGCGCGCGCCGCGCGCGTGTCGATGCCGCGGATGCGTGCGTGCGCAACCGGGCTGCGCAGGATCGCGCCGACCAGCGCGCCGTCGCGGCCGAGGCGTGCCGGCAGGTCGGCCGTGTACAGCGCGCGGCCGGTGACCTTCTCGATGCCGTCGATCAGCGGCTGCCGCACGCCGACCGCGCCCGGCACGGCGCTGCGCAGCGTTTGGTCCTTCGGCGCGTTCATAAAGCCGTATTCACCACCGAGGCACCGGACACATCGAGAAAACCAAAGGCATCGAGTCTTCCCTCCGTGTCGCCCGTCTCGCCGTGTTCAATTCTTCGGCCTTCGAACCCCGGAATTCGGCCACGGAGCACACGGAGTGCACGGAGGGAATCGGAAACCCAAACGGTCTTTCTGTGTGCTCCATGTGTCCGCGGTCAGGCCCCCGGCCTTCGAAGTCCGCGACGCCGCCACCAGGCACACGGCAGCCACGGAGCGAAGAATCCACGGCCTTGCTCGGTGTCCTCCGCGTCTCGGCGTCGAAACCGTTATTCATGCGCCGCCTCCGGCCGGAATGGCGCACGCCGCCAGCACCGACTCGATGATCTTCACGTAGCCGGTGCAGCGACACAGGTTGCCCGACAGCGCCTCGCGGATCTGCGCCTCACTCGGCGCGGGATTGCGCCGCAGCAGCGCTTCGGCGGCCATGATCATTCCCGGCGTGCAGAAGCCGCACTGCGTGCCGAGTTTTTCGTGAAACGCCTGCTGCAACCGGCTCATACGGCCGTTCGCGGCGAGCGATTCGATCGTCTCGATCTGTCGGCCCTCGCAGCGCGCGGCGAGCGTGATGCACGCGAGGCGGGGTTGCCCGTCGACCAGCACCGTGCAGGCGCCGCACTCGCCGCCGTCGCAGCCGCGCTTGGTCCCGGTCAGCCCAAGGTCGTCGCGCAGCACGTCGAGCAGCAGCGCGTGGTCGGCGACCGCGTGCTCGCGCGCGCGGCCGTTGACGGTCAGGCGCAGGACCCGTTGGGTCATGCCGCCTCCTTCGGCCGCAGGTCGCGCACCCGCACGGCCTTGCCTTCCGAGCGCGGGATTTCGCCCGGGCCTTTGACGCTGACCTGCGTGCTGATGCCGACCATCGCCTTGACCAGATGCGCGACCTCGCGCGCCAGTTCGGGGAAGACGTCCTGCGCGACGCCCGGCAACGCTTCGACTTCGAGCGTGACCTCGTCGAGCGGCCCGTTCTTGCGCAGCACGAGCTGATAGTGCGGCGCCAGCCGCGGTTTGCCGACCAGCACCGCTTCGATCTGCGACGGATACACGTTGACGCCGCGCACGATCAGCATGTCGTCGCTGCGGCCGGCGATGCGCAGGATGCGCAAGTGCGTGCGGCCGCAATCGCACGGCGCGGTCGTGATCCGCGTCATGTCGCGCGTGCGATAGCGCAGCATCGGCAACGCATCGCGGGTCAGCGTCGTGATCACCAGTTCGCCGGCCTGGCCTTCGGGCACCGGCTGCTGCGTTTCGGGGTCGAGCAGCTCGAACAGGAAGTGGTCCTCCCAGCCGTGCAGTCCGGCCTGTTCGTCGCATTCGCAGGCCACCCCCGGCCCCATGATCTCGGACAGGCCGTACAGGTCGTGCGCGCGCAGCCCGAAGTGCCGCTCGATCGCGCGTCGCGTCGATTCGCTCCATGGCTCGCCGCCGAACACGCCCGTGCGCAGCGCGCTCGCGTGCAGATCGACGCCAAGCCGCTCGGCGGTCTCGGCGATCACCAGCGCGTACGACGGCGTGGCCACCAGCACGCGCGCGCCGAAGTCCATCAGCAGCGCAATCTGCCGCTCGGTCGCACCGCCGGACGCCGGCACGACCACCGCGCCGAGCCGCTCCGCACCCGCATGCACGCCGAGTCCGCCGGTGAACAGACCGTAGCCGTGCGCGTTGTGGACGATGTCGCCGGGCCGCGCGCCGGCACAGGCGAGCGATCGCGCCATCAGTTGCGCCCACGTGTCGAGGTCGCCCGTGGTGTAGCCGACCACCGTCGGCTTGCCGGTCGTCCCCGACGACGCGTGCAGCCGCGCCAGCTCGCCGACCGGCCGTGCGAACAAGCCGAACGGATAGTGCTCGCGCAGATCGGCCTTCGTCGTGAGCGGCAGCGCGCGCACATCGTCCAGCGTGCGCACGGCGCCGGGTTGCACCCCGGCGGCGGCGAGCCGCGAGCGGTACAGCGGCACGCGCTCGCAGGCATGGCGCAGCGTGCGCCGCAGCCGCGCGAGCTGAAGCGCCGCGAGCCGCTCGCGCGGCATCGTTTCGATCGCGCGATCGAAATACGCGCCGGCGCCGCCGGCCGGCGTGCGCAGAGCGTCGACCCGTGCCGCCGCAGCCATCACGGCGTTCCTCGGGCCGCCTGGCCGCGCACCGGCAACCGTTGCAGCGCGAAGCCCTGGTTGAACCCGGCGCGCGTGATCAAGGTGAACTTCACGAAAGCGCCGGCAGGCGCAGCGGCCAGGCCGGCCAGCGCCGCGAAGGTCGCGCCGGCCGCATGACCCGCCGACAGCGCCGCCACCAGCAGCGCCAGCGGCACGATCGTGCCGACGACCAGCAGCACGCCGCCGGCAATGTCGAGTGCGGCGGCGGCACGCGGCGCGATCCGGTCGTCGAGCCGACGCCGGTACGCGTACCACACACTGATGCGCACCAGCAGCGCCGCGCCGAAGGCGAGCGCGAGCAGCGGCGTGCCGCGGCCGTGCCAGAAATGTGCGAGCCAGAACAGGGCCGCGCCCTCGGCGAAGCTCGTGGCCAGCAGCAGCGCGACGGTGCGCGGTTCGCGCCAGGCCGGGATGCCGCGCGCGGCCTGCAGCATCCGGCTCTGGCAATAGATGAACGCGGCCGCCAGCAGCGCCGGCAGCCATGCGACGTCGCTCACCCCCGCATACGCGGCCAGCGCGGCCAGCGCGCCGACCGGAAACAGTACGGTCGCGGCGATCGCTTCGCGCGTCATCCACGAGGTGCGCGGATTGAAGAACACGTGCAGCGCGCGCAGCGGCCGCCCGAGCTCGGCCCATACGCAGGCGAGCCCGAGCCCGATCAGCGCAAGCCCCGCCAGCAGCAGCGCGGCCGCCGCCGCGCCCTCCACGCGGGCGAGCGCAGTGAACACGATGAGCCCGCTGCCGGCGCCGCCGCCGATGAAGTTGCCGGCCGCGCGCCAGTCCCACGCGGTCTGCTGCCAGGGATGGGGGCCGTAGGTCATGCCGCGCTCCCGCCGGAGGGTCCGCCGCCCGCCCAGGCGGGCACCGCCGCGCCCTGCCGTCCGTGCGGGACGGGCGCCGGGATCGAGGCACGCGACGCCGCGCCCGACCGCACTGCCTGCGGCTCGACCGGCGCCTCGCGAGGGCCGTCCCACAGGTAGTACATCCCCGGTCCCGTACCCAGCTCCTCGTGCATGCGAAAGTGCTCGTTGTCCGCGAGCAGCCTCGAGACGTTGCTGGCCGGATCGTCGAGATCGCCGAACGACATCGCCCTGGCGATGCAGGCGTTCACGCAGGCGGGGGTCGCTTCCGGATCGACGCCGGGGACAAGCCCCTGCGCCAGTCCCGCGTCGATCGTGTCGACGCAGAACGTGCACTTGGTCGCCACCCCGAGCCGGTGCTCGTCGAAGGTCCGCGCCTCGCTTTCGATCGGCTCGCCGTACGCGAAGCTCGCGCGCAGCGTGCGGTAGCGGGCCTGGTACGGGCACGCGACCGCGCAGTACGCGCAGCCGATGCACAGGTCGTAGTCCATCGTGACGATGCCGTCGGCGCGTTTCTTCGTCGCGGTGCTCGGGCAGACCTGCGCACACGGCGGATCGTCGCAGTGCTGGCAGCCGACCGGGACGAACGCGCGCCGGACGTTCGGATACTCGCCGAACTCCATGTCGAGTACGCGCCGCCACTGCACGCCGGGCGGCGTGGCGTTGGCCAGTTTGCACGCCGCGGTGCACGTCTGGCAGCCGACGCAGCGGCGCAGATCGACGAGCATCGCCCAGCGGGTCATGTGTGCGGCTCCGTGTCGGCGCCTCGCGGCCGCGTCAGCCCGCGGCCTTCTGCGCCTTGGCCGCGAGCCGTTGCGCGGTCTTGGCCACGTCGACGACGAAGCGCGCGTGCCTGGCGCGGCAGATCGTTTCGACCGGATCGCGCCCTTCGACCTCGAAGCTCACCGCGCGACCGTCCACACCCGCGACGCGCACGCGCAGTTCGACGTCCATGCCGAGCAGCGTCGGCGCCAGGTGATCGATCTCGACGCGCGTGCCGACCGAGTCCTCGCCCGGATCGAGGTGCGCGAGCAGCAGCTCGCGGCAAGCCATCTCGATGTCGCGCACGAGCATCGGCGTCGCGTAGACGCGCGCGGCCTCGCCCATGAAGTCGATCGTGCGCTCGCGGTCGACCGTCACGCGTCGGGTCGCCTCCAGCCCGGCGGTCAGCGATGGCTTCATCGTGCTCTCCCTGTCGTTGCGGTCGGGTCCGCTGCTACGATCCGCGCGCCGCTGCGGGCGCCGGCGCGCCGCCCGGTGCCGATCAAGCTATTCTTGCAACTCGATACCGATATTCTTTAATTCAGGTCAACCCGATGGCTCGACGCAGCGCCGCCGCCGTCCGTAAACCGAGGACCGGCGCCATGGAACCCTCCGCTGGTGCAGCGCCGCAGCGGCGCGAGCTGACGATCCGGCCGGTGCGGCGCGGCGACCTGGAAGCGGTGATCGCGATCGACGCACAGGTCACCGGCATCGAGAAACGCGACTACTGGCGGTCGATCTATCGCCGCTACGGCGAGTCGGCCGCGCCCGGCGCGCAGTTCTTGGTGGCCGAGGCCGCCGGCGAGGTCGTCGGCTTTGTCATCGGCGAGGTGCGCGACTGGGAGTTTGGCGCCCCACCCTGCGGCTGGGTCTTCGCGATCGACGTGCGGCCCGACGCGCGACTCGCCGGCATCGGTACACGGCTGCTCGAGACCATCTGCGCGGGCTTTCGCCGCGCGGGCGTGCGCAAGGTGCGCACGATGCTCGCGAGCGACAACACGCTCATCTTGTCGTTCTTCCGCAGCCAGGGGATGATGGCCGGCCGCTTCATTCCGCTGGAAATGGATCTGGAAGGCTGAGGGGCGATGAAGCTGCAACAGAACAGCATGCTCGCGTTGTACAGCCTGTTCGAGTTCGCCGCCGATCCGCTGCGGCACATCTCGGCCGCCGAGATCGCCGAGAAGTACCGGGTCTCGCCGCACCACCTGGCCAAGGTGCTCGCGGAGCTGGCGCGCGCCGGCATCGTGCAGTCGGTGCGCGGCGTCGGCGGCGGCTACCGCTTCGCCGGCAATGCGCGGCGGCTGACGCTGCTGGACGTGATCTCGCGCTTCGAGGACATTTCCAGCGGCAGCGACGAGCGCCGCGAACGCACGCCCGCCGACCGCGCGCTGGCGATCGTGCTGTCGGAGATCGACGAGATCACCAAGGCCACGCTGCAGTCGATCACGCTCGCCACGCTGCTGCGGCTCGCCGAGCGCGGCAGCGATGCCACCGAACCGGCGCCGGCCAATGCGGTCGCCCGCAACGCGCGGCGCGCGGCGTGACGCGCCCGCGCCTTGGCGCGGTCTCGCCAGCGACGGGGTCATGCGGGCACCGCACGGCTCGCCGCGACCTGTCGCAGCAGCCGCTCCCAGCCTTCGTCGATTTCGGCCTGCAGCGCGGCGATCTCGGCGCTCGTCATGTGCCGGTAGCGGCTTTGTAGCGCGAGGTAGTCGCTCACCGGCCGCGTACGCTGCGTGACGTTCAGCGTGTACCTGCGGCCGTCCTCGACCTCGTACAGCGGAAACGCGCCGCACTCCACTGCGTAGCGCGCCGCCGTCAGCCCCGCGTCGTCGGGCAAGCCCCAGCCGTCCAGGCACGGGATCAGCAGCGTGAGGATGCGCGTGCCGCGGATCGACCTGGCCTTCTGCACCTTGCGGATCAGGTCGGGCAGATGACCGGCGCTGGCGGTGGCGACATACGGCACGCCGTGCGCGGCCATGATCTCCGTGAGGTTCTTCTTGCGCGAGGTCTTGCCTGCAGGTGTCGAGCCGGTGCGCGCGAAGCGCGGCGTCGACGACGACTTCTGCGCGCCGGTGTTCATGTAGCCCTCGTTGTCGAGGCAGACGTAGATGAAGTCCTCGTTGCGTTCGGCCGCCGACGACAGGCACTGGAAACCGATGTCGTAGGTGCCGCCGTCGCCGGCGAGCACGACGACCTGCGTGTCGCGCTTGCCCTGCGCGTCGAGCGCGCGGCGCAGCCCCGAGGCCGCCGCCGCGCTCGCCTCGAGCGTCGGCTGGTACATGGGGATCTTCAGCGAGCTGTAAGGCTGCGGCCCGGCGATGATCGCCATGCACGACGGCGGGATCACGGCCATCGTGTCGGGGCCGAGCGTGGCGAGCACGTGGCGCACCGACAGCGCATCGATGCAGCCCGGGCAGGCCGCGTGGCCGGAACACAGCATCGGTTCGGCGTCGAGCGAAAAACGCATCATCGACTCGCCCTCGCTTTCGTCGCACCCAAGCAAAGCATCTTCGTCATTCCGGCGTCGAGCATCCTCGTCCTTCCGGCGCGAATCACCCGTGTCCTTCCGACGCAAAACACCGTCGTCGTTCCGACGCGAAGCACGCTCGTCATTCCGACGCGAAGCACGCTCGTCATTCCGACGCGAAGCACGCTCGTCATTCCGACGCGAAGC
>JBBIJJ010000110.1:0-11179 GCA_037446035.1 Burkholderiales bacterium
CTACTTGATATGTCTCGGCCCTGCGGCTGCGTGCGCCTAGCCAGCGGCCCGCTCGCGACGAAATCTTCACACCTTCTCAGCCCTCGTCATTCCGAGCCAAGGGCGAGGAATCTGCGCTGCTCGCAGTGCCGAGATCCCTCGGCTTCGCTCGGGATGACGGAACCGGCGACAGCCAGCGCGAAGCGAAACCGCAAGGTGGGGGTGTCACGAGGTTGCGTAATCCTCGATAGGCGGGCTCGGCGTCTCGGTGGTCAAATCATCGGCCCTGTGAGGGTGTGCTCTCACCACGGAGAACACAGAGAACACCGAGAACACCGAGAACACCGAATCGCCCTCTGTGCCTCCGCGGTGAAGCCATCACCCCTCGCGGAAAGGGCTTCTCGCGACACAGACGCATCCCTCCGTGTTGAATCGAGCGTCCGCTGTCAGCGCGAGATCAACGCTGCAGGCGTGACGTCCTTCGGCACGAGGATCCATGCGGCGCCGTCGTGGCGCTGGCGGCCGGCGACGGCGCCGGCTTCGCGGCCCGTCCCCCAGAAGAAGTCGAATCGCAGCGGCCCGCGGATCGCGCCCCCCGTGTCCTGCGCGAGCATCAGCCGCGCGAGCGGCGCGTTGGTCGCCGGATGTTGCGTGTCGATCAGCACCGGCGCGCCCAGCGGGACGAAGCGCGGATCCACCGCGAGCGAATAGCCCGCGGTCAGCGGCACGTTCAATGCACCGAGCGGCCCGGCGTTCGGATCGCCGAGCGGCAGCTCGCGGAAGAACACGTAGCTCGGGTTCTGGTTCAGGAGTTCGTCGAGCCGTTGCGGATTCGTCCGTGCCCACGCCTGGATGCCCTGCATCGACGCGTCCTCGAGCTTCAGTTCGCCGCGCTCGACGAGCCAGCGGCCGATCGAGCGATAAGGATGGCCGTTGACATCCGCGTAGCCGACGCGCACGACCGTGCCGTCGGGCAGCCGCACGCGCCCGGAGCCCTGCACCTGCAGAAAGAACGCCTCGATCGGATCGTCGACCCAGAGCAGTTCCGCACCCGCGAGCCGCGCGCCGCTGGCGAGTTCCTCGCGCGACCAGTACGGCACCACGCGTTTGCCCGCCGGCGTCTCGACGAGCCGGCCGCGTACGCGCTTGCCGGCGAGTTCCGGATGCAGGCTCGCCAGATCGACGATCAGCAGATCGTCGGGCGGACGATGCAGCGGAACGGTGTAAGGCGGCGCCTTGGTGCGGCTGCCGTTGAGCAGCGGCTCGTAGTAACCGGTGATGCGGCCGCGGTCGGTCACGCCGATCAGCGTGCCGTTGCCAGCCGTGTCTTCGCGCGTTTCCGCGAACACGCGCCAGGCGTCGAAGCGCTCGTGCAGATAGGCGCGGATGGCCGCCGCGCTGCCCGCGTCGACCGTGGCGGCGGCCGCACACGCGGGCTGCCACACCGTGCGGCGCGCGTCGCCGCCGCGCTCGAACGCGCGGCAGGAGGCGAGCCACGCGGGCCACGCCGCGACCAGATCGGCGTCGGCCACCGCGGGCAGCGTGTCGAACGCCGCTTTCTCGTAGCGCGCCTGCGTGACCGTCTTGAGGGCCGGCGCCACTGGCGGCGGCGTCTGGCAGGCGCCGAGCGCGAGCGCCGCGAAAGCAGCCGCGAGCCGTCTATTGCAAATCATTCGGTGTCGTCCCATCTCGCGCCCGAGCCGTCATGCCGAGCGAATGCGAGGGATCTCGGCCTTGCGAGGCGCCGAGACTCCTCGTCTGCGGCGCGCCACCGCGGTGGGTAAGCAGTCTTCATCGGGATGGGCCACGCGCGACCGAATAGAATGCCGCCGCGGTCGCTCTCGCGCCCAATCCTCGATCCTCGACCTACGGCCCACGACGCTCGCATGTGGCTGATCTACCTGGAGGCGCTGCTCGCTTTGGGTCTGCTCGTGTTCATCGTCTGGTGGACGATGTTCCACGGTCGGGACAAACGTCCGCCCGGCGAGTGAACCGCGCAGCGGCCGCCGCGGCTCGACCCATCGCGCGGGCCGCGCCGATCGACTCGAACCATCCGCGTCCTGCCGCCGTGAGCCCACCGCCCGGATCCGCAGCGCCCGACCGCTCGCGACCGCATCCCGGTCCGTCGTCAGTGCAGCGCACGCGGCATCGACAGCACGAACTCCGGGATCGGCGCATCGAAGCGCGTGCCGTCGGCAGCGACGCACTGGTAGCTGCCGCGCATCGTGCCGACCGGTGTGTCCAGCGGGCAGCCGCTGGTGTACTCGAAGGCTTCGCCCGGGGCGAGCGTCGGCTGCTCGCCGACGACGCCGAGCCCACGCACTTCCTGCACCTTGCCCTCGCCATCGGTGATGATCCAGTGGCGCGAGATCAACTGCGCGGCGACTTCGCCGGTGTTGCGCACCGTGACCGTGTAGGCAAAGAGGTACCGGTCGTGCGCCGGGTCGGACTGCTCAGGCAGGAAACGCGGCTGCACGCTCACGCTGAATTCGTATCTCGCGCCCATCGGTAACCCGCATCACGGTCGGCCGCGGTACGGCCGCCCTTAGAATCGTGGCGCAACGCCAGACGTTGCGGCCCTCCTGGAGAACGTGTCGTGGATTTTCGCATCGCTCCGAGCATTCTGTCTGCCGACTTCGCGCGGCTCGGCGAAGAAGTGCGCAACGTCGTCGCGGCCGGCGCCGACTGGATCCATTTCGACGTGATGGACAACCATTACGTGCCCAACCTGACGATCGGCCCGCTGGTGTGCGAGGCGATCCGCCCGCACGTCGCGGCGCCGATCGACGTGCACCTGATGGTCGAGCCGGTCGACGCGCTGGTGCCGCTGTTCGCCAAGGCCGGTGCGAACGTGATCACCTTTCATCCCGAGGCGAGCCGCCATGTCGACCGCACGCTCGCGCTGATCCGCGATCAGGGCTGCAAGGCCGGGCTCGTGTTCAATCCGGCCACGCCGCTTGACTGGATGGACCACGTGATGGACAAGCTCGACGTCGTGCTGCTGATGAGCGTGAACCCGGGCTTCGGCGGGCAGGCGTTCATCGCCGAGGCGCTGAACAAACTGGGCCGGGCGCGCGCGAAGATCGACGCCTGGACGCAGGCGACGGGCCAGCCGATCCTGCTGGAGATCGACGGCGGCGTGAAGGTCGACAACATCCGCGCGATCGCCGAAGCCGGCGCCGACACCTTCGTCGCCGGCAGCGCGATCTTCGGCTCGAAGGACTACAAGGCGACCATCGACGCGATGCGCCGCGAACTGCGCGAAGCCGCCGCCGCGCTCGGCCGCAAGCGCGAGACGCAGCGGCGCGAATCTGGCGAGGCGTGAATGCCGAAGGGCGGGTCTGACCACCGAGACACCGAGACCACCGAAAATGGCAGAGCGCCAGTCGGTGTGCGGACTCCGGTACGGTGCTTCGGCGCGGATCCACGGCAGTGACGCGGCGCTGCGCGTGCGTGCGGCAGACCATCTCGATGTCGGGTCCACTCGAGAGTTCGTTTCGCCCTTCTCCGTGTTCCCCGTGTTGAATTGGGCCCTTGCTTTGCGCGGCGTGCTGATCGATCTAGACGGCACGCTGATGGACACCGCGCCGGATCTGGCGGCGGCGGCCAACGCGATGCGCGCCGAGTTCGGATTGCCGGCGCTACCGCTGGCGCGCATCGCGGCCTTCGTCGGCAAGGGCGCGGAGATCCTGGTGCATCGCGCGTTGACCGACGACCTCGACGGCCGCGCCGACGACGACGTCTTCGCGCGCGCTCGCGCGGCGTTCTACCGCCACTACCACGCCGTCAACGGCACGCACGCGGTCGTTTTTGAGCGCGTACCGCAGGCGCTCGAATTGCTGCATTCCAAGGGACTGAAGGTCGCCTGCGTGACCAACAAGCCGCGCGAGTTCACGGTGCCCCTGCTCGAGCGGCTCGGCCTCGCCTGCGCGTTCGACGCGATCGTCGCCGGCGACGACGTGCAGGAGAAGAAGCCGCACCCGGCGATCGTGCTCGCCGGCTGCGCGCGGCTGAACATCGCGCCGGCGCAGGCGCTGATGATCGGCGATTCGGTCAACGACGCGCTCGCCGCGCGCGCGGCCGGCATGCGCGTCGTGCTGGTGGAGACCGGCTACAACGAAGGCGAGCCGGTCGCCACGCTGGCCGGCACGCCCGGCGTCGATGCTATATTCGCGACGCTTTTCGACGCTGCGCAATGGGTCGCGCAGCACACGGAAACGAGCGAACCGCGTCGCCCGACGCCATGAGTCACCGTACCGAATGGACTTCCGCCGCCCGCACGTGGCAGGCCCGCAACCCGGGCTGGCACGCGCAGGGGGTCTGGTTCTGGCGTCGCTAGCCTGAACCGCTGCCGCGCTCCGCGGCGCTCCATTCGACCAACCCCGCGCCGTCGCCCGGTCATGGCTGGCGGACGCAACGACAGGTGACGCATGACCGAACTCGAATTCAAGGCCCTCGCCGCGCAGGGCTACAACCGCATCCCACTGATCGCCGAGAGCTTCGCCGACCTCGACACGCCGCTGTCGCTGTATCTGAAGCTCGCGCGTGCGCACGGTGCCACCCACAACTCGTACCTGCTCGAGTCGGTCGTCGGCGGCGAGCGCTTCGGCCGCTACTCGTTCATCGGCCTGCCGGCGAAAACCGCGCTGCGCTCGTACATCGGCGAACCCGGGCAGCACCGCACCGAGGTCGTCGTCGATGGCAAGGTCGTGCAGGAAGACCGCGGCGATCCGCTCGCGTTCGTCGAGCGGTACTTCGCGCAGTTCAAGGTCGCGCTGCGCCCCGGGCTGCCGCGCTTCTGCGGCGGGCTCGCGGGCTACTTCGGCTACGACACGGTGCGGCTGATCGAAAAGAAGCTCGCGCATCCCAAGCGCGACGACCTCGGCCTGCCCGACATCCAACTGCTGCTGACCGAAGAGCTCGCCGTCGTCGATAACCTGAGCGGCCGCATTTATCTCATCGTCTACGCGGACCCCAATCGCCCTGAGGCGTACGCACGCGCGCGCGAGCGCATCCGGGAACTGAAGGCGCGGCTCGCCCGGCACATCGAGCCGCCGCACACGCGCGCCAGCGTGCGGCGCGAGGAGTATCGCGAATTCGCGAAGGCGGACTACCTGAAGGCGGTCGCACGCGCGAAGGAATACATCGCCGCCGGCGACGTGATGCAGGTGCAGATCGGCCAGCGCATCACCAAGCCCTTTGCCGACGCGCCCCTGAGCCTGTATCGCGCGCTGCGCACGCTGAACCCGTCGCCGTACATGTACTTCTACGACTTCGGTGACCATCAGATCGTCGGCGCCTCGCCCGAGATCCTGGTGCGCAGCGAGGACCGGCAAGGCGAGCGGTTCGTGGCCATCCGCCCGATCGCCGGAACGCGCCCGCGCGGCGGCACCCCCGAGCAGGATGCGGCGCTTGCCGAAGAGCTCGCCGCCGACCCCAAGGAGCGCGCAGAGCATCTGATGCTGATCGATCTGGCGCGCAACGACATCGGGCGCATCGCGCAGATCGGAACCGTCAAGGTGCCCGAGCAGTACGTGATCGAGCGTTACTCGCACGTGATGCACCTGGTCAGCCACGTTGAAGGCAAGCTGAAACCCGGGCTGACCAATCTCGATGTGCTGCGCGCGACCTTTCCGGCCGGTACGCTGACCGGCGCGCCCAAGGTGCGGGCGATGCAGATCATCGACGAGCTGGAGCCCGTGAAGCGCGGCATCTACGGCGGCGCGGTCGGTTATCTGTCGTTTGCCGGCGACATGGATCTCGCGATCGCGATCCGTACCGGCGTGATCAAGGGCAACGTGCTGTATGCGCAGGCGGCCGCGGGCATCGTCGCCGATTCGATCCCCGAAATGGAATGGCGCGAGACCGAGGCGAAAGCGCGCGCCGTGCTGCGCGCGGCCGAGCAGGTGGAGGACGGGTTCGATGGCGAATGAACGGACGGTCTGGGGGAGGCTAACGTGCGCAGCACGTTAAGCGCGCAGCGCGGCCGACACCAACCGCACTCGGCGCGCGCCGTGCTGCGCGCGGCCGAGCAGGTGGAGGACGGGTTCGATGGCGAACTCTGACTTGATCGATCTGCGCAGCGACACCGTCACGCGCCCGAGCGCGGGCATGCGCCGCGCGATGTACGAGGCCGAAGTCGGCGACGACGTGTTCGGCGACGACCCGACCGTCAACCGGCTGCAGGCGGTGCTGGCGGAGCGGCTCGGCTACGAGGCGGGGCTTTTCATGCCGAGCGGCACGCAGAGCAACCTCGTCGCGCTGATGACGCACTGCCAGCGCGGCGACGAATACATCGTCGGGCAGGATGCGCACACCTACCGGTACGAAGCCGGCGGCGCCGCGGTGCTCGGTTCGATCCAGCCGCAGCCGCTTGACAACGCTGCAGACGGCACGATCCCGCTCGAAAGAATCGCCGCCGCGATCAAGCCGGACGACCCGCACTTCGCACGCACGCGGCTGCTGGCGCTGGAGAACACGATCGGCGGCAAGGTCCTACCTCTCGAGTACTGCGCGCAGGCCACCGCGCTGGCGCACACGCGCGGACTGAGCACGCACCTGGACGGCGCGCGCTACTTCAACGCGGCGGTCGCCTTGGGCGGCGACGAGCGCCTCGTCGCCGCCGGCTTCGATTCGGTATCGATCTGCCTGTCCAAGGGGCTTGGCGCGCCGGCCGGCACGGTGCTGCTGGGCGCGAAGGCGTTCATCGCCGCCGCGCGCCGGCCGCGCAAGATGCTGGGCGGGGCGATGCGACAGGCGGGCATCCTCGCGGCGGCGGGCTTGTACGCGCTCGAGCACAACGTCGCGCGACTGGCGGAGGATCACGCCAACGCGCAGCGGCTGGCTGACGGCCTGCGCGCGATCGATGCGCTGAAGGTCGAAGGCCCGTACACGAACATGCTGTTCGTCACCGTGCCGGCAGATTGCGCCGGGCTCGGCGCCTTCCTGCGCGAACGCGGCATCCTGGCGCTCGCCCGCTCGCCGACACTGCGACTGGTCACGCATCTGGACGTCGACGCCGCGGGCATCGATCGGGCGATCGCTGCGTTTGGCGCCTTTTTCACTGGATGGGCACGTCATGGGTGACACGGGGAGCGCATGGAGAACACGGAGGAGAAATTCGGCGCTTTGTCCGAGCGCGTTATCGGCGCGGCGATCGAAGTCCATCGACTGCTCGGTCCCGGATTGCTTGAAAGTGCCCACGAGCAGTGCCTCGCGCGTGATTTCGCTCTGTGTGGCCTGACCTTTCGGCGGCAGGTCGACTGTCCCGTCGAGTACAAGGGGCTCAAGCTCGAGGCCGGCTTTCGTGCCGACTTCGTCGTAGAGGACGCGTTGAACGTGGAGCTCAAGTCGGTGGAGGCACTTCTGCCCGTCCATAAGTCTCAGATCGCCACGTACTTGCGGCTGTCCGGTCTGTCGACGGGCCTTGGGATCCACTTCAACGTCGCGCCGCTTCGCGACGGGATCAAACGAATCGTCGTTTAGCTCCGTGTTTTCCGTGGCCTCCGTGTGAGATCCGCATGCTGCTGATGATCGACAACTACGACTCGTTCACCTACAACCTGGTGCAGTACTTCGGCGAGCTGGGGGAGGACGTGCGGGTGTACCGCAACGACGAGATCACGCTCGACGAAATCGCCGCACTCGCGCCCGCTCGCATCTGCATCTCGCCCGGGCCGTGCTCGCCGAAGGAGGCGGGTATTTCGCTCGATGCGATCCGGCGCTTTGCCGGCGCGGTCCCGATCCTCGGGGTCTGCCTGGGACACCAGGCGATCGGCGAGGCGTTCGGCGGCCGGGCCGTCCGGGCGAAGATGCTGATGCACGGCAAGACCGCGCCCGTCGAGCACTCCGGCGTCGGCGTCTTCAAGGGCCTGCCGTCGCCGTTGATTGCGACGCGCTATCACTCGCTCGCGGTCGAGCGCGCCACGCTGCCCGACTGTCTGGAGATCACGGCGTGGGCCGACGACGACGAGATCATGGGTCTTCGCCACCGGTCGCTCGCGGTCGAGGGCGTGCAGTTCCATCCCGAATCGATCGCGACCGAACACGGTCGCGCGTTGCTGAAAAACTTCCTCGATGAAAGCCGGCGATGAGAAAGATCGTGATGGCGATCCTGCTCGCGTTCGCGGGCCCGGCGCGGGCGGACGCGCTGGAAGACTGCATGCGCGGCGCGCGCGATCGCGGCGACGTGACGTCGTGTCTGCACGAGGCGCGCCGCGCCGCCACCGATCAGATGCTGGGTGCCTTCCTCGACGTCGAGCGCGCGATGCGTGCGATCGACGAGTCGCGCGAGCGCCCCGGCGCGGTCGCGGCGCTGCGCGAGTCGCAACGCGACTTTGAGCGCTACCTCGGCGCGCACTGCCGGCTCGCGCTGGCCGCCGCCGCCGGCCGACGCGATCCCGGGCAGGCGGCGCTGGCGTGCGAGGTCGAGATGCTGCGGCAGCGCGCCGCGCTGCTGGAGTCGCTGGCGCCCCGGCAGAATTGACGCGAACCAGGGAGGACGAACCGATGGCGATCACCCCGACTGAGGCGCTCGTGCGCTGCATCGAGCACCGCGAGATCTTTCACGACGAGATGCTTTCGCTCTGGCGCAAGCTGATGAGCGGGGAGCTGACACCGGTGCAGATCGCCGCGGTGCTGATGGGCTTGCGCGTGAAGAAGGAGACCATCGGCGAGATCGCGGCCGCCGCGACGATCATGCGCGAGTTCGCGACCAAGGTGGAGGTTGCCGACAAGAGCAACTTGGTCGATCTGTGCGGCACCGGCGGCGACGCGGCGCACACGTTCAACATCTCGACCGCCGCGATGTTCGTCGCCGCGGCGGCGGGCGCGCGCGTGGCCAAGCACGGCGGCCGCGGCGTGTCGTCCGGCTCGGGCAGCGCCGACGTGCTGGAGGCGCTCGGCGCGCACATCAACCTGTCGCCCGACAAGGTCGCGACCTGCCTCGCCGAAACCGGCATCGGCTTCATGTTCGCGCCGAACCACCACGCAGCGATGAAGCACGCCGCGCCGGTGCGCAAGGAGCTCGGCGTGCGGACGATCTTCAACATCCTGGGGCCGCTGACCAACCCGGCCGGCGCGCCGCACCAGGTGATGGGCGTGTTCCACCCGGACCTGGTCGGCATCCAGGTGCGCGTGCTGCAACAGCTTGGCAGCAAGCACGTGATGGTCGTCTACGGCAAGGACGGCATGGACGAGGTCTCCCTCGGCGCGGCCACGATGGTCGGCGAGCTGAAGAACGGCGAAGTGCGCGAGTACGAGATCCATCCCGAGGACTTCGGCCTGGCGATGATCTCCAACCGCGGACTGAAGGTCGCCAACGCCAACGAGAGCCGTGCGATGGTGCTCGAGGCGCTGGAGAACACACAGGGCACGCCACGCGAGATCGTGATGCTCAACGCCGCCGTCGCGCTGTACGCCGCCGACGTCGCCGGTTCGATCGACGACGGCATCCGGATGGCGCGCGAGGCGATCGCCAGCGGTGCGGCGCGCCGCAAGCTCGACCAGTTCGTCGCGACGACGCGCAAGCTGGCGGCGTGAGGACTTCGATTCGCGCAAGTGCCGTCCCTCACCCTCAATCCCGCTCCCGACGGCAGAGGGAGGCAGGCCAGCCCCTCTCCCTCCGGGAGAGGGGGGTGGGGGTGCGGGGTGCGCCCGGTAGGAACACAATGCGCGCCGATGCCACTCTCCCTCCGGGAGAGGGGTGGGGGTGAGGGGTAGACCCTGGGGACGGCGCCACGCGTTGAACGAACGTGAGAGGACGCGCAAGGAAGAATTCATGATCGGCGTCATCTTCGAAGTGTGGCCGGCCGCGGGGCGGCGCGACGAGTATCTGGAGATCGCCGCGCGGCTGAAGGCGGATCTGGAAAAGTTCGACGGCTTCGTCTCGATCGAGCGCTTCCAGAGCCTGACCGATCCGAACAAGATCCTGTCGCTGCAGTTCTGGCGCGACGAAGCGTCGCTCGCGCGCTGGCGCAACCACGCGCCGCATCGCGCCGCGCAGGCGCACGGCCGCGCCGAAGTCTTCGACGACTACCGGCTGCGCGTCGTCTCGGTGCTGCGCGACTACGGCCCGTTCGAACGGCGCGAACAGGCGCCGGCGGATTCGCGCGCGGCGCACGACGCGGGAGCGGCGTCGTGAGCGACATCCTGCACAAGATCCTCGCGGTCAAGCGCGACGAGATAGGGCGCGCGAAGGCGCGCGAGCCGTACGCCGTGCTGCTGGCGCGCGCCGAAGCCCGGGGCGACCTGCGCGACTTCGAAGGCGCGCTGAGAGCGAAGATCGCCGCCGGCCTGCCCGCGGTGATCGCCGAGGTGAAGAAGGCGTCGCCGTCGAAAGGCGTGCTGCGCCAGGATTTCGATCCGGCCGCGATCGGCGCAAGCTACGCCAGGCACGGCGCCGCATGCCTGTCGGTGCTGACCGACCGGCAGTTCTTTCAGGGCGTGCCGGAGCATCTGGACGCGGCGCGGCGGGCCAGCGGGCTGCCGGTGCTGCGCAAGGATTTCATCGTCGACGAGTATCAGGTCGCCGAAGCGCGTGCGTGGGGCGCGGACGCATGCCTTCTGATCGTCGCCGCGCTCGACCTGCCCCGGCTGCGCGACCTCGAAGCGGCTGCGCAGTCGCTCGGCATGGCCGTGCTGGTCGAAGTGCACGACGCGGCCGAGCTCGACACGGCGCTGAAGCTCGAAACCCCGCTCATCGGCATCAACAACCGCGACCTGCGCACCTTCGAGGTGTCGTTGCGAACCACGCTCGACCTGCTGCCGTCCGTCGGCACCGGGCGACTGGTGATCACCGAAAGCGGCATCCTGCACGCGGCAGACGTCGCGACGATGCGCGCCGCCGGCGTGCACGCGTTCCTGGTCGGCGAAGCGTTCATGCGCGCGGCGGACCCGGGCGTGGAACTGGCACGGCTGTTCGGGTGAGGGCGGGCCGAAAGGCTCGTTTTCGGCACCGAGACACCGAGAACACCGAGAAAGACTTTGGTCTTTCTCGGTGTCTCTGTGCCTCCGCGGTGAATACAACGGCCTTCGCAGGACGCAACCGTCACCACAGAGGCACGGAGAAATGCTCTCGTCGGTGTTCTCGGTGTCTCGGTGGTAAACACCTACGCTCTTCCACCGCTCGGCAGCAGGCTCGCCGCCGCGAACGTGACGGCCGCGATGCCGGCCATCGCCAGCAGCAGGGAGAAGGTGTGAA
>JBBIJJ010000111.1:0-11051 GCA_037446035.1 Burkholderiales bacterium
CTCACAAGGCGCACGCTTGATGTGGCTGAAGTCGTTGCGGCATGCGGTGTTCCACGCGATATGGCCGCGCGACAGAGGGCGCCTGGGCGCTCGCTGTCGCGGTGCTCGGTGGGTCTCGCGCCACCCGGCCGGCGCTTCACTCGGAACGGAGCGACCGCTACGTTCCTCGCTGCCGCGCTCGCCCGGATCGGCCCGATCCCGGCGCGATCATCCGCGACCCCGTGAGAAATCCGTTCTCGACGCGGGACCGCCGGCGCAGTGCGTCGGCCGGCGAGTTCGACTCCCGCGCCGGATCGCCGAGGCGTGACCGTGGCCCTCGGCTCGACGGCGAACGTCCGGACCGTCGCTGGTCTGCGTCCCGCGCCGCCGCGCGCCGTCCGGGGCCGGGCGCCCAGCCGCGCGCTACGCTGCCTTCCGCTCGCGCCCGCGCGCGAGCACCGTCGCGAGACAGCGCCCGGTGTGGCTCGCCGGGTTGGCGGCGATGTCTTCCGGCGCGCCGGCGGCAACGATGCGACCGCCGGCGTCGCCACCTTCGGGGCCGAGGTCGATGACCCAGTCCGCGGTCTTGATCACGTCCAGGTTGTGCTCGATCACGACGACCGTGTTGCCGGCGTCGCGCAACTGGTGCAGCACGGCGAGCAGCAGGTCGATGTCGTGGAAGTGCAACCCGGTCGTCGGTTCGTCGAGGATGTAGAGCGTGCGCCCGGTGTCGCGCTTGGCGAGTTCGAGCGACAGCTTCACGCGCTGCGCCTCGCCGCCGGACAACGTGGTCGCGCTCTGGCCGAGGCGGATGTAGCCGAGTCCCACTTCGGCCAGCGTCTGCAGCTTGCGCGCGATCGCCGGCACCGCCTTGAAGAACTCGGCCGCCTGCTCGACCGTGAGGTCGAGCACCTGCGCGATGTTCAGCCCCTTGTAGCGCACCTCGAGCGTCTCGCGGTTGTAGCGCGCGCCGTGGCAGGTATCGCAGGTCACGTACACGTCGGGCAGAAAGTGCATCTCGACCTTGATGAGGCCGTCGCCCTGGCACGCCTCGCAGCGGCCGCCCTTGACGTTGAACGAGAAGCGCCCGGCCTCGTAGCCGCGTTCGCGCGCGGTCGGCGTTTCGGCGAACAGTTCGCGGATCGGCGTGAACAGCCCCGTGTAGGTCGCCGGGTTGCTGCGCGGCGTGCGCCCGATCGGGCTCTGGTCGACGCTGATGATCTTGTCGAAGTGCTCGAGCCCTTCAATCGACTCGTACGGCGCGGGTTCGACCGCAGAACCGTGGATGTGGCGCGCAACCGCGGCCGCGAGCGTGTCGTTGATCAAGGTCGACTTGCCCGAACCGGACACGCCCGTCACGCAGACGAGCAGGCCGACCGGCAGCTCGAGGTCGACACTCTTCAAGTTGTTGCCGCGCGCCCCGATGAGCTTGAACCGGTGCAGGCCGGGGCGCGCGCGCGCGTGCGGCACGGCAATGCGCTTGCGGCCCGCGAGGTAGGCGCCGGTCAGCGATTCGGGCGCAGCCTCGATATCCGCGGGCCGGCCCTGCGCGACGACGCGGCCGCCGTGCTCGCCCGCGCCGGGGCCCATGTCGATGACGTGATCGGCCGCGCGAATCGCGTCCTCGTCGTGCTCGACCACCAGCACCGTGTTGCCGAGGTCGCGCAGCCGCTTCAGCGTGCCGATCAAGCGGTCGTTGTCGCGCTGGTGCAGCCCGATCGACGGTTCGTCCAGCACGTACATCACGCCGGTCAGTCCCGAGCCGATCTGCGAGGCGAGCCGGATGCGCTGGCTCTCGCCGCCCGACAGCGTGTCGGCGGCGCGGTCCAGCGTCAGATAAGTGAGCCCGACGTCGCTGAGAAACGTCAGTCGCGCCGCGATCTCGCGCACGATGCGGCCGCCGATCTCCCGCTGCGCGCCCGCGAGCCGTAGTGCGTCGAAGTATTCGCGCGCGTCGGCGAGCGTCATGCGCTCGACCTGGTAGATCGCGCGACGCTGATTGCCTTCGCCGACGAAGACGAAGCGCGCCTCGCGCCGCAAGCGCGCGCCTTCGCACGCGGGGCAGGGCCGCACAGCGCGGTACTTGGCGAGCTCCTCGCGCACCGCCGGCGAGTCGGTCTCGCGCCAGCGCCGCTCCATGTTCGGCAACACGCCTTCGAACGCGTGCCGCCGCACGATCTTGCGTCCCTTGTCGTTGGTGTACGAGAACGCGATCTGCACGTCGCCGCTGCCGTGCAGAACCTGCTCGCGGAACTCAGCGGGCAGCGACTCGAACGGCCGCTCGATGTCGACCTTCGCGTGTCTGGCGAGCGCGGCCAGCATCTGGAAGTAGTACTGATTGCGCGCGTCCCAGCCGCGGATCGCGCCGCTCGCCAGCGACAGTTCGGGATGTGCGACGACGCGGCGCTCGTCGAAGAACTGGACGCTGCCCAGCCCGTCGCAGCGCGGACACGCGCCGGCCGGGTTGTTGAACGAAAACAGCCGCGGTTCGAGGTCGGCCAGCGAGTAGCCGCACATCGGGCAGGCGTAACGGTTCGAGAACGCCGTTTCGGTGCCGTTTTCCGTATCGAGCAGCAACGCACGGCCGTCGCCGATGCGCAGCGCGGTTTCGAACGATTCGGCGAGCCGTTGCCGCGCATCGGGCCGCACCTTCAGCCGGTCGACGACGACGTCGATCGAGTGCGCTTCGCTGCCGGCGAACGCGGGCAGGGCATCGGCCTCGACGATCGCGCCGTCGATGCGGAAGCGCACGAACCCCTGCGCCTGCAGGTCGGCGAGCAGATCGTCGAACGCGACCCTGCGCTCGCGCGCGACCGGCGCGAGCACAACGAGCCTGGTGTCGGCCGGCAGCGCGAGTGCGGCATCGACCATCTGCGCGACGCTGTGCGCGGCGAGCGCCTGGTCCGGATGATCGGGGCAGTGCGGGCGGCCGATGCGCGCATACAGCAGCCGCAGGTAGTCGTGGATCTCGGTGACGGTGCCGACCGTCGAGCGCGGGTTGTGGCCGGCTGCCTTCTGCTCGATCGCGATCGCCGGCGACAGCCCTTCGATCAGATCGACATCGGGCTTTTCCATCAGCTGCAGGAACTGCCGCGCGTACGCGGACAGCGACTCGACGTAGCGTCGCTGCCCTTCCGCGTACAGCGTGTCGAACGCGAGCGAGCTCTTGCCCGAGCCGGACAAGCCGGTGATGACCACGAGCTTGTTGCGCGGCAGGTCGATGCCGACGTTCTTGAGGTTGTGCGTGCGTGCGCCGCGGATGCGGATTTCTTCCATGAGCGTCGGGCGGGATCAGCGAACCCGACACTATAAGAAACTCGGGGCGCGGCGCGCGAGTCGCGTCGCGCCCCGGGCCGCTTCGTGGTTGCGCGCGAGGCAGTGGAAATCCGCTGCGCGCGTGTGCCGCCGTTGCCCGAAGGGCCCCTGGGCCGACGCCGCCGGATGTGGCCGTCCGGGCGGTGGATTCGGCGGCGAGATCGAGGACGCGCGTCAATGGACGGCAGTCCTCGAGACACCTGCCGTGCGGCCGGCGCGCCGAGGGAACCCGGGCGGCCGCTGCGGGCCGAAGGTGGGATGTGCCCGCCCGACGCGAGGTCCGGCGCGCGCGATGGATCGCGCCGGCGGGTGGCGCTGCGGACGGATCGACTACCATTCGCCTCCCGCCCGCGTCCGAGTGCCTCCGCTGCGCCGCCCGCTTGAAGCTTCCTCCGATGGCCGCCGCCGACCGCATGTCGCCGCTGGAGATCCGCGCGAGCGTTTCGCTCGCTTCGATCTTCGCGCTGCGCATGCTCGGGCTGTTCCTGATCCTGCCGGTGTTCGCGGTGCACGCGCGCGGGCTCGCCGGTGCGCAGGACGCGGCCACGAGCGCGACGCTGGTGGGCATCGCGCTGGGCATCTACGGGCTCACGCAAGGCATCCTGCAGATCCCGTACGGCCTGCTCAGCGACCGCTACGGCCGCAAGCCGCTGATCGTGGTCGGGCTGGTGCTGTTTGCGATCGGCAGCTTCGTCGCCGCGGCCGCCGACGACATCTGGATGACGATCGTCGGCCGCGCGATCCAGGGCGCCGGCGCGATCTCCGCGGCCGTGACCGCGTTCATCGCCGACGCCACGCGCGACGAGCATCGAACCAAAGCGATGGCGATGGTCGGCGCGTCGATCGGGCTCACGTTCGCGCTTTCGCTCGTCGGCGCGCCGCCGCTGTACGCCGCCATCGGCATGGGCGGCCTGTTCGCGCTGACCGGCGTGCTCGCGATCGCCGCGATCGGCGTCGTGCTGTGGGTCGTGCCGCCGGCGCCGCCGAGGATCCGTCACGAGGACCCGGCGCACTGGCTCGAGGTCGTGCTGCATCCCGAGCTGCTGCGACTGAACGTCGGCATCTTCGTGCTGCACGCGGTGCAGATGGCGACCTTCGTCGTCGTGCCGGTGCTGCTGGTCGAGCGCGGCGGGCTGCCGCTGGCGCAGCACTGGCGGGTCTACCTGCCGGTCGTGCTTGCATCCTTCGCGCTGATGATGCCGCCGATCGTCCTGGCCGAACGCCGCGCGCGGATGCGGGCACTGTTCCTTGGCGCAATCGCGCTGCTCGTTGTCGTGCAGCTCGGCTACGCGTGGTTCGCGCCTTCGCTCGCATGGCTCGCATTG
This sequence comes from Burkholderiales bacterium, assembly GCA_037446035.1. GTDB lineage: Bacteria > Pseudomonadota > Gammaproteobacteria > Burkholderiales > Burkholderiaceae_F > DSNY01. Next base: position 4,620 of record JBBIJJ010000111.1, read on the forward strand.
TGGCTGTTGCTGTTTTTCGTCGCGTTCAACATCTTGGAGGCAAGCCTGCCGTCGCTGACTTCGCGCGTCGCGCCGCCGGCGCACAAGGGGCTCGCCCTCGGGGTCTACAACACGACGCAGGCGATCGGGTTGTTCGCCGGCGGCGCAGCGGGCGGCTGGCTCGCGGCGCGCGCTGGCAGCGCGAGCGTGTTTTACGCGTCGGCCGCGCTGCTGGCGGCGTGGTGGCTGCTGGCGACCGGCATGCGCGAGCCGCCGCGCCGCGCTCGCGGCGAACCGCTGGCGGTCGGCGAGGCCACGCCGCGCTGAAGCGCCATCCGGACCAGCGGGCACGAAAGGTATGATGCCGGCCTTCCGCTTGGGTGGCATGAACGAGGAGACGAGCGCATGGCCTCCGTCAACAAGGTGATCTTGATCGGCAACCTCGGCCGCGATCCCGAGACGCGCTACACGGCCGACGGCGCGGCGGTCACCAACGTGTCGATCGCGACGACCCGCCGCTACAAGGATTCGTCTGGCCAACAGCAGGAAGAAACCGAGTGGCACCGCGTGGCCTTCTTCGGGCGGCTCGCCGAGATCGCCGGCGAGTACCTGCGCAAGGGGCGCCCCGTCTACGTCGAGGGCCGGCTGCGTACGCGCAAGTGGACCGACCGCGACGGCAACGAGAAGTACACGACCGAAATCGTCGCCGAGAACATGCAACTGCTCGGCTCGCGCGAAGGAATGGGCGGCGAGCGCGGCGCCGACTTCGATGCCGACGCGCCGCCGGCGCGCGCCGGCAAGCCGACCTCCAAGCCGGCGCAGGATGCGGCCAAGCCCGCACCGAACATCGCCGACATGGACGATGACATTCCGTTTTGACCGCGCCGCCGGTGGGTCGCGCCGCGGTGCCCTCGTGTGCGCCGCTTGAAGCCGTACGGAGTGATGACGGCCCTGACGCAACGACTCCAGACTTGGAAGAGAGAAGGCGCCCGCGGGCGCCTTTTTCTTCTGGGTGCGGCGTTCGTCGTGCTGTACGTCGCCGTCGATGCGCTGACCTACGTGTTTCCGAGCGAACCGTTTGCGGCGACGCCGTGGAATCCGCAGCCCGCGCTGGCGCTGGCGCTGATCTTGATTGGCGGCGCCGCGTTCGCGCCGGCGGTGCTCGCCGCGGCCGTGCTTGCCGAGACCTTCGTGCGCGAGGCGCCCGGCGGCGGTTTCGGCTTCATCGTCGCGTCCAGCGGCATGGCGCTCGCGTACGTGCTCACCGGCATCGCGGTGCGTTCGAAGACGCGGATCGTCGCCGGCGACATGACACTGCGCGACCTGACGTGGTTCGTCGCCTTCGTCGCTTGCGGCGCGCTGCTGTCCTCGACCGTGTACGTCGGCGCCTATCTTCTCGACGGCACGCTGCCGCAGGAGCGCGCCACGCGCGTGTTCCTGCGGCTCGCCGTCGGCGATGCGCTCGGGCTGGTCGGCGTTACGCCGCTGCTCGTGTACCTGGCGCGGGCGGCGCTGCTGCCGGCAGACGCCGTTCGGCGGCGGACGGCGCTGCGCGATGTCGCCGTCTTCATGCTCGTGCTCGTGCTGACGCTGCTGCTGGTGTTCGCGGTCACGCCCTTCGACGAGTTCCGGATGTCGTACCTGCTGTTCCTGCCGATGATCGGTTTCGCGCTGCGACAGGGGGCGGCCGGGGCGGCGCTGGCGGTACCGCTGGCGCAGCTGAGCGTGATCGTCTCGCTATACGCGGTCGGCGAAGGGGCGGCCACGGCGTTCGAGTTCCAGATGCTGCTGCTGGCGCTTTCGCTGACCACGCTGTACTTCGGCGCGCTCGCGCAGGAGCGCGCGCGCGCGGCCGACGCGCTCGCGCAGCGCGAGCAGCAGCTGCGCGAGCAGCAGGCGCGGCTGAATCAGGCGCAGCGCATGGCGGCGGCGGCCGAGCTGGCGGCCTCGCTCGCGCACGAACTGAACCAGCCGCTGTCGGCGATCGGCACCTACGCCGGCGCCTGCCGCATGCTCGCCGCCGGCGGAGAAGCCTCGCGCCGCGAGCTGCACGACGCGTTGACGCAGGTCGTGCGCGAAAGCGCGCGTGCCGGCGAGTTCGTCCGGCGCATGCGCGAGTTCTTCCGTACCGGCGCGGCCGACGTCGAACGCACCGCGCCGTCCGATCTGGTCGAAGCCGCGCACGACCAGGTGCGCGACCGTCTCGAACGCCTCGGCGTGCAGTGGACGAGCCGCATCGAGCCCGGCCTGCCCGCGGTCGCGGTCGATCGCGTGCAGATCGGCGCCGTGCTCGGCAATCTTCTGGCCAACGCCATCGACGCGGTCGCCGCCGCGCCCGCGCCGCGCGCGATCGAGGTGCGCGCGCTGCGTTCCGGCGACGGCCTGATCCGCATCGAGGTCGAGGACAGCGGCCCCGGCGTCGCCCTCGAGGTGCGTGACCGCCTGTTTCAGCCGATGGCCACCAGCAAGCCCGGCGGCATGGGGCTGGGATTGGCCATGGCGCGCACGATCGCGCAGCGGCATGGTGGTAGCCTGTGGCTGGACGCAACGCGCTCGAAGACCACGTTTTGCTTGGAGTTGCCTGCCGATGACCGCTGACGCTGCCCCGGTCGGGGACAACACGAACTTCGCGGGGTCGACCGTCTACGTCGTCGAGGACGACAAGGCGGTGCGCGATTCGCTGCTGCTGCTGCTGCGGTTGCGCGGGTTCGTGCCGAGCGGCTACGAAAGCGCCGAGGCGTTCCTGCAGTTCGATGCGCTGCTGCGGCCTGCGTGCGCGCTCGTCGACGTGCGGCTGCCGGGAATGGACGGGTTGGCGTTGCAGCGGCGGCTCAAGGAGCGCCACCCCGGCTTGCCGGTCATCGTCATCACCGGACACGGCGACGTCGCCACGGCGCGTAGCGCCCTGCGCGACGGCGCGGTCGACTTCCTCGAAAAGCCGATCGACGAGAACGAACTGCTCGATGCCGTCGAGGTCGCGCTCGCCAGCGACCAGCGCCGCGTGGCGCAGGCGCGCGACCGCGAGGAGATTACGGCGCGGCTGGCGCGGCTGACCGCGCGCGAACTCGAAGTGTTCGAGCGCATCACCAACGGCCAGCACAACCGCGAGATCGCCGAGGAGTTCGGCATCAGCCCACGCACGGTCGAGGTGCACCGTTCGCGCATCATGGAGAAGTTGCAGGCGCGGCGCGTGGCCGACCTGTTTCGCCTGCGCTTCGAGCTCGAACAGAGCAGCCCGCCGGGGGGCTGACCGGCATTCGGCAAGCGCTTGCCACGGGCGCGCCTTGCCCGGCGCCCGGTCGGCAAGCCCGCGCATCGCGCCGGCTACGTACGTGAGGCGACGAATGGTCGGCGCGCGTGTGCGCGCTTATCGTGCAAGCGCGTGGCGCGCCGCAGGCGCGGTGGCGCCCGCCACATGACATCTTCGAAGCGGCTCGATCCGGAAGCCGGCACCCGTGCGTCCGACCCCGTGTCGGCGGCGCAGACCGATGGCGCGCTCGTGCGAATCGCCGCGGCGGCGCAACGCGTGGTCGTGCTCTCTCGCGCCACGCTCGACGCCGTCGAGCTTGCGTGCGCGACGCTGGTGCGGCTGCAACGCCGCGAGTCCTGCGGTGACGTGCTGTTGTTCTGGTTCGAGCCGCACGACTCGATCCACGTCGAACGGATGTGGAGCCGCGAGCGAATTGCCGAGTGGCTCGCGCAGCAGCGCACGGTGATCGAGCAGGCCGCGCGCGCGCGGCTGGCCGGACTCGGCACGCAGGCGGCCGTCGTGTGCGGCGTCTGCGACGCGCGCCAGCTCGGATCGCTGGTGGACGACGCCGGTGCTGACCTCGTCGTGCTGCCGCGTCCGCGCGCCGAACTCATGCCGGCCGGGCCCGAGTGGTGGGCAATCCATCTGACGCTGCGCGAGGTCGCCCGTCCGGTGCTGATCGTCTGAACGCGGACGGCCGGCAGCGCACGCTGCCACCGCATCAGCCGGCGAGCGCGCAGGCGCGATCGGCCGTTCAGGCTTGTACGTACGCTGTTGTGCGAATTACGGCGCGCGCCGGGCACCAGTATCGTGCAACCGTCCTAGCGCAACTGCGGCAGCGGCGGCCGACCCATCCCGCCGGGTGCGAAGCAAGCCCGCAGCGGTTGCGTCACGGTTATCAGCGACGGCAGCAAGCAGGCGAGGTCATATCCTCCTCGCATTGATGCCCGCGGGTGCTGCGAGGCCCCGCGGGCGCTTTTTTTCCGATCGCATCCACTACGATCCGACCGCGCGCGCGCGCGTTGGTTTGCCGATGACCGATTCGAGCTTTTTCCCCGACTGGCCCGCCGACTGGCCTGGCGCCCTGTCGCTGGCGCTGCTCGCGCTCGCCGCGAGCGTCGCGGGTGAGAGCGCCACGCGCTGGCGCGTGCCGCGCCTGGTCGGCTACACGCTGGCCGGCTTCGTCTTTGCGTTGCTCGCCTACGGGCTCGCACAGATCGATCTGGTCGCGATCGCGCCGGCGGATGCGGCACTGGCGATCGACATCGCCGCCGCGCTGATCCTGTTCGATCTCGGGCAGCGCGTCTCCTGGGGCTGGCTGCAACGCAATCCGGCGCTGGCCGCCACCAGCATTGCCGAGAGCGTGCTGACCTTCGGCGCGGTGTTCGCCGTGCTGCGTGCCATCGGCATGGCCGCGCTGCCGGCGGCGATGACCGCGGCGATCGCGATCGCGACGTCGCCCGCGGTCGTACTGGCGGTCACGCGCGAGGTGCGCGCGCAGGGCCAGGTGACCGAACGCCTGCTGCTGCTGACCGCGCTGAACTGCATCTACGCGGTCGTGCTGTCGACGTTGCTGCTCGCGTGGGTGCACGTCGAGCGGCGTGGCGTGCTCGATATCTGGGTGCTGCAGCCGCTGTACCTGGTCGCCGGTGCGCTCGTGCTCGCCGCGGCCGCGGCGCAGGCGATGCTCGCCGTGCTGCGCTACGTCGGCCGCGAGCGCGCGAGCCAGATCGCTGTGGTGCTTGCCGCCGTTGCCGTCGTCTTCGCGCTGGCGCAGGTGCTGCGGCTGTCGCCGCTGCTCGCACTGCTGACCTTCGGCGCGTTCGCGCGCGCGTTCGACCGCGAGCGACGTCTGATGGCGGCCGACCTCGGTTTGCCGGCTGCGCTGGCCCTGTTGATCTTCTTCGCGCTGTCGTTCGCGACCGTCGACTTCTCGCTGCTCGCATCCGCGTGGCTGCCCGCACTCGCGCTCGTGCTGGTGCGCGTTGCGGCGAAGATCGGCGCGAGCGTGGCGCTCGCGCACGCCTCCGGGCTCGCGTGGCGCAAGGGTGCGTGGCTCGGCGTGGGTCTGGCGCCGATGTCGGCGGTCGCGCTGCTGCTGTCGCGCGAACTGGCGCTGGCCTATCCGCAGCTCGGCGCGCAGGTCGGCGCGGTGATCTTTTCCGCGGTGTTCGTGCTGCAGATCGGCGGCGCGCTGCTGCTCGTCTGGGCGCTGCGCGCCACCGGCGAGGCGAGGGAGGCGTGATGAGCCAGGCCACGCTGGATTTCGCCCGGTCGGAAGCGCTGACGATCGGTGTGGAGCTCGAACTGCAGATCGTCGACCGGCGCACCGGAGATCTGACGCGCGGCGCCTCGGACCTGATCCACCTGGTCGAGCGCAAGCCCTATCCCGGCGACATCAAGCCCGAGATCACCGAGAGCATGGTCGAGATCTCGACCAAGGTGCACACCGAGTTCGGTCCGTTGCGCGACGAACTGCGCGCGATCCGCGCCACGCTGGTGCAGGCCGCGGACAAGCTCGACCTGGCCATCGCCGGCGGCGGCGCGCATCCGTTCCAGCGCTGGCACGAGCGGCAGATCTTCGACCGGCCGCGCTTCCGCCACGTCGCCGGCCTGTACGGTTACCTCGCCAAGCAGTTCACCGTGTTCGGCCAACACGTGCACGTGGGCTGCGCCAGCGGCGACGCCGCGATACGCCTGCTGCACAGCCTGGCGCGTTACGTGCCGCACTTCATCGCGCTGGCGGCGTGCAGCCCGTATTACCAGGGGGTCGATACCGCGTTCGACTGCTCGCGGCTGAACACCGTGTTCGCGTTTCCGCTGTCGGGCCGCGCGCCCTTCGTCACCGACTGGGCCGGCTTCGAGGCATATTTCGCGAAGATGAAGCGGCTCGGCGTCGTCGAGAGCATGAAGGACTTCTACTGGGACATCCGCCCGAAACCCGAATACGGAACGATTGAAATCCGCGTCTTCGATACGCCGCTGACGGTCGACCGCGCGGCGGAGCTGGCCGGCTACCTGCAGGCGGTGTGCGCGATGCTCGTCGATGCGGGCGCGCAGCCCGAGTCCGAGGACATCTATCTCACGTACAGCTACAACCGCTTCCAGGCGTGCCGCTTCGGGCTCGAAGCGCAGTTGATCGACGTCGCCTCCGGTGCCGCGATCCCGTTGCATCGCGACGTTCTCGACACGATCGAACGCTG
>JBBIJJ010000112.1:0-10995 GCA_037446035.1 Burkholderiales bacterium
CGGCCGTCGCGGTGATCGAGGCGCTCGATGCGCTGCTCGTGCAGATGCCGTGGACCAACGTCGCGGCGCGCCGCTGGTGGGATGCGCATCACGCGGCACCCGCCGCGACCGTCCTCACTCATTAACCGATCGGCGTGAGCGCCGCGCGCCGGATCGCCGTCGGTGCGCCCGTAGACTCGGCCGCATCCGATTCGCATCCAGCACCCAGAAAGTACCGATACGCATGAGACCCACACGATTCGTTGCAGCGACGACGGTTGCGGCCCTGGCACTGAGCGGCTGCGCCAACATGACCGAAACGCAGAAGGGCACCGCGACCGGCGCCGGCATCGGCGCGGTCGCCGGCGCGGTGATCGGCGCGGCCACGGCCGGCGGCAACCGCAGCCGCAGCGCCACGACGGGCGCGGCGGTCGGTGCGGCGGTCGGCGCGATCGGCGGGTACGTGTGGAGCAAGAAGATGGAGGAGCAGCGCCAGAAGATGGAGCAGGCTTCGCGTGGCACCGGCATCGACGTGACGCGCACCGCCGACGACCGGCTGAAGCTGAACATTCCCGCCGACGCCGGCTTCGATGTGAACCGCGCCGAGATCAAGCCCGCGCTCGGCGGCGTGCTCGACCGCTTCGCCGCCGCGCTGAACGATCATGCGGTGACGACAATCCGGATCGTCGACCACACCGACTCGACCGGCACCGATGCGGTCAACGATCCGCTGTCGGTCGCGCGCGCAGGCCACACGCGATCGCCTCGTCGCGCGCGGTGTCGCCGCGCAGCGCATCGCGATCGAAGGCCGCGGCGAACGCGAACCGATCGCCAGCAACGACTCCGAGGCCGGTCGCGCGCAGAACCGCCGCGTCGAGATCTACGTCGCCGAAGCGGCGCCGGCGCAGTAGCTCCGCCCCCTCGTTCCCGCTTGCCGGGGACAGGGCGTTCCGATCGACCCCGTGTTCGATCCGTCTCAACTGCCGCGCAGCGCAGTGAGCTCGCGATACAGCAATTCACGCGGCAGTCCCGTCGCCCTGGCGGCGACCGCGGCGGCGCGCGCGGCCGGCAGCTCTTCGGCGAGCGCGGCGAGCCAGCGGCGCGTCGTTTCGTCGAGCGCGGCGGCGCGCGTGCGCACGCCCGCGTCGATCACGATCGCGTATTCGCCGCGCGCCTCGTGGCGTTCGGCCCAGGCCGGCAGATCGCGCGCAGCGAGCGCCGCGACCGTCTCGAACTTCTTGGTCAGCTCGCGCGCGACGACCACGCGCCGGTCCGGATCCAGCGCCGCGGCCAATGCGCGCGCGGTGGCAGCGAAGCGGTGCGGCGCTTCGAACAGCACGCACGCCGCCGCGTCGGCGGCGATCCCGCGCAGGCGTTCGGCGCGCCTGCCTGCGGCCGCGGGCAGGAAGCCGACGAAGCGCACTTCGTCGGCGTCGACGCCGGCCGCGCTGGCCGCCGCGGTGAAGCTGCTCGCACCCGGGATCGGCACGACGCGTTGCCCGGCGTCGAGCACGGCACGCACGATGCGAGCGCCGGGATCGGAGATGGCCGGCGTGCCCGCATCGCTGACCAGCGCGACGCGTTCGCCCGCGCGCAGCCGCTCGACGATGCGCTGGGCGGCCGCGCGCTCGTTGTGCTCGTGCGCGGCGACGAGCCTGGCGCGAATGCCGTAGCGTGCCAGCAGCGCGCGCGTCGTGCGGGTGTCCTCGGCCGCGATCGCGTCGACATGCGATAGCACCCACCACGCGCGCACCGTAATGTCGGCGGCGTTTCCGATCGGCGTGGCGACTACATACAATGCGCCAGTGGGAAACGCCTGCGCCGCGACACCGCTCGCTTCGACCAGCTCCCCGGGCGCGACCCTGTTGTTCGATTCCATCGTGATCGCCGCAAGCTCCCCTTCGACCGGCCCGACGCGCAGCATGCCGCCGCAGCGTGCGCGCTGGCTCGCCGCGTGTGCGCTGCTCGCATTGTCCTCGTGCGCGCAGGTGCCGACAACGCAGGCGCCACCCGCACCGACACCGCAGACGGCCACCGCTGCGGCGCCGCCGGCCGCACGGGTCGATCAGCCGAGCGCGCCGGCGGCGGACGCGCAGCCGGCGACGGTGCCGCAGCCGGGTCCCGCAGCGCAGCCGGCGCCGCTGCCTGCGCCCAAGCCGCCGACGATCGCGCTGATCCTGCCGGCGCAGACCACACCGTTCGCGCGCGCGGCGGAGACCGTGCGGCAGGGTTTTTTCGCTGCGCAAGTGGCCTCCGGAACGCATGCGACGATCCAGGTCATCGAACTGGAAGGGGGCCCCGCGCAGCTCGGCGCGGCGCTGAAGAGCGCGCGCGACCGCGGCGCCGACATCGCCGTCGGCCCGCTGACGCGCGACGCGGTCAACGCGCTGGGCAGCGGCCGCGTGGCGGCGCCCCTGCCGGTCGTCACGCTGAACCTGCCGGAAAGCGACGTCGGGCTCGCGCCGCAGGTGCTGGCCTTCGGCGTGTCGATCGAGTTCGAAGCGCGGCAGATCGTCGGCGTGGCGCTGCGCGAGCTGCCGCTGCCGCCGCCGGTCGGTGCGGCGAGCGCCGCGCCACGCTTCCTGGTCATCGTCGGCGAATCGCCGCTGGCGCGCCGCATGGGCAACGCATTCCGCGACGCGCTGCGCGAGGCGGGGCAGGCCGCGACGCTGTATCCGATGCGCGTGAGCTACGACACGCTGCAGGCGCTGTCGGACGCAATCGCCGCGGCCCGGTTCGAGGCGGTGTTCCTCGCGCTCGAAGCGCGCGATGCGGCCGCGGTACGTCCGCGCCTGCCGCCCGCGCTCAAGCTGTATGCGACCTCGCAGGTCAACCTGGGCGGCGCCGAGGCCGCGCTGCTCGCGCCCGAACTGGAAGGCGTGACCTTCGTCGACATGCCCTGGCTGCTCGAGCCCGATCACCTTGCGGTGGTCGTGCATCCGAAGCCCGAGCAGCCGCTGTCGGGCGAGCTGCAGCGGCTGTACGCGCTCGGCATCGACGCATTCCGCCTGGCGATCGAGTGGGCGCAGGGCCGGCGCAGCTTCGGTCTGGATGGCGTCACCGGCGCGCTCGGTGTGGACCGCGACCGCAGCGCGCGTGTGGAACGCGTGCCCACGCTCGCGGTGTTTCGCAACGGCAAGGTCGAGCGCCGTGGCCTGGCGCGGTGAGCGGACGTCCGGGGGTACGGCGTTGAAGGCAGTCCGCGCGAGCGGCGTGCGCACGCCCAGGCAGCGCGCCGGCGACGCCGCCGAGCAGGCCGCGTGCGCGCATCTCGCCGCGCACGGCTGCCGCATCGTCGCGCGCAACGTGCGTTATCGCGAAGGCGAGCTCGACGTGATCGCGTTCGACGGCGGCGTGCTCGCCTTCGTCGAGGTGCGGCTGCGCAGCGGCGCGCGCTTCGGCGGCGCCGGCGCGAGCGTGGACGCCTTCAAGCGCAGGCGTCTCGTGCGCGCGGCACAGCACTACCTCGTCGAGCGCTACGGCGCCGGCAGGAAGCTGCCGCCGTGCCGTTTCGACGTGATCACCGTCGATGCGAGCGGCGTCAGCGAGTGGATCCGCGACGCGTTCGGCGCGCAAGGCTGAGGATCGAGGATTCGGGAGTCAACCAGGTCACGCATAAGGACCCGTTCGCACTGAGCTCGTCGAAGGGCACGAAGGCTGGGAGGACTAAAGTGAAGCAACTGGGCATCAAACGATGGGCGCTGCGAGTCGCGGCGGCGGGTGCCGCGGCGCTGGCGATCGCCGGCTGCGCGCCGATCGTCGTCGGCGGCGCGATGGTCGGCGGCGCGATCGTGGCGTCGGACCGCAGGTCGGTCGGCATCCAGCTCGAGGACGAGGCGATCGAACGCCGGATCGATCGCGCGCTGCTGGAGCGTTTCGAGCGCGGCACGATCAACGTCAACGTCACCAGTTACAACCGCAAGGTGCTGCTGACGGGCGAGGTGCCGACCGCCGAGGCCAAGGCCGAGGCCGAGCGCATCGCGGCCGGCGCGGAGAACGTGCGCGCGGTGCTCAACGAGCTGGGCGTCGGTCGGCTCTCGAGCGTCGGCTCGCGCGCCAAGGACACCGCGATCTCGGGCAAGGTGCGCGCGGCCTTCCTCGAGTCGAAGAAGGTGGAAGGCGGCGCGGTCAAGGTCACGACCGAGCGCGCGATCGTCTACCTGCTGGGGCGCGTGACGCCGGCCGAAGGCGACGCCGCCGCGCAGGTCGCCGCGCGCGTGTCCGACGTGCTCGGCGTGGTCAAGGCCTTCGATTACATCACCGAGAAGGAACTCGAAGAACTGCGCGGTGCGTCGGCCGCGGAGCCGTCGCCGCGCAAGTAGCGCGGCAGCGGCTGCTCGGCCTGCGCCGCCCGCCGTGCGCAGTGCTGGCGTGCGTGCGCGTTCGCCCCGCGTGATGCGGCGAGCAGCGGCTTGTCCCGCGTTGCGCCTCCGGGCCTTTGCCTTATAGTCCGCGCGCCGCCGCGCAGGATTCAGCGGCGACGGGCGGCGACGCGTGCTGGCGCGCGGTCGAGCGGCCGTTCTCACCAATCGGAGGTCGGGACATGGGTTGGATCATCTTTTTTGGGCTGATCGCGCTGCTCGTGTTCTGGGCGATCGGCGCGTACAACCGGCTGGTCAACCTGCGCAACCGCTTCAGGAACGCCTTCGCGCAGATCGACGTGCAACTGAAGCGTCGCTACGACCTGATTCCCAACCTGGTCGAGACCGCCAAGGCGTACATGAAGCACGAGCGCGAAACGCTCGAAGCGGTGATCAAGGCGCGCAACACGGCGGTGGCAGCCAACGCCGCCGCCGCGGCCGATCCCGCCTCGCCCGCCGCGATCCAGGGGCTGATGGCCGCCGAAGGCGCGTTGACCGGCGCGCTGGGGAAACTCTTCGCGCTCGCCGAGGCGTATCCGGACCTGAAGGCCAACCAGAACATGATGCAGCTTTCGGAAGAGCTGACCGGCACCGAGAACAAGATCGCGTTCGCGCGCCAGGCCTTCAACGACGCGGTGATGAGCTACAACACCGCGGTCGAGCAGTTCCCGTCGAACGTGATCGCGAATTTCTTCTCCTTCAAGCTCGCCGAGCTTCTGCAGGCGACCGAATCGCCCGAGGAGAAAAAGGCGGTGAAGGTCCAGTTCTAGGACTCAGGATTCGGGACTCGGGATTCACCCGCGCGGCGGCGTCGGCGCGCGGTCGCGGGCCGGCGCATCGCTGGATCCGGAATCCTCGGTCCTGAGTCCGCGGCCCCCGATGGACTTCTTCGAGCACCAGGAACTCGCGCGCCGCACCAGCACGCGGCTCATCGTGCTGTTCGTGCTGGCGGTCATCGGCGTGGTGATCGCGGTCAACGTGGTCGCCGCGTTCATCTATCTGGGCTTCGTCGAGAACGCCAGCTACTTCGTCGGCCGGCGCGGGCTGCCGACCGGCTTCTACGCGACCAACACGATCGTCACGCTCGCGCTGATCGGCGGCGGCACGTGGTGGGAGATGCAGCGGCTGCGCTCGGGCGGCGACGCGGTCGCGACGATGGTCGGCGCGCGGCCGATCGATCCGTCCACCGGCGATCTGCTCGAGCGCCGGCTGGTCAACGTCGTCGAGGAAATGGCGCTCGCCGCGGGCGTGGCGGTGCCCAAGGTCTATCTGATGGACAACGAGGCCTCAATCAACGCGTTCGCCGCCGGGCACTCGGTCAACGATGCGGTGATCGCGGTCACGCGCGGCGCGCTCACAAGGCTGACGCGCGACGAGCTGCAGGGCGTGATCGGCCACGAGTTCAGCCACATCCTCAACGGCGACATGCGGCTGAACCTGCGGCTGATCGGCGTGCTGTTCGGGCTGCTGATGATCGCGATGTTCGGCCGCTTCCTGATGGAGATGAGCCGCGGCAGCCGCAACAGCAAGGGCGGCGCCGGCGGGCTCGTGCTCGCGGGCCTGGCGCTGTGGATCGTCGGCTACGTCGGCGTGTTCTTCGGCCGCCTGATCAAGGCCGGCGTGTCGCGCCAGCGCGAGTATCTGGCGGATGCGAGCGCCGTGCAGTTCACGCGCAACCCGGACGGCATTGGCGGTGCGCTGCGCAAGATCGGCGGGCTCACGCAGGAAACCGGACTCGGCACCGAGATCCGGCATCCGAACGCGGAGACGCTGTCGCATCTGTTTCTGGGCGCCGCGCGGCGCAACTTCGCGGGCGGGCTGTTCGCCACGCACCCGCCGCTGGCCGAACGCATCAAACGCATCTACGGCCGCGCGCACGACTTCGTGCCCGCGCCCGAGCAGCCGCTCGCGCTCGCGATGGGCGGGCTCGCGCCGATGGAAGTGCCGGCGGCGGCCTCGCCGATCGAGTTCACCCCCGCAGGCGCGACCGTTGCGCCGCGTGCGATCGACGCCGCCGCGAGTCCTCTCGCCGCGCTGGTCGGCGGCGCGCAGACCGCCGTCGAGCGCGTGCCGGTGGCGATCGGCACCGTCGAGGCCGGCGCGTTCGCGGTCGCGCAACACGCGGCCGCGCATCCCGCCGCCGCGCTGCTCGACGCCGCGCGACTCGACTCGACCAGCGCGCAACTGCTCGTGCTGGGCATGCTGGTCGACAAAGACCGCGACCTCGGCGCGCAGCAGCGGCAGCAGATCGTCGAGGCGCTGGGCACCGTGGCGCTCACGCAGGTGGATCGCTTTCACGAAGCCGTGCAGCAACTGCCGCCGGGCGCGCGGCTGCCGCTGCTCGACCGCGTGATGCCGACGCTGCGCAAGCTGCCGGCCGAGGCGGCTGGGCGACTGCTCGCGCTTGCGCACGGGCTGATCGTCGCCGACGGCCGCATCACGCTCGCCGAGTTCCTGCTGTTCACTGTGCTGAAGCGCCGGCTGGGCCCTGACGCGCACCGCCCGGTGCCGGTGAAATACGCGAACGTTGCGCAGCTTGCGTCCGAGGCGGCGCTGGTGCTTTCGCTGGTGGCCAGCGTGCGGCTGCCGGAAGCGCCCGAGCGCGCGTTCAACGCCGGCGTGCTGCTGCTGCCGGGCGTGGACGCATCGCTCGTGCCGGCGCACTCGATCGCGCTGGACGCCGTCAGCCGCGCGCTGGACAAACTCAATCAGCTCGCGCCGCTCGCCAAGCCCGCCTTCATCAAGGCCTGCGCCGCCACCGCCTTCGTCGACGGCACCACCAACTGGAAAGCCGCCAGTTGCCTGCGCACCATCTGTGCGGCGCTGGACAGCCCGTTGCCGCCGCAGATCGACACGCAACGGTGACGCGCCGCTCGACGCGCGCGTTCAGCGCGCCGCGCTGCTGCGCGCCGCGGGCGACGTCAGCGACTGCAAGAACGCGAGCAGCGCACGGCGTTCTTCGGCGTCGAGCCGCAGCGGCTGGATGCGCGCATCCTGCGCCGGGTCGGCGGGCCAGCCCCCGCGCACGTAGTGATCGAGGACTTCGTCGAGCGTGGCGAGCGACCCGTCGTGCATGTACGGTGCGGTCAGTGCCACGTTGCGCAACGTCGGCGTGCGAAACGCGCGCCGATCGGACGCCCGCCCGGTGACTTCCTCGCGCCCGAGGTCCGGCGCGTCGGGCACACCGATGCGCCGCAGTTCCTCCGGCGTAACGCGCGCGGTCAGTCCAGGCAGCGTGACCTCGACCGCCTGCGTCGCCAGGGCCTCGCTGCGCGCACGGACCCCGGTGTTGTGAAAAGCGCCGTCGGTGAACAGCGCGTGACGGTCGCCGAGCGGGTGACAGTCGGCGCAGCCGCTGGCGCGGAACAGCGCGAATCCGCGCTGCGCCAGCGGATCGAGCGCGCCGCGCTCGCCGCCGAAATACCAGCGGTCGAACGGGCTTGCCGCCGCGATCAGTGTGCGCTGGTAAGCGGCCAGCGCGGCGGCGATGCGCTCGGGCGTCGCCCGCGCGTCGCCGAATGCACGCCGCAGCGGTTGGCGATAGTCGGCCAGCGCGGCGATGCGCGCCATCGCCGCCGCCAGGCTCGGGTTGGCCATTTCGTCCGGGTGCGTCAATGGCTGCAGCGCCTGTTCCTCGAGGCTTGCGGCGCGCCCATCGTGGAAAAGCCGCTCGACGAACGCCACGTTCAACAGCGTCGGTGCATTGCGCCGCAGGCTCACACCGTTCATTCCGACAGAGGTGCGCGTTTCGTTGACGGTGAAGCCCTGTTCCGGCACGTGACACATCGCGCACGACAGCGTGCCATTGACCGACAGGCGCCGGTCGAAGTAAAGCTTGCGCCCGAGCGCGACCAGTGGCGCGGGCGGAGGCGAAACGGCGGGCAGCCCGAGCGCGAAATCGGCCGCCGCAGCCGGCCAAGCGGCCGCAGCAAGCGCCAGCGCTGCGAGTGCGCGCTTCACTGCCGGGCGGCGCGTTCCAGCGCGAGCGTGCGCACGTCGTTCAGCATCGCTTCGGGAGCGAGCGTTGCCACGCCGTAGATCTCGCGCACGTACAGCGCCGCATCCACCAGGAACAGCTTCAGCAGGTGATTGAGCGTGCGCGTCGGCCGCCCACGTGCGTCGGTCTCCACGGTCACGTCCTGGCCGAAGCCGGCCAGCAGCGGCAGCAGCGCCGGCACCGAGCGCGTGGTCAGAAAGCGCCAGCGGATCTGCCGATCGTTCGCCAGTTGGCCGGCATACATGCGCATCTGCTCCGGCGTGTCGTGCGTCGGATCGAAGCTCAGGCTCACGAGCTGCGCGGACGCCGCGAGCGGCGGATCGCGCACGAGCGCGGCGCGCAGTTCATTCATCGCAGCCCAGGCTTTGGGGCAGCCGTCGGGCTCGCGGCAGTACGTGTACATGAACGACACCACGCTCAGTCGCCCGGCGAGCAGCCGGTGCAGCCGATGCGCGCGGCCATCGCTGTCGAGCACCTCGCCGTCGGGCGCTTTCTGGATGCGCGGCAGGCGGTAGGTGCCGGGCGCCGGCAGCCGGGAAACATCGACCGCGCCGCGCGGAGCGGGCCCGGCGGCGGCGTCGCTCGCTGCGCGCACCCCGCCATACGCCAGCGCCAGCGCCAGCGGGGCGCCCAGCCGCCAGCGCCGCGCCGATGCCTGCGGGTTCACCGGCGCGCGATCTGCGGGGCCGCTTCGGCGAGCGGCTTGCCCGCGGGCCGCGCGGTGAACTTCATGTGGTGCGCGCGGCCCAGCTTGAGCTTGGTGAAGTCGACCTCGAAGCGCTGCACCAGTTCCTTGCCGTCCCATTCGTATGCGCGCAGCACCTGCTCGTTGTCCTCGCCCTTCTTGTCCCAGTTGGCGAGCAGCGACGACGTGATGTAGACGCGCTTGCCGTCCCAGCTTTGCGAGATCATGTTCACCTGGCGTCCGGTCTTCTTCGCGTACACCTCCTTCGGTGCCTCCGGATTGGACAGGTCGAAATAGCGCGTCATGCCGTCCATGAACGTGTTGACCCACAGTCCCTTGCCATCGGCCGTGATGCTGATGTCCACCGGCAGCGGGATCTTGGCGGGGTCACCGATCGTGGCCACCTCCTTGGCCTGCCACTCGCCCTGCGCGTCCTGCTTGATCAGCCACAACTTGGACGTCAGCGCGGCGGCGGTGACCGCCCAGTTGTCGCCATCCTTGAGCGACCAGCGAATCTCCAGCGGCGCGCCAGGCACGTTGAACACCTTCAGCGGCTTCAGCGCCTTGACGTCCCACGCCACCATCGTGTTGCCGAAGCGCTTCATCGCCTCGGCATCCTTGACCAGCTTGCCCAAGTCCATCATGTAGTTGTTCCAGCCGGTGAAGCTGGAGGTCAGCATCACGTTCTTGGCCGGGTTGATCGCGATGTCGTAACCGTAGCCGTCGCCCTTGACGCCGCCGACCTCGCCGGTGGGCATCGGGATGCGCTCGACAATCTTGCCGTCGTTGTTGAACAGCACCATGCCCGTGACGCCGCCGTGATCCTTGGTGTTCGACAGGGCCTGCACCAGCATGCGCCCCGGCATCGCGTAAAAGGTATGCGGACCGACGAAGCCGGTCTTCTGCGCGAGATCGGCGATCGTCCTGACCAGCTTGGGCCGGTCCGGCCGCCGCATGTCGAACACGAAGATCTTGCTGTCGTCGAGCCGACCCGCCCACAGGTAGCGCCGGTCGTCGGTGAAGCCCATGTGGTGCGCCTCGCCGCGGCCGGGCACCGACAGCGTATGGATCACCTGGCCGTAGCGCTTGCTTTTCGGGTTCGCGTCGATGGTCACGAGCTTGTCGTTGCCGTCGCCCAGTCCCGGGACGCCGAGCGTCCAGACGTGGACATAGTCCTCCTGACCTTTGATCAGGCCGCTCATGTACGGTGAGTTGCAGGTCTCGTCGGCGTTGGCCGCGATCGCGAGCAGCGATGCGGCGAGCGCGGCGAGCGTGCGGGTGGCAAGTCGCATGACAGATCTCCTGTGGCGATGTCTCGCGATGACGCCGGTGTCGCGCAGCCGGCGCGCGCCCTGCGGCGGCACGGCTTCGATCCGTTAAGCCGGGCGCCGCGGCCGCGCAATCCCGCGAACCGGGCATGAACCGCTGGCCTGCCTTGCCTCCGGGCGCGCGGCGGTCGGCGAAGCGCTCGTCGCCGACCGGCATCAATACGGTGCCGGCCAGCCAAAGCGGGCGCAGATCGCCTCGTAACGCGCGCGCAGCCTCGCTTCGTCGGCCGCAGCGAGGTTCATCACCCTAGAAACGGCACTTAAAGTCGGTGAAGTACCGAGAAACGTATTCGCGCCAGAGGCTTGTAGTGACCACGACCATCACCCGTTTGGAACTGCTCCGCAGTCGTCAGAATCGGCTTGAAACCCGCATGAATGCTGGCTTTCTGCCGTTTCGACGTGACGCCAACTGCCGAATTTAGGATCACTGCATAGCGATGGCTGCCGAGCCACTTGTATTCGCGCGCGAGTGCGGCCCCGCGTTTGGCGTAGAGCATGAGCCGGGCGTCCGCATGCTCGCGCGCGAGCCAGTCGAGGTCGGCGCGCGTCGGCAGTCGCTCGGCGCCGGTGCCGTCGAACTTGCGCCAGACGAAACTCGCTGCCGCGCCCGCAGCGGGTGCCAGTCGCGCGACGGTCTCGGGGTCG